>SLNO01000005.1 GCA_007132975.1 Balneolales bacterium
ACCCGTATCTTGGGCCCCTGGAGATCCATCAGAATGGGTATGTTCACCCCGAATTTCTCAGAAAGTTCACGGATGGTATCGATGTTTTTCTTGTGGATTTCGTGGGTTCCGTGAGAAAAGTTCAGCCGCACCACGTTCATGCCACCGCGGATCAGCTGTTCTATCATTTCCGGGGAGCTGGTACTGGGACCAATGGTGCAAACCAGCTTCGTTCTTCGATCGTTGATTACCATGAGGTGAAATTGTCATTGGGATTGTAATCCCTAAAGATAGGGTGATAATGCAGAAAATGGTAATGTGCCAAAAAAAAAGCCGCGCCCCCGAAAGGACACGGCTTTTTTACAACTTCAAGAGCTTCTGTCAATCATCCAGTGTGCCTGTGATGATCAGCGAGGCGCCAGGAACACCGCAGCACTGGAACACGATATCAAATACAATGGTGTTGGTACTTGAATCAAATGACCCACCTACATCAAGGATCACCGTCGATGCGGCATGTGAGAACGGAGCACCTATCACGTTACCGTCAGCCGTCAGGTTGAAAGCGTACGGCATAGCCGATCCAAACAGCATTGCGGCTATGTCAGAGGTTTCGAACAGATAGGGGCTGCCATCAACACTGATCGGATCATCAGCGCGGGAAATTATCTCCAATGTTCCCTCACTTGGAGCAAAAGAACCTGCCGTGGTATAGCTGTAGGTACCAGTCGGCATGTCTCCCAAACCACTGATGGTATAGGTTCTGGAAAGACCGATTTCGGCACGGCCCACCGTGAGCTCCTGTCCGCTGGCCGTAGTTGCACTGAGCAACGTAACGACAAGCGTGCGGGATGCACCAAGGGCCGCCGTGATCGGGATATCGAACATAATCGACCCACGATCAAAGGTCTGGTTGTCGGGGTTGTGGGTGATTGTAACCGTACCACCTTCACCGCCGACCTGAATAAAGTCCTCACCTGCCACAGCCGTACCAGAAATTTCATATTCGACAACTACGTCTTCTTCCTGGGTCTGTGCCAGTTGAAATTGGACTTCCAAATTTGCACCTGCTAAAACCGTACGATCTGTGGTTTCAACGATTACATAGGCAGGCACCGCCCCGTCTTCAATCGAGAAGGGCTCAGAGACATCTTCGCAAGCTGTAACGAACAGCGCGAAAATGAATATTACCGGTATAATTCTTTTTAGTTCCATCATTATATATCAGGACTTAGAATGATTAATCTTTAGTTCTCGAACCACATCGGGGTATCCAGCGGGGGATCCTGTGGGGTGTTCGGGTTGGACGCAATTTCGGAAGGCGGATATGAATACCTTCTGATGATATCGCCAAGCTGTGCCTGCTCAGGAAGTTCGAGCGTGGGGAACTTGGTTCGTTTCCACTCGGACCAGTTTTCCGGTGAGCGGTCCCAAATTTCGATATAGGATTGCGTCCAGATATTTTCAAGGGCTTGCGCTTCGCTGGTAAATGAAGCGGGCAGTCCGTCAATATAATCCTGGATTTCTGCTGCCGAAATCCCGTTAAGCGGATTGTCAGCGGCATTCAAACCTCTTGGATTCCGCACGGTGTACGGTGCGAGGAACTCCAGATTAAGCCTTGTGCCTTCGATGAAAGCCGCATGCGCTCCGGGAAGATCGCCGGTAGTGGCCCTGAATTCGGCCTCGTAAAAATACACTTCCGAAGGCGTAACGATGCGGTTGGGCCAGTCGCGACGAACCACATTCTGGCTGATGTAAACGGCAGCTCCTTCGCCTCCGCTCACACCGGCTGCCTGGCCTTCAAAATCCTCGGGCAGCCACTCATCACAGGTCGCCGGGGGGCAGAACGCAAAGTACGTGTTCCTTCTCGGGTCGTTCAGGTCGTTCATCTTGTCGACGAGCGTCTTGCCGCCGTACACATAGAAAACACCATTGGCCGTACCGGTGAAACCACCGAACTGGTTGTGCAGTTTCCACATGTTGTTGGCATTGTCCGCCTGGTCAAAGAAGGGAATGTATGCCATTTCGGCGTTGGTGCGGATCAGGTTGTCCTCGGCAAGGATAGCCTGGATCTCGGCATCCACACTCTCCTTGTTTCTCAGGTACATGTATACCCGCAGTTTCAGGGAGTTGGCGAACTTGATCCACAAGTTCATATCGCCTTCATAGATGAGGTCGCCGAATTCCACGGCAGGCCCACCTACAACGATCTGGTCAAGCGACTCATTCAACATATCGATCACACCGTAGAGAACAGTGCGCTGGTCATCGAACTGCGGCTCAGGAAACTGATCCGGGTCCTGTGACTCGGTGAATGGAATCTCCTCCCACATCATGCTGAGCGAGAAGAACAGGTAGGCCTTCATGATCCGAGCCTGTGCTGCAACGTTGGGCCGGATCGGTTCTTCCGTTTCGGCGGCATTGATCATCAGCGTGAGGTTCCTCATGCTGGATCCGTACCAGTTGCTCCACGTGTTACCAGTCGAGAAAGGACTGATGATGTAACGGTCCGGGTTGATAAATACGCCCGTAGAACCGTTAGGCGCCCAGGCGTTCACAAAGAACGCCGTGCTCGGGAAGATTTCAACGGCCCTGTTGGCCGCGATGTTTGCCAGAACCGGCGGGAACAGAACGTCTGGCGAGACGCTCGTAGCCGCGTTTGGATCTGTGTTGACATCCAAGAAATCATCACAGCTTGCCACCGTGAACAGAAGCACGGCCGACAGAATTAAGGTTTTATATAGCTTCATAATCTTGTTCATTTTCAATAATGATTAAAATCTTACCTGGATGTTCGTACCGAAGCTCCTTACAGAAGGAAGTACGTTCCACTCGATTCCCTGGCCATTGGAAGCCGAACCGAAGAGACCGGTTTCAGGATCGATGTGCGGAATCTTGCTGTAGAGAAGCAGGAGGTTCCTTCCTTCCAGACCGATGGATACGCTGCTGAAGAAGGTGTTCTCAACCCAGCGGCGCGGAAGCGTGTAGTCGATCTTGACTTCGCGGAGCTTGATGTACGTGGCATCAAAAATGTTGCCCTCGTGGATGCTGGCGTCAGCATAGCGACCCCACCATGCCTGCATGGTCTGAACCGGCACATTGTTGGGGATGAATTCACCGGGGTTGGCCGGATCCGGGATCACACCGGCATCGATAAAGGTACCGTCGCGGTTTTCAGCTGTTTCCTTGGCAACACCGGTTCTTCTGATCAGACCTACTGTCTGTGAGAAGAGCGAGCCGCCATGACGATAATCGATCAGGAAGCTGACGTTCACACCCCTGTAGTTGAACTGGTTGTTCAGGGTAAGACGGAAATCAGGATCGATGTCGCCGTATCTCATCTGCCCGCCGGTTCTTCTGAGACCGGTGTTCGGGTCCATGATCAACTCGCCGAAGTGCGGGCTGTCTTCGTCTTCCACTCTCAGGAAGCCGGGACCGTAGAGGCCAAGTGCTTTGCCTGGCTCGGCACGAACCTGGAGACCGTTGAATGCACTCTGAATAACGAGCTCATCCACACCAGGAGCGAGGGATTCCACTCTGTTGGTGTTTTGAGTGAAGTTGACGGTGACGTTGTGCAGGAAGTCGCGGGTCTGTACAGGGATCACCGAAAGCTGTACTTCGATTCCCTTGTTGGAGACTTCACCGATGTTGGTGCGGTTGGCAGCAAACCCGGTAGTCAGCGGAGTGGGGATCGAGAGGATCTGGTCTTCCGTACGGACATCGTAGTAGGTAAAGTCGACTCCCAGCCTTCCATCGTAGAACTGGAGCTCGGTTCCGACTTCAAACGACTTCTGTCGCTGCGGCTTCAGATCGGTCGGGGGCAGGGTTCCCACAGCTCCAAAACCGGTGCGGCCGCCAAACGGAAAGTTGTTGCCCGTGCCATACTGACCAAAAATGTCAGGGATCGGCAAATAGCGGAAATCGAGCTGGTAGGGAGCCTCGTCACTACCCACCTGCGCATAGTTCACGAAAAGCTTACCATAGGAGAATACCCGGCCGGCAATGTCAAGGGCTTCCGAGAACACAACGCTGGTGTTGATGGAGGGATAGAAGAATGAGCGGCGATTCTTCGGAAGGGTCGATGACCAGTCATTACGGCCCGTAACGTTAAGGAACGCAAAGTTGCGGAATCCAAAAGTAAGGTCGCCATAAACTCCGATCAGACGCTGCTCCTGGAATCTGTTCGACGGCGCATTGTCCGTTGCGTTTGCGAAGTTGTACAGACCAGGCACCTCAAGTGTTGTCGAGGAGTTGCGGAGGATCTGGAGTTCCCGCATGTTCAGGTTGTAACCGGCCACAGCCTGCAGGCTGATGTCATCGGTCAGCTGGCGATTGGCTTCGGCAAGGAAATCAAGGTTGAACTGCTGCTCCTGGATCACGTCAAGTGAGAAGCCGCCATCGGCCCGGCCGAGAGTACCTACAGCATTGTTGGCACGACGATCTTCCGTGTAATAATCCAGACCGGCGCGGGTCGTTAAAGCCAGCCAGTCAAGAGGTTCGAAACGCACCTGGGCATTACCGAAGACCCGGCGAATCTGGTTGCGGAAAGCATTCTCGTTCACCAGCCAGTAGGGATTGTTGGTGAATTCCGAAAGAGCGTTTTGTGTACCGTCTTCGTTCTTGTAATTCTTCAGCTCGTCGATGCTCATGGTCCTTGGAAGCGTATTGATGATAGAAGTCAATACGTTTGGATCGTTGCCACCGGCAACGGCACGGCCTTTGGTGTCAACGTTGGTATAGGTACCGGAAAGGCGAACCGAAAGGTTTTCGGTCATCCTGCGGCCTGAGTTGACCGTGATGGAGGTCCTGTCCAGGTTGTTGTTCGGTACAATACCGCTTTGGTTGGTATGGGTGATACCAACGCGAAGGTCGGAGACGTCATCGGCGTTTGAGAAAGAAACACTGTTGATAGCCGTAATATCGTTGACATAGAAGTCACTTACGTTATCAGGATACGCCTGAAGTGTTACTTCTTCACCGCGGATGTTCTCAACGGTCTGACCGGCAATACGTGGACCCCATCCGTTGAGATTGGTTCGGTCGTACTTGCCAAGTGTTCCCTGAGCAAAATCATTCTGGAAGTCCGGGAGCTTGAGCGGTGAGGAGGTCCTGATGCTGGAGTTGATCGTTACCGTCTGTCCACGCTGCGCAGAACCGCGCTTTGTCGTGATCAGGATCACACCATCCTTGGCACGCTGTCCGTAGAGGGCCGCGGCCGCAGCTCCTTTCAGTACGGTTACGCTTTCAATGTCATCCGGGTTAAGGTCGCCACCGCGGTTACCAACGTCAACGGCGCCGGTCAGGCGGTCCTGGCTGGTTCCACCCACGATGTTTGAGTTGGAAATGGGCACCCCATCAACTACAAACAACGGCTGGTTGCTTCCGGAGAGCGAGGAGATACCACGGATGGTGATCCGTGAGGAGGCTCCAATGTTACCGGACTGGCTTTGAATATCGACACCCGGAATCTTGCCTGCGAGCGCATCTACGAAGTTGGTTTCACGAACACGTGATACCTCTTCTCCGGAAATCCGGGATACGGAATAGGCAAGCGAGCGCGACTGACGTTCGATCTGCTGGCCGGTGATGAGCATCTCGTCAAGACCGATCAGATCCACCGCCATGGCAAAATTCTGAACATTGTCACCTGCCGAGACAACTACGGTCGTCTGGATCCTCGTGTACCCGACATAAGTGACACGGACATCATACTCCCCTGCGGGAATATTCTCTATAGTATATTGTCCGTCCAAATTTGTCACCGCACCTCTGCCGAGATCCGGAACAAACACATTCACACCAACCAACACTTCGCCTGTGCGGGAATCTGTTACTTCCCCGGTAAGCGTACCCACCTGCGCAAAGGCTAGCGGAACGGCAATCAGGCAGAATGTCAGAGACAGTAGTACCTTTCTGAACATATATGACCTCAAATTTATTTTTGTTGATGACGTCGGGTCGAGGGACAGGATTCAATGGAGTACACCTTCATTACATCGTAGAAGAGAGGCTGCCAGTTGATTCGTTAACCCAAAACCCGTTTCCAAGTAATAAAAATAAATGCTATTTCGCACTTATCAAACATTAATGAGCAAAGAACCTCGAATTTTATGATGAAATTAAGGCTTCTTTTCAAACTCACACATACCCCAAAGATTAGTCTTAAAAAGTAATAAAGCAAGCTTTTTTTTTGAAAAAACGACATTTCCCGGCCGTATTAAGGAGTTACAGCCGTCTGAAACGCATCAATCCCCAAAAAAAAACGATAGGGCTAAGTATTATTTTTTTAATTTAGATAGGTCTTGTAAGAATAGTACCTGACAACCACCTCTGGATCTGCTCGTATTCAACACTGTGGTATTCACTGTGACGGATCAGGATATAATGCTCGAACGGACGGGTGTCACTTGCCACCCTGGTTCTGCGGAAATAGAACACCCTGCGCGGATCAGATCGGTTGTAACCATAGAACCACACCATGGTGTCCAGCGACCGCTCTACATACCATGGCGGCCCAAACAGGACATAGACCATCCCCATGTCCGTCATCCACCCCTCCTTGAAGTTGGAAAACTGCTTGTTGGCCTCTTCCACCCTTTCGTAATACTTGCGGATAACCCTGCTTGCCTGCTCCTTGTCGCCAATATTTGAGAGCCAGAACCGGTCAATAGCATGTTTCAGTGAATCCTGGTCCTCTATGGCCATGATATCCCTGAATTCACTTCTCCGCATGAGGTACACCAGCGGCTTTGCCAACTCCCCGGGTGTGAGCAGATTGGGGAAATTTTTGCTCATGGAGCTGAAATCGCGGGCTTTGTAGAGTATCACATCGCCCTGGCCTCCACGGTCAGCCACTTCCACCTCAAAGCGGTAAGCCCCCCTGGGTGGACGTGCCGTCCGGTACTCAATGGTGATGGTCCCGGTCTCCTGCTCAAGTATGCGCTCCTGCTGCTCAAGGATTTCAGTGCGGTTGTAGTTTATTCCGCGGTACTGCAAAGACCCGGTTGTTGGGGTAACACCCGACATGGGCCGCGGTGGCATGGTATCCGCATCAATTTGAATAAGCCTCATTCGTACGGCCAGCGGTCCGGCATCAGGCGGACGCGTAACCTGGAATTCAAACGTAACAGTATCGACTTGGCCGGGAATGGTGTAGGTCGTCAGAGGCATCTCGTATTCGCGATCAACGGAATCGGCCCCGAATACCTTAATATGCGTGAGGTTTGGAGAGGAACTGCCGGGATCAAGCACCGTGACATTCGTCCGGCGCCGGGTGTTCTGATTGGAATTATGATCCGTCACCTGAACGATCACCATGTACATGCCGGGGTCCACAGGGATCCGCTCGCTGTGGGAAAAACTGTCCCCGCTGTCTGTTATGGATGCATTCCTCCGGGACACTTCAACCGTATCGCGCCGCTGGTCCACCCGTCGGTACTCATCGTTCGATTCATCAATGACCAGAAAGACATCGGTTACAATGGTAACACCCCCCTGGAATACACCTCCAGACTCCCGATAAATCAGGCTGCCATAAACGATGTCAAGATCAACGTCAATAACCGGCTGATTCGTAGCATCCATATACGCAATAGCGGATATCAGCACTTCCGGCCTGCCATCCGTAAGATGCGGATGCGAACCGGTACGGATGTCCGGGTCGAAGGCCCTTGAGCAGGCCATCATGGCAGCGATGGCCATAATTGCAATGGTGATGCGATATTTCATGGAGTGAGTTCGCACTGTTTCCCCACGTTGAGATGAGGCGGGCAGCGCTGATATATGATTATCGGGGTCTGTTGTTTCGCTTTGATTTGCTATTGTAAAGGACTATCCGTTTGCAGCCAGGGAGATGCTGATGTTGTCATGCTGATGGGAATGTAACTGGAACCTGATATGATAACGGATTCGTTCGGCTCATCATTTCATCTGTTTAAATCAATTAAGATTTATAAGGACAGAATGAACTCACATGGCAGGATTTGATTATTTTCCTGTGTGTCAACCAGAGGCTGCCATGTTCGTTTCATCTGTTTAAAATGTTGGATTTACATGGTCAGATAGAATATTCATGACGTTTTTAATCATGCTCCTGTGTGACCGGAAGATGTCCGGTCATGGACATAGCGCTACGCGACCTTCGGTTCATGTGGTAAAGTTTACAAAAAAAAACCGTCGTTTCACCGGCTTTTGAGCGTCAGGTCCACGCTCCTGAGATATGTTTCATCTGTCTCGCTATCCGTAACGGTTATCTCAAGTGTATAATTGCCGTTTTGAGCATGGGAAAGGTCCACCTCAAAAAACTGGAAATCCCGTGATTCAGGAGCTGAGGCTTCCCATGAAAGAGAAACTTCGGGAGAGCGGCTGCGAAAGAGCAGCAAACGGCGCCTCCCCTCGGACTTGAGCCTGTAAGCGATGCTGTAACGATGTTCGCCGTTTTGACCGGGCTGCAAGTTGTAGACTTCAAAATAGACCTGAAGGTCATCGTCAGGATTAATCTCGTATCCAGACAGCAGACCCATTCTCCCCGAACGGATGCCAATCGGTTGATTGCCGGTGCTTCCAAGGACAAGGTCACTGATTAGAAGCTGTCCGTCATTGCGAAGTGGCTCCTCCGAGGTTACCCACTCCCTGCTCACTCCAACGAGGCTTCTGCCAAGCACATCAGCTACAACAGAACCTGGGCGCAGGTACAACTCGGAAAACAGCTGGATGCGGGTCTCCCTTTCATCTGCAGGAAATTGAGTGGATGTGTAGAATGCACCCGGAGCGGTATCTATTTCACGTATCTCTGAGACATGCTCGTCAATGTACCGTTTCGTGCGCTCGCCATCCGCATAAACAAGAAAACCCTGCCTCAGCACATAACCGGCCACATGGATCCCCGGCTGCTGGTCCAGCATATCCGTGAGCTGGTGCAGTTGGGGGGATGGGTGCATAAGCACGTACGTTACGGGTCCGGCCTCTTCATCAATGAAACGGAACTGCCGGTGCATCAGCGGGTACGAAACAAGGTTTCTTTCAAACAGACTCTGGCTTTGAGGGGCGCGGGCCCGGACCAGCTGCATGTCGTGTGCAGCCAGCTTGGGCGACAGCAGGTCGCCGAGCATCCTGGCATTGGCCCCGCTGTGGAATATGGCCTGGTTCCAGCGCCGCTCATATTCCATGAAACGCATCCCAAAATAGTTATCAAGGGTGGACACCTCATTGTACAGCATCATCTGGAGGAAGTATCCGGCCCGGAAGGCCGATGGGGTTCCCCTCCGGCCGATGACCACGCTCCGGTAGCCGCTGCCGCTGATGAAATCCTCAACACTGTCGAGCAGGCGATACCTCCCCTCGCGTCCCGGTCGACCAAACAGGTAGATCACCGGCCCCTGATCCGATATTCGGTCATATCTCCAGAAATCATAACTACCCGGAGAGTAGTTCTGCATGATGTTCATCTGGAGGATGTAGACCTGGCCAACGTTGATTACACCCGCTTCCACAAGATCGTAAAGCCGGTTCCTGAGTTCCGCGGTATTATAGGACAGGGTCCCGGACCGCTGGCGATCGGGCGCACCGAGCCGCACGTAGATCAGGGCGCGGTCATCGGCGCCGTAGACCGTGTTGGTATCGTTGGTGAAATGCTCCCGCGAGAAATGGATGCGCTGCCAATGCTCAATCAGTCGTTCATTGCGGTCGGAGGAGGGCACCATGTTGTTGCGGCTCCAGAAATCATTCATCTCACGGAGAAGCCGGCTGTCGCGGTTCTCATACAGGCGGTTCCACTCGCGGAAGTCCCTGCGATCCATGAGCGGCTCCATCATGAGCATCTCCAGACGGATCTCTTCGCGGTACAACTCCTCAAAACTGCCCCGAAGTCCCCAGCTGTGGATTTCCGTGGCTGCGGCATAACGCCCCGGATCCCCCGCTTCAACGGCATACTCCACAAACCGGAAACCGATGCGCGGGTCGTGGCGGCCAGCCTCCTTCCATTCGCGGAACACGGATTCCCAGAAATCCAGGGCAGCGATGATCCCCAACGAGTCGCGCAGCGCCAGACCGCCCAGAAACGGGTCGCCCGCAGCTTCGGTAATCCTGCGAACGGCCTCATCAGTAAACGGTTCATCGGCGAGATCATCCGGAGATGCCGCCACCGTATCCGGCACGTTTTGCAGGAGATCAGGCGGGGCCGGAAGCGTGTCCTGTTCAGTTTCCATGGTATCAGGCGTCACAGGAAGGGTGTCCGGCGAGTTTCCAGGGACATCAGGCGTTTCCGGAAGTGCCCCTTCTGCAGCCTTCAGGACATCAGGTACCGTCGAAAGGGTGTCCGTTTCAGCTGAGATGGGGATCCTGGCTGTTGCCAGTGTTGCCGTGGAAAGCAAAAGGAGCAGGGTTGCCGCAATGCATGCGAGCCGGTGCCGCAATGAACCCCAAAAGGCCTCTGACCGGCAGGTGCGAACGGGACAGTCGTGATAAGGGCAGGCAGGAGAATGACAAGCTTGAGAATGGCAGGCACGAAAATGGCGGGAGTGCACCCGGCGGGCGGTCAATGTGGTACTCAAGGCCGCGGAGCGGCCTGGCGTGACCCGACTGTAGTACCGTGTTGACTTCATTTTTGTGCAGAACCCTTAAACCGGAACCATGTGAATTGGTGTAACGAACCCGGTCCGGTAACGTATTGTAATCATTTGCCAGAAATCTTTCCAGATTTCCCGCTTTTTTATATTCAGGGTGTCAGATCAGAGCGTCACATCATAATGCACGGCAATGGGATTCCTCACAAACGCAAACCGATCTGAATGCCCGCCAGTGTCAGGACCAGCCCGGGGATGATGCTCAGTGCCAGGTTCCAGAAGGCGTCTTTGGCATCACCGGCTTCCAGAAGTTCCACCGTTTGCACCATCCACCCGGAAAAAGTGGTGTAGGAGCCGGCAAATCCCACAGAAAGAATCACCCAGAGGGTGTGATAATCCGGGTGGATGCGGCCCGCCTCCGGCACATCGGCCATGCCGCTGCCCGATGCGACCAATCCAAACAGCACCCCGATGAAAAAAGATCCGCTGAGGTTTACCGCCAATATCCCGACCGGAAGCGATGTGGGAAAGATTTTGTGCATCAGCCGGTCGACGCCGTACCTGAGGCAGGCTCCCGCAGCGCCCGCCATCGCAATCCACAGGATAAGCAGAAGCGTGTCCGGCATTGCGGTCAGCAGCAGTTTGTGCATTTGTGCGAGGACCGGAAAAACCATTCGAAGCTGCGTATTGGGTTACATTGGGATGGATGGATGATCCGGCTTGCAGCCCGGCTTACCGGCATCGTTCTTTTTACGATATTCGTTCAGCGTAATGCGTCCGAGCCGCAGACCCGCATAGGCCGCTGCCAGACCGGCCGCGATGCTCAAAACTGGATACAGCACGGCCAGCAGGAATGAAGAAGCATGCACATAATGGGCCATGTCGATGGTGATCCCCGAAAATGTGGTGAACGATCCGATCAGCCCGGTGCCGAAAAATGCCCTGATATACCGCTGTTTTCCACGTCTGCGGATGAAGATGGCCAGCAGCCATCCAAGCAGAAAGGCACCGAGGATGTTCTCGGAGAAAATGGCCCAGGGGAAGGCGGTGCCGTGAACCGGAAAGAAAGTCACCCAGCTGTATCGCAGCAGCGCTCCAATTGCCCCGCCAAGGGCAATGGCCGGCCAGATAAGCCACCAGTCTAAGTTACGATACGCCTTCGGTTGCATGTTCGGCTGCCACCTCTTTGGTCACCTTTTCATCCGGACGATTGTCCGCCCCGGCTGTTGGTGAGCTAAAATAGGAGTAGATGGCAGGAATCACAAAAAGCGTCAGGACACTGGCAAAAATCAGTCCGCCGATGATCGCAAGTCCCATGGATACCCGGCTCTCGGCGCCGGCACCCAGTGCCAGGGCGATTGGGGTGACGCCAAGAACGGTGGACATGGAGGTCATGAGGATCGGCCGGAAGCGCACCGCTGCGGCGTCGGTGATGGCATCCATCAGTTCCATGCCCTGCGCTTTGCGCTGGTTGGCAAACTCAACTATGAGGATGGCGTTTTTGGCGACAAGCCCCATGAGCATGATGATACCGATCTGGCTGAAGATGTTGAAGGTCTGCTGGAAGTACCAGAGCGTGAAAAACGCTCCGAAAACGGCAAGCGGCACCGTGAACAGGATGATGAACGGGTCGCGGAAGCTTTCAAACTGGGCGCTCAGCACCAGGTAGATGAGGACGATGGCCAGGATGAACGCAAAGAAAAGGCTGTCGGCGCTTTCGACGAAGTCGCGTGAGGGACCGGCCAGGTCGGTTCGGAACGAATCGTCCAGGACCGATGCGGCCACATCCTCCATGGCGGCGATGCCGTCACCCAGGGAGTAGCCCGACGCCAGGCCGGCCGAAACGGTTGCCGATACGTACCGGTTGAAGCGGAAACGCTGCGGGGGGCTGCTTTGCTCACGCAGGCTCACGAGATTGTCCAGCTGGATCTGCCGGCCGTTGCTCCCTGTTACATACAGGTTCCGGATATTGAGCGGGGTGGCCCGGCTCTGGCGTTCGAGCTGGCCGATGACCTCGTACTGCTTGCCGTCCATAATAAAGAAGCCTAGCCGCTGGTCGGTGAGTGCAAGCTGCACCGTGCGTGATATGTCCCGGATGGATACGCCCAGCTCACGGGCCCGTTCCCGGTCGATCGACATCTCCAGTTCCGGTTTGTTGAATTTCAGGTTAACATCCACAAAAGCAAATTCGGGTCGCTCGGAGGCCGCATCCATGAATTGCGGCAGCATCTCCTCAAGCCGCTCGAAGTTTGGGGCCTGCAGCACAAACTGGACAGGAAGGCCGCCGCGCCGCTGGCCTATGGTCTGCGTCTGGATCACAAAATTTCGCGTCGCCGTGTAATCCTGGAGATACCGGGTCAGACTGCCGGCAATCTGCATCTGCGTGCGCTGCCGTTCGGAAGGGTCATTCAGGATCAGGTTGATGAAACCGGAGTTGACCGAGCTGGCGGCACCGAAACCGGGTGAGGTGACATTGATGACCGCCTCGTACTCCGGCACCTCCTCGCGGATGCCGGCGACCATGCGGTCCACGTGGTAGTCCATAAACTCAAAGGTGACACCTTCCGGACCGCTTACCGAGACCTGGATCCGGCTGCGATCCTCCAGTGGAGCCAATTCGGCCGGCAGCTGGCTCCAGAAGAAAATCATGCCGCCGCCTGCCAATGCGATGATAACGAATGCAACCCACCGCACTTTCATGAATGTGTGCAGCGCATCACGGTAGACCCGGTTGAGCCAGACAAAGAAGGGCTCGGTTGCCGTGTAGAGCCAATTTTTCTTTTTTCGCTGCTTCAGGATTCTGGAGCAGAGCATCGGAGAAAGCGTCAGCGCCACGAACGAGGAGATGATGACCACGCCGGCCATAACCACGCCGAACTCGCGGAACAGGCGTCCGGTCAGCCCTTCGAGGAACAGAATGGGCATGAAGACGGCCACAAGCGCCGTCGTGGTGGAGATGACCGCGAAAAAGATCTCACCCACACCCTTGAGGGCTGCCTGGGTAGGATCCATGCCTTCTTCAATCTTGGCGTAGATATTTTCCATCACCACAATGGAGTCATCCACAACAAGGCCAATGGCAAGCACCAGCCCGAGCAGCGTGAGCACATTGATCGAAAATCCGGCCACGAACATGATGAAAAACGAACCAATGATCGCAATCGGGATCACTATGACCGGGATGATGGTGGTCCGCCAGTCGCGCAGGAACAGAAAGATGATCATCACTACCAGTATGAATGCGATGATAATGGTCTGCTGTACCTCGCCAATGGAATCACGAATAAACTCGGTGGTATCAAAACCGATGCCCGTGGAGATATCGGCAGGCAGGTCCCGCTCAATTTCGGCCACACGGCTGTAGAATTCGTCGGTAATGGCAATGTTGTTGGCGCCGGGCTGAGGTATGAGCACCACGCCTACCATTGCAATGCCGTCGCGCTTGAGGATGGTGCGCATGTTCTCGGCGCCAAGTTCGGCCCGGCCTATGTCCTCAAGCCTCACCACAGATCCGTTGCTCTCCTTGATGATCATGCGGTTGAATTCATCGGGCGTTTCAAGCCGGCCAAGGGTCCTTACCGTGAGTTCTGTAAACACACCTTCCAATCTGCCCGATGGCAGTTCCACATTCTGTCGATCCAGGGCGGTCTGGACGTCCATCACGGTAACACCATAGGATGACATTTTGGCCGGATCCAGCCACAGGCGCATGGAGTACCGTTTTTCGCCCCAGATACGCACCTCGCTGACTCCCGGAATGGTCTGCAGCCGCTCCTTGAATACCGTGTTGGCAATGTCGCTGAGTTCGAGCAGGTCGCGCGTGTCGCTCTGCACATTGAGGAACACGATGGGACTCGCATCCGCGTCCGCTTTGGAGACGATGGGATTGTCCACATCGGGCGGCAGGCGGCGGATGGCCCGCGATACGCGGTCACGGACGTCGTTGGCGGCGACATCCAAATCCACCCCCAGATCAAACTCCACGGTGATGGTGCTGCGTCCTTCGCGGCTGACCGATGTCATGGTGCGGATGCCCGCGATTCCGTTGAGCTGCTCTTCCAGCGGCTCGGTGATCTGCGATTCAATAACCTCGGAATTTGCACCGGTGTAGTTGGTCTGAACGGTGACGATGGGCGGATCAACCGACGGATACTCCCTGACCCCGAGGCTGTTGTAGCCGAGGACTCCGAACAGCACGATGACAATGGACATCACCGTGGCCAGGACCGGCCTGCGTATGCTTACTGCGGACAGACTCATAAGGCGGTCACCTCATCCTCAATTTCCCTTTGGACATCGGCAAGCCGGACGGGCATGCCGTCGCGTATCTGCAGCAGACCGGTAGTGATCACCGTATCCCTGGCTGAAATGCCCTCGGTGATGAGGACCTTGCGATCTGTGCGGGTGCTGGTCTGCACCTCACGCGACCGTGCTTTGCCATCCTCGTAGACAAATACACTGAAGCCGGTCATCTCCGGGACGAGCGCTTGTGATGGTATCAGCAAGGCTCCGTCAATCTCACTCAGGTCCACCTCCACACGTGCAAAGGCTCCCGGGAGGATGCGGTTTTCGGGATTCGGGGCGATGGCCCTCATCCGCAGCGTGCGCGTTTCACGATCCACTCGAGGCTGGAGCGCATAGATCCGTGCGGACAGGTAGTCCTCATTGCCCTCAATGCGGAACCGAATCTGCTGGTCGCGTCGGACCGAGGGCCGGAAGCGCTCAGGGATAGAAAAATCGATCTTGATCTGGTCGATTTTCTGCAGACTTGAAATGATAACTTCAGGGGAGACGAAGCTGCCGACACTGACCTCTTTAAGGCCGACGATGCCATCAAACGGCGCACGTATTTCCATTTTGTCGATCTGCGCCTGCACCCGGTCGCTCTGCGCCTTGAGGGTATTCAACTCGTTGAGCACCATGTCGTAGTCTTCCTGGGCGATAGCGTTTCGGGAGAGCAGCTCTTTCTGGCGCTGTTCGCGGATGCGGGCCAGATTTATCTGGTAGGAT
The DNA here is from genome assembly GCA_007132975.1 of Balneolales bacterium. GTDB lineage: Bacteria > Bacteroidota > Rhodothermia > Balneolales > Natronogracilivirgulaceae > SKNL01. Next base: position 15,552 of record SLNO01000005.1, read on the forward strand.
ATGCGCCGCAGTTCCTGCTGAAGCTCGGCATCGTTGAGTTTCACCAGCAGATCGCCGGCACGCACTTCACTGTCCTCTTCGAAATAGATGCCCGTTATGCGTCCGGAGGTCTCCGGCCGTATGTAGATCTCTTCATCGGCAAGCACGTTGCCGGTAGTGTATATGGTTTCACGAAAGGATTCGGGGAGAACAAGATAGCCTGTAACAGACACTTCCGAGGGGCCGCCCCTGGCACCGGCATCTCCGCCACCGGAGTTGTTGCCGTCCGACTGGACGCGGTTCCAGATCAGCAGACCAAATACCAGGACTACGACAACGGCTGCGATTATTCGTTTTATGACAGGTTTCATTTTTTCACTAAGGACCGGAATTGGTGCAGTCGGCATAAGGTAGCGAAGTCTCAGACATCCTGTGGGACCGTGCTAGTGTCAAAATTGCTGACATCAATCAGAAGACTCGCCAAACCGCTGCATTTGCTCATAATGCAATTAACGCGCGATCAGGCTATTAGGTTTCGCCTGTCATGTAAAAAGTTGATAATCCCGCTATTCCAGGATGAAACGCGGAATTTCCCGGGGCAATCGCACAAGCGACTCATAATTCACGTGATTCACCATATCGCTGAATGAGGATACGGTGATGCGGTTGTTGCGCTGGCTGCCTATGAGCACCACCTCATCCTCCCGTTTCACCCCCGGGCAGTGCGACACATCCACGATCATCATGTTCATGTTGACCATGCCTATCACCGGCACACGGCGTCCGTGCACCAGCACTTTCCCCAGATTGCTCAGGCTTCGGCTGAACCCGTGGCTGTATCCCACCGGGACAGTGGCGATCAGGGTGTCGTCGGTCGTCTGGTAGACCGTTCCATATCCCACAAACTCACCGGCCGGTACCTTTTTGATGCTCATGATGCTGGATTTCCAGCTGATGATCTGGCGCAGCGGATTGTCGGTCATCTTTGACTTGCCGTTCTGCATCATGTAGTGCATTTGCATCTCCTTGCTGGACCAGTAACCGTACTGCATGATGCCGATCCGTACCATATCCATTTTCGTGTGTGGATAGGATATGAGGGGCGCCGAACAGGCGGTGTGCTTCATGTCAGCCCGGGCGCCCTTTTTGCGCAGGTACCAGTAGTAGCGATTGAAATTGGCGATCTGGTTCTGGATGCGAAGATAGTTGGCAATGCTTTCGGCTCCGGCATAGTGCGTGCATATGCCCATGATGTGCAGATGATCCAGGTTTCGCACCAGCAACCCGGCCAGACGGTCCCGCTCTTCCCACGCAAATCCGATCCGGTTCATGCCGGTTTCCAGTTCCAGGTGGATGCGTGCCTTTTTGTTTTGCTTGCGCGCAGCATAAATGGCGGCCTCGAGCCGGCCAAACTCGAACACATAGAAGGAGATATCGTTCTCCACGGCCCAGCTGACCTGGTCGTCGTCTATCATCCCCATGATCATGATATGCGACTCTTTCCGGCGCGCCATAAGCGCCCGGAGGGCTTCGTCGGCACTGTGCACGGCGAAATAGTCAACACCGCACTCTTCCGCCAGCGGCAGGAAATGCTCGATGCCATGGCCGTACGCGTTGCCTTTGATGACCGAACAGAAGCGCACATCCGGTCCCGTCAACCGCTTTAGAAACCGCAGGTTGGATGTGAGTGCCGGCTTGTTGATCTCGATGTAGGATGTGTGGAACATTGACGTTGCAGCTGGGAAAATGATATCGGGATTGGAAGCTTCCCTTTAAAATAGCCCACACTGCTCAATTATCCCAGCGAATAGCCGGATTCCCGTATCGAGGATTTCGTCCGGGAAGTCGTACCGGGTGTCATGCAGATGTGAATGGTCCTCGCCTGCTCCCAGCCCTATCAGTGCTCCCGGATAGCGCGCGGTGAACCGGCCGAAGTCCTCCGACCACGAGAACGGGTGTTCCATGTCCCTGGTTTCCGGAACGGCCGATAACCCGGAGGCCGCCTTTCTGGCGATTTCCACCGCGTCGTGGCTGTTAACGGTGGGATGGAAGACCTCCGTCCATTCATGCTCAAAAGCCAGTCCGTGCGCAGCCGCTGTTTTCCGGGCAAGGTCCACCGCCTCCCCGCGCAGCAGTTCCAGGTCTTCCGGCTCCCAGGCACGCAATGTGGCCATGATCGTCGCCCGGCCCGGGGTAGTGCCGAATGCGGGATCGCCAATGCGCACGTGGATCACGGTTGCAAGTCCAAACCGGCCGGTTTGCAGCACCCTTCCGGGGAGTTCCCCGAGCGCCGGTATCAGGGATGCCACGGCCGGCGCGGGACTGCGCCCCTGTTCCGGATGAGCCGCATGCGCCGTATTGCCTGTCAGGCGAATGATGAGCCCCGCCGATCCGGCGGCAAATACCCCCGGACGGAGCAGCACCGAATGGAGGGGGAAACCAGGCAGATTGTGGATGGCAAAGGTGTAATCCGGGGCAAGGCCGGACAATTTGTGATCTTCCAGCATCTTTTCGGCACCCTCTCCGGTCTCCTCCGCCGGCTGAAAGAGCAGGTATACCTTGCCGCGCGCTGGCGGATGTTCCCGCAGCCAGTGCGCGAGTCCGATCAGTATGGCCATATGTCCGTCGTGGCCGCATTTATGTGCCACGCCATCATTGTGTGAGGCATGGGGCATGGAAATGGTCTCATCAATGGGCAGGGCATCCAGTTCGGCCCGGAACATCAGGCCCAGACCCGGACGTCCGCTGTCGATGGTGGCCAGCAGCCCGTGTCCACCAATTCCCTCGCGGATCTGCTCCACACCGGCTTCGCGCAATACCTGAGCAACATATGCAGCCGTCTGCCGCTCCCCGTGCGCCAGCTCGGCGTGCCGGTGCAGCTGCTTGCGAATGTCGGGCAACCCTTTTAGCATAGCATCTCCTTCCATGGCTTGGGATCAGTACAGCCGACCCAGGACAAGCTGCGGATCCGGGTAGGTCCGCAACGCCTCGTCACGGTTTTCCGGGGCCACTACGCCAGGCATATCGGGTTCGGCGGGACGTTCACGGGAGAGCTGGAAGTGCAAATGCGGTACCCATCCGCCATTTTCATGCTCCCCGCCCACTTCGGCAAAGGCCTGACCGAGCTTCAGGGCCATTCCTACCGATACTTTTTCAAGCGATTTTCTGCTCAGATGCCCGAAAAGCGCATAAACCGGTGCTTCTGGGCTCCCGTCGAGGGCAATCATGTGCTCCGTGATGATGGTCGGGCCATAGTCACCCGGCTGATCGTTATCGCGGAAAAAGAGCACGCGCCCATCGGCGAAGGCATGGACCGGTGCGCCCTCCGGTACCCAAATATCCACCCCCATATGGATGTTGCGCACTCCTTTGAACAGCCCGGTGGTGTACATGTTTTTCCGGACCTCGTTGTAGCGTCCGATGGAGGGCGGATCCAATGAAATACTCTCCGGGTGGTATCCCTTCGAGAGATCCAGCACCTCCCATTGCTCGCCGATATCGATCACAGGATGGAATCCGGTACCTTTATGTGCTACAGGATGTTTCATTGCCGCAGTTTGGAGTGGGTGTGGAAGTGGACGTGACGCTGCCTATTCCACGTATTTGTCGATGTAGTTGGAATTCATAAGTCCAAGGGCACCAACGTACTTAAGCTGGAATTGCACCATATCCCCCACTTTCAGGTCCTTGTTGTTCTGACCGACGTTGACCACGAGCATGTCCGAGCTGGCATCCACAATCTCAATGTCTTTGCTTTTTGGGATGAGGAAATCGGGCTGGATGTCGAGGTAGCCGATATCAAGGATGGCCCGGAAGGCGGTCTTGCCGTACAGGTCTTCGTCGATCTCCAGGGTCTCACCTTGCGGATTGGCGGCCAGTTCACCGCTGGGGACAAGAGGCTTTTCGTGGATTTCGATCACCTGTGTGAAAAGTTCGAGCACGGATGACTCCATACCCTCGATGATCTCTCCGCTGAACAGGTCCACGCCGAAATAGAGTGCCTCGCCGATGCGGAAATGGTTTACACTGTCGGGCAGGTCTCCGCGCAGGATGAGCGGCAGCACCACGGTGGTGCCCCCGGAGACCCACCGGATTTTGCGGTTGAATTTGAGTTCGATGATCTGTTTGTAGAGCGCCAGCTGGATGAGCTTGTCGGAGCTGGGCATCACCCCGTGCAGGCAGTTCAGGTTGGTTCCGAGTCCGATCACTTCGATGTTCGGGAGCCGGAAGATCTCACCGTAAAAGTCGATGAGTTCCTCTCTCATGACCCCTTCGCGCAGGTCCCCCATCTCGATCATGATGATGATCATGTGCTTGCGGTCCTGTTTGACAGCCTCGTCGGAAAGCAGCCGGATGGTCTCCAGCTCCGTGTTGAAGCTGACATCGGCATATGTGACGATTTCCGGGATGTATTTTTTAGGCGGGGGTTTGATGTAGACGGTCTGCACATCCGGATCTATGTTTTTTATGACCTTGAGGTTGCTGACGCGGGAGTCGTGGATTTCACGTGCCCCGAGTTCGATCACTTCACGGATGTATGCTTCGTTCCCACAAAAAAGTTTTGTGACGACCCCCCATTCGATGTCATGGTCCTTGAACAGATGTTTCAGGAAATCGTAATTGTGCCTGAGTTTGTCGCGGTAGAGCTTGAGATAGGCCATATTATTTTTTCAACCTCATTTCCACATATTTACTGGTAAAACCGATACGCTCGTAGAGTCGTCGGGCGGGGTTGTCGGGCTCCACATGCAGCGCCACATCCCCATTGGCCGTTTGAATCGCCTTTTCCATAAGCATTTTCCCGATACCGCGTCCCCGGGTCTTGCCGTCCACGGCGATGTACACCAGGAGGTTTTCAGGCACGAATTGGCTCATTCCGGTGTCAAGCATTACGGATACGCCCAATATGGGCCCATTTTTCTCACTCGCAACCAGGATAAATCCCCGTCGGCATTCATTTTTCCCGAGTGCATAATCGAGGCATTTCATGATCTGGTCCCTGGGGTCACGGAAACGGTCGAGGTGCGCGTGCAGGAAATCCGCGATATCATCCTGCGTGACAGTTGCTTCCCTGTGGTTTTCAGGTGTAATGGTTTCAATAGTAACTGCTGAATTCATATGATAACGAAGAAACTTATAATTAAGATTAAATCTGATGTACTTGTTTTAGTTCAATGAAAAAATGCCGTCTATGGCAAAAAGAGAATGCAAGTCCGGGTGACCGGTCATGCTGTTTTTCTGTCCGGTAACCATACAGAGAAGCTCACGAATATGACCAGCGAAGCGGCCAGACCAAAGATAATTGGATCGAGACCCAGCGGCATGGAAAACTGCAGGGGAATTTCGAAAGGCAGGTTCGGGTCAGAAAACAGTGTGAGCAGGAGTGTAAGTGTTCCGCCGGTGATCATGGACCACCAGGCGGCTGCGTTGCTGCTGCGTTTCCAGTACAGGCCGCCGATTATGGGGACCAGCAGTGCCGATACCATGAACGCGTAAGAGTAGAGCATGATCTGCAGTACCGTGTCGAAGACGGCCGCCAGCATGAAAGCCAGCACCCCAAGTGCCAGTGTCACAATCTGGGACAGCCGGATCATGGAAATCTTCTTTGTATCTATCCTGAACACTTTTTCGATGATATCCGTTGTCACATTGCCGGACGCCGCCACCAGGCAGCTGTCAGCGGTGGACATGATGGCTGAAAAGTAGGCCGACATCATCAATCCCATAAGACCGATCGGCAGCACCGTGCGAAGCAGCATCGGAAGTCCCTCCTCCTGATGCATCTGGGAGGCCGACTCGTAGCCCATATAGGCGAACATGCCCTGTTCGGCGGCCACATAGGCAAACAGTCCGAGCAGCACGCCCATGAATGCCATGATGGGCCATTCCAGCAATCCGGCCAGATACCAGGCCTTTTGGGCATCTTTCTCCGAGCGCGTGGCGTAGATCCGCTGGTAGAGGGTCATGCCCACGAACCAGATTGGCAGGATGGTGATGCCCCAGTTGACCAGCTGCTGCCAGCTGATATTACGCAGGGAGAGCATTTCGGGCGCCACCGTGTCCCGTATAACCTCGAATCCGCCTACCGACATGTAGCCGACCGGTATGCCGATGAAAATGAGTCCTCCTAGCAGCAGGATCCATTGGAAGGTATCCGTGTAGATGACGGCCTTGATCCCGCCCATAACGGTATAGACGATGATGATGAACGCCATCAGGTAAAGCGCGGTGTCGAGGCTCATGCCGTCAAAGGAAGCCGATGCCAGACGGGCCCCGGCCAGCATCTGGGAGCTGCTGAAGCCAACGTAGCCGATCGCCGAAATAATTCCAGCCAGAAATGCCACCCTTGCATTGAAAAAGTGGCTGAAAACCTCAGGCATGGTGAAAAAACCTTGTTCTGTGGATAGGTTCTTGACCTTTGGGATCAGAAATACCGCGGCAAGCCAGGCACCGAGCAGACCGGTGAACAGCATCCACGAACCCGAAATGCCCATGACGAACCCGAGTCCGCCAAGACCAATGGAGAACCCGCCGCCGACATCGGTGGCCACCACCGAAAGGCCCACGTGCCGGTAGTCCATTTTTCGCCCGCCGATATAGTATTCCTCCGCACCCTTGTTCCGGAAATAGAAGTAAACACCGATGCCAAGAATGATGATGAAATAAAGAACAAAAACCGTCAGATCTACTGGATTCATTTGATTTTTTCGGTTTTTCAGGACAACCTCAAAGATTGCCATTAATCAAGGCAATAGCAAACCTGCATCCTTTATGATATTGTTTTATATTGGCAGGTTATTGCAAATGCAACAGCATATCGAAAACAAAAACAACAGGACAGCGACACATGAAATGACCATGACCATAGCCCGGACGCACAGAAGTATGATTAAATCGTCATGGACATTCTATCTGACATTATAAATCCAACATTTTAAACAGATGAAAATCCAGCTCAAACGCATTGATGACGCTTTCCACCTGGAAGCGGTCAATGAACTCGGAAAAACCATAGAGATGGACGGGGCGCCCAAGATCGGCGGCTCCGACAAGGCCCCCCGCCCCATGGAGGTCCTGCTTATGAGCATGGCTGGCTGCAGTTCCATGGACGTGCTCGACATCCTTAAAAAGCAGCGCCAGCATGTGGAGGATTTTCACATTGAGGTGCGTGCAGAAAGGGAGAAGGACAAAACCCCGGCCCTGTTCACCGAAATTCACCTGCACTTCCAGCTGAAAGGAGACCTTGATGAAAAAAAGGTGGAGCGTGCTGTGCGCTTGTCGATGGAAACCTACTGCTCTGTTGCCAAAATCGTTGAAAAAACAGCGAAAATCACATGGGAGTGGTCCGTCGATAATGGGTAATCACCTGTTGCTGCCTCTCCTCGCCGCGCCACTCCACCCACTTCCAACATTTCGAAGATTGAATGCCCTGAATTTGCATGAAAGTAATTGTACCTGACAAGGAATCTGCCTTGAGCAAGCTTACTCCGTCACAGATAAGTGAGCTTGAGATGCACTCGTTCATCAATCTGATGAACGTGATAGTGATGCAGCTTCAAATACTTTCAGAGGACCATCAGCAGAGCCGGAATCTGGATGACACCGTTACTCTGACCTCCAAGTTGCTGAACGAGGTCCGCAGCGGATCGATAAACGGCTTGTTCCCTCAAAGGATGCTTGAATACAAAAAACTTGTAAAAAAGACCCTCCGGGATCTTGAGAAGAAAGTTTTGGCGGCTCGAAGGCCAGAAAACAACCTTCCCGTTAAAAGCGATAACGCACAAATGAACGGGGTTGTGACCTCTCTGGAGGAGCTATCCGAGGCGAAGGACCTGTTGGATGACACCCTCAAACAGCTGGATATTCGCGTTGAGGAACTTGCCCTTCGACTGCTTGGCTCCGAAGTTTGGCAGGAAACCCGGGTGGAATCTCTTCGGGATGAGTACGTTGTTTACCTCAAAACGCTTGAAAAGAACAGCAGGGGCCGGTTTCGAATTGCGATAGATGGAGCGCGCTTGAATGAAAGTGACTACCTGGTGCTTACTGATATAAGGTCCGACCTGGGAGATGTGATTTTTACAACAGTTCTTTTCAAGGACGTCATGCGCGACATTGTGTCCAATGCCCGAAAATACACACCCCTTGGTGGAACAATCCGATTTTCGCTGCATCAGCAGAAAGACCGGCTGCATCTGTGTGTCTCTGATACCGGAATCGGCATTCCGGAAGATGAGCTCCCACTTGTTTTCGAATACGGGTACCGCGCGAGTAACGCCAAATCCATACGTACCATGGGTGGTGGTTTTGGCCTCACAAAGGCGTTGCACGTGGTGAGACAATTCCGCGGCGATATGTCGATTGCGTCAGAAACGGGCAATGGGACGACAATTTCAATAACACTGCCGATACCGGAAACCGCCCTTACCTGATCAGGGGATTATGAAAAAAAAATTTGAGACAAATGCGATCCGGGAACAAACAGAACGCTCACAGCACCGCGAACACTCCGTCCCGGTATACCTGACTTCAAGTTTCGTTTTTGACTCGGCGGAACACGGACAAGCGCTCTTTGCCGGTGATACAGAGGGCAATGTGTACAGCCGCTACAGTAATCCCAATACCGACGAGTTCATCCGCAAGATCTGCACTCTGGAGGAGACAGAAGACGGAATTGCCACGGCCTCTGGCATGGCGGCAGTATTTGTGAGCCTGGCAGGATTGCTGAGCAGCGGTGATCACCTTTTGGTGGCACGCGCTGTTTTCGGATCCACCCACCAGATCCTCACGCAGCTTCTTCCCCGCTGGAACATCAGCTATACGTATGTGGATGCCACCCGGCCGGAACAATGGGAAGCTGCACTGAGGCCGGAGACCCGGATGCTTTTTCTGGAGACCCCGTCGAATCCTGGACTGGAGCTGATTGACCTTGATTTCGCGGGTGAGTTTTCACGCAAGCATGGACTCATCCTCAATGTAGACAATTGTTTTGCTACTCCATACCTGCAGCGGCCGGCTTCATCCGGGGCGGACCTTGTGGTCCACTCCGCAACCAAATTCATTGACGGTCAGGGCCGGACCCTCGGCGGCATAGTGGCAGGCAGGGCCGATCTCATTGAGCAGCTTCGCTTCTTTGTTCGCCACACCGGACCGGCGATGTCCCCCTTCAATGCCTGGGTGCTGTCAAAGAGCCTGGAGACACTTGCCGTGCGAATGGATCGCCACTGCGACAATGCACTGAAACTTGCGCAGTTCCTGGAAGGGAGGCCTGAAGTCACCCGGGTGCGTTACCCTTTCCTGCCGTCACATCCGCAATACGAACTGGCACGCAAACAGATGAAACAGGGCGGCGGCGTTCTGGTTTTTGAAATATCCGGTGGTTTCGATGCGGCTTGCCGCTTCATCGACCGCCTTCAAATGCTGTCCATTTCCTCAAACCTGGGCGATTCGCGAACGATTGTGACACATCCCGCATCCACAACACACTCAAAACTCACGGAGGAGGAGCGGCTTGCAGTGGGCATAACTCCCGGGCTTGTGCGCATCTCGGCCGGACTCGAACACATCGACGATATCATATCCGACGTTGAGCAGGCGCTGTAGCTTGCCTTAAGCCGCTGGCGCCTGTTTACAAGTATTTGAAAGTGCGCGTCTTTTGCCACGTGATCCCTTCAAAAACCCCTCCTGTCTGTTTTTTCCCGCTATTTATCGAAACATTTGAGTGCCTGATTTCGTAATTTGATTGTTTATTTCACTTTACCGGAAATTGCTCACCCAGGGACATGTTATTTTTTCCAACAGCCTTCTTTACAGCTCGATCAATCAGTTTGCGGGTTGCCATTGCGTGCATCCTTGTTTTAATGCTGGCCGGATCCGGTTTAGCGCAAGAGGTACAGCTGCGTGGCATCATAACCGATGCCGGTGACGGTCAACCGGTGGAAGGTGCCAATGTGGTGCTTTTTGACGGTGACGGCGAATTCTACCGAGGTTCCGCAACCGACAGAAACGGTCTCTTTCGCATTGGAAGGATTCAGCCCGGCTTCTACACCATCCGGATAAGTTACGTCGGTTTTATCACCGTTGAGGAGGAACTGGAGATCACAGATGAACCCTCGCAGATCTTCAATTCCAGGATCTCGGAAGACAGTGAAATGCTGGATGAAGTTGTGATTACCGTCCGAAGCCAGGCGGCGCGCATGTCGGCCGGCCATCAGCGTGTGTCACCGGTGGACCTTCAGCGTGTGGTCACACCCGCCGCCGGAGGCGACATGGCCAGCTACCTTCAGGCGCTTCCCGGGGTGGTGGCGGCCGGCGACCGTGGCGGGCAGTTGTTCGTACGCGGCGGAACCCCATCAGAGAACCTTGCCCTGGTCGACGGTCTGACCATCTACCAGCCATTCCACATCATCGGCTTTTTCTCCGCTTTCCCGGAGGAGCTGCTCGCCAGCGCCGATTTTTATGCCGGAGGATTTGAAACACGCTACTCTGGCAGGGTTTCATCGGTCCTGGATGTGCGCATGCGCGACGGCAACTTCCACAATACGACCGGCTCCGGGGCCATCAGCCCTTTCCTGACCGAAGTGCTTGTAGAGGGACCTCTTCAGGAAGGCCATTCCTCGTGGATCGGCAGCTATCGGCGCTCCCAGATTGAGCATACCAGCCCGCTGTTTCTGGGAGATGAGCAGCCGGTCCATTTCGAAAGCCAGTTCCTTAAGGTAACCCAACTCAGCAACGACGGCACCCGATGCTCGGCCATGGGCATGCATACTTACGACCGCGGCAGGCTGGACTCCGAGTTCGGCAACAACTTCTGGTGGCGCAATGTGGTGATCGGTGGCGGATGCACCCACATCACCAGCGATCCCGACCTTTTTGTGGACTTCAATTCCGGAATTTCGCACCTCTCCAACGGCATGGGCGGTTCACGCGAAACCAACCTCTCCTCCTCCATTACCAAGCTCAGCACCGATCTGAACGTCAGCCAGTTTGTCAACGACATTGAGCTTCGCTACGGTATCAACTTCCACATGAAGTGGCTCAATTATGACATTGACGAGATATTCAGGTTGCCAACCGAAGCCCTTGACGTCCTGCTCGGGCTTCGCGGATACATTGAAACGGCCATCCCCATGGGCAACGCCACCTGGCGTCCCGGAACGGCCTTCACCTATTACACCGACCTGTTCGGCCTGTCAGCCGAACCCCGCATACGCTTTACCTGGCAGCCATACGGCAGCGATTATCAGGAATTCAATGCCGCCGTCGGCTACTACAGCCAGAGTATCACAGGAATAACCGACCTGCGTGATGTCGGTTCGGCATTTCTTGCATGGATGCCCGTTCCGGAAGGCAGGCAGATGCGCTCCCTTCACTATCTGGTTGGATGGCAGCAGCGCCTCGCACATGGTCTGCAATTCTCCGTCGAGGGGTACCACAAACAGCTGACCAACCTGCCGGTCACCGTCTGGAGCACGATCGCCGAATTCACCACGGACCTGGCCCTGGCCGATGGAAATATCTACGGTGCCGATGTCCGCCTTGAATTTGGAACACGCCGGTTCTACTCATTCATCGGATACGGCTACTCGTGGATCGAGTACGAATCAGCGCAAAAAAGCTTCTCCGAATGGTTCGGGCAGCCCATCCAGCGATATAATCCGGCGCACGACCGGCGGCATCAGGTCAATGCCATGGTCATCCTGGACGTCTCCGATTACACTTTTTCGGTTGGCTGGCAGATGGGCACCGGTCTCCCCTTCACGCGCCAGATGGGATTCGACAGCATGTTGCGTTTCGATCGGGGTCTGCCAAACGTCCGGGCCAGCTACGGCACCCCAAGGGTGATACTTGACCAGCCCTTTTCCGGGCGAACCCCTGTCTTCCACAGAATGGATGTCTCGGTCAACCGTACCCTGCATGTTGGAACCACGCGAATGGAGATGCAGCTCGGCGTCATCAACTCCTACAACCGCACCAACCTTTTTTACTACGATGTGTTTACCCAGAGGCGCATCGATCAGCTTCCGTTTGCACCCTACGGATCATTTAAAATCGTATTGTAGCATGAACTCTGCACAACAGCTTACGTCCTCTGTCCGGCTGATTGGCGGACTGCTCGCGGCCACGCTTTTCCTGTCCGGTTGCGATGAAACCCTCAATCCGTTCAAGGAGAATGACCAGTATATCTTTTCAATGTCCGGATATCTGGACACATCCCTGGATGAGCAGTGGCTGCGCGTTGTCAGCCTCCAGGAGGAGATTGACCGCAACGGCGGCGGGTTGAATACCAGCGTTACTCTTGAAAAGCTGGAAACTGGCGAGGTTTTCAGTTTCCGTGACTCCCTCTTCCGCTATTCCGAAACCATTTATGCTTACAACTTCCGCTCCGAATTGCAGGTGCAGCCGGCCAGCACCTACCTGCTTACCGCTACCCGGGGCGACGGGGCACAAAGCCGTGTCGTCGTCGATATTCCGCCTGAATTTATCGACCCTACTTTTGTGCCGGCTGACCGTCCATGGCAACCCGATATGCTGCTCATAAATGGTGTTGAAAACCTTGCTGATGTCCAAGCCCGTTTCAAAGTAACCTACAAACTGGCGGAATATTCCCAACCTTATCATGTGTCGCTGATCGGTGACGCATTCCGTGTAGATGAGAACACTCATGGCGTTTATATTGACAGGGAAACGATCGCCAATGCCACTTTAGGTCTCGAAGAGATTGAAATTACAAACTGCGAGCTGTATGTCGCATCTGCTGGCACAGACTGGGTGGATTTTTCCAATGTAGACCCGGAACTGCTCATGCTCCCCGACGGTATCACAAATGTGGAGTCCGGAACAGGGTATGTCATTGGGGTAAGCAGCCGTGCCATTCCCTATGACAATTTTGCCTGCGAGGATTGACAAGGGTTTCCTCCCTCCGACATGTCATTACTTTTCAATTAGTTGGAAACAATTTGTTCGATGTATCGTATGACATCCATGTCCATCCTCAAAACGGGCATGGACTTGAACAGATACTTCCACAACCGTCAATTGAAATGAAATGTCCATTACCGTTGTGCTTTCAAACAGGGGCATGATTTTAATCGCCATGGACATTCTATCTGACGATATGAATCAATAAAAATTTAAACAGATGAAACGAACATGGCAGCCTCTGGTTGACACACAGGGAGATGATCAAATCCTGCCATGTGAGTTCATTCTGTCCTTATGAATCTTAATTGATTTAAACAGATGAAATCGCTCGCAACAGAAATAGTCATTAACGCTCCCCGTGAACGGGTATGGGGCATATTAACCGACTTTGATAACCATAACAATTGGAATCCGTTCATCAGATCCTTCCAGGGTGTGATCCGTGAAGGGGCAAGGTTCAATGTCACGTTGCAGCCGCCTGGATCCAAACCCATGACCTTCCGTCCAAAGTGCCTGGTACTCAAAGAAAACGAGGAGTTCCGGTGGCTGGGCCATCTCGGGTTTAGAGGACTCTTCGACGGCGAGCACATTTTTGAGCTCATGGATCTGGGCAACGACAAAACCAGATTGGTCCACAGGGAAAATTTCCGGGGGATGCTGGTCCCGCTTATTTGGAAAAGTCTTGAGCCCGGTACAAGAGAGGGGTTCATGGCCATGAACAGTTCCTTGAAAGAAATGGCCGAACAAACTGAAAGTGCAGGCGTGTAGCTTTCACACGGATTACGCCGGGGTCTTGTTGGTCAGCAGCACTCGTGTTGGTCAGCAGCACTTATGTACAAAACCGGCAGTGACAGCTGGCTGTTCATCAGCATACTCCCATATGAGATTTTTTCAGGGCTGTATCTGCTGCCATTTCAATCATTGCGAGCACTTCACGCAAGCCGTCTTTCCAATGTGATGTTGACAGCGGATAGAACAATGTGCGAAAAATGTTTGTACCAAAATAAAAAAAGGCTTGCAACCTAACGGATTACAAGCCTTATAGTGGCGGGGGCAGGATTCGAACCTGCGACCTTCGGGTTATGAGCCCGACGAGCTACCAGCTGCTCCACCCCGCAGTGTCAAGATTATAAAGGTACGGAATTTTTTTTCCAGTGTCAAACATTTTAAACGCAGGTTTTCGCTAAAAACTCAAAAAGAAAACAGCCAATTCTTGGTACTGAGCGCGGTTTTTGGTAGATTTGGCCTATCAAATCCATTTTGCAAGTCCGCACCACTAAATCATTGGTTTCATGACTCCCAAAACCCTCATTGCGCCTGACAGTGTGCATTCCACCCTCGGCAAACACATTCTTGCCGACGGATTCGATATGGTACTGGACCTTAAAGAAAGCCAGGGACCCTACCTCCACGACGCCAAATCAGGCCGCAGCTATCTCGATTTCTTCACTTACTTTGCCTCCAACCCGCTCGGTATGAACCACCCGAAAATGGCAGGCAATCCAGAGTTCCGTGAGAAAATCGGTTTCGTGGCCATGCACAACCCATCCAACTCCGATGTGTATACCGCGGAAATGGCCGAGTTTATGGAAACCTTCTCCAGAGTGGGTATTCCTGATTACATGCCACACGCCTTTTTCGTCGCTGGTGGTGCCCTGGCCGTTGAAAATGCCATGAAAGTCGCTTTCGACTGGAAAGTGCAGAAAAATTTCCAGAAGGGATACCGCGTCGAAAAAGGTCACAAGGTGCTGCACTTTGAACAGGCCTTTCACGGCCGTACGGGCTATACCATGTCGCTGACCAATACCGAGCCCAACAAAGTGGCCCTTTTCCCTAAATTCGACTGGCCGCGCGTGGTGAACCCGAAAATGCATTTCCCCATGGACGAGAAAAACACCGAAAAGGTGATCGCCATGGAGAAAAAAGCCATAGCGCAGGCCGAAAGGCATTTTGAAATGCACAAGGATGACATCGCCGCCATTGTCATCGAGCCCATACAGGGCGAGGGTGGTGACAACCAGTTCCGCCCGGAATTCCACCAGGCGCTTCGCGATCTGGCCGACAAACACGAGGCCCTGCTCATCCATGACGAGGTGCAGACAGGCGTGGGCCTCACCGGAAAATTCTGGGCCCATGAACACTATGTGAAACCCGATATCCTCGCTTTTGGAAAGAAAGCCCAGGTCTGCGGCATCCTTGCAGGCACACGGATCGACGACCTCGAAACCAACGTTTTCCGCGTTTCTTCCCGGATCAACTCAACATGGGGTGGAAATCTCGTGGATATGGTCCGTTTCTCCCGGTACCTTGAAATCATCGAAGAGGACAGACTTGTGGAGAACGCCACACAGACAGGTGCATACCTGCTGGAAAAGATCCACGAACTGACGGATGAATTTGGCTTTATTCACAGCGCCCGCGGCAAAGGCCTGATGTGTGCATTTGATTTTGCAGACCCAGCCATGCGTCCAAAGTATCTGAAAGCGGCCCACAAAAATGGAATGATGATGTTGCCTTGCGGTACGCACGCCGTGCGGTTCCGTCCGCCTCTCATCGTCCAGAAAGAACACGTCGACGAAGGCATTGAAATCGCCAGAAAATCCCTCAAGGAAATAGCGTAGCCGCCTTCAGGTCTCAGGTCAGAAAATGTACACTACACCAGCTGGTGCGAATCCGGCTGGATGACCATCTCGTTCAGCACGTTTGGAGCCGGCTGACTGACTGCATAGTACACCGCTTTGGCCACCTCCTCAGCTGACAGCATCTTGTCGGCCTGTACCTTCATGTCCACGTCCGGGTTTTCCCAGAAGTCCGTGGCCACCCCGCCAAGGTAAAGCAGCGTGTAGCCGATGTTCTGGCGACGCGTCTCTTCCACCAGTGCTTTGGTGAACCCTGTAACGGCAAATTTGGAAGCCGAGTAGATTGAGGAGTTGCGCATTACGTGCTTGCCCAGGATACCCGGAAACATGACCACCTTTCCGGATTTCTTCGCTATCATATGACGCAGAACGGCCTGGGTGACCACCACTGTGCCGAAAGTGTTCACTTCCAGCACTTTTCTGGCCTTCTCCGGATCCACATCCATGATTCCCTGGATCATACCGGTGCCAAATGCGTTCACGAGCACGTCAATCTGCCCTAGTTCTTTTGCCACCGTGTCGGTCATTTTGTAAACTGAGGATACATCGGTCACGTCCAGATCTACGGCCCACGCCTCTCCTCCCGATTCGTTAATCTCTCTCGCAATGGCATCGGCCTTCTCGCGGTTGCGCGCCGCAAGTACGATTTTGGCTCCCGCCCTGGCAAGAAGCCGAGCCGTGGCCGATCCGATTCCACCGGTCCCGCCGGCAATCAAAACTACTTTGTCTTCCATGATACTGGTCGTTTGTGGATTAGGGTTTGCTTACCCCGCCCCGAACACGAACCAGGCCATTGCGGTTCCCGGCCGACTGTTGGTACGACCCTCTGGATACCGGCATGGCTGTGTGCCTGTCCGCAAATCCGTGCTCCTGCCGGTTTGCCCTTGCATCTTGCGGCACACCCGATCGACCAATACCCTATATCAAACCGTCTGCGTCTGTGACAGCGCCCCGGGCATCACACCCTCGTAGATTTCCCTGAGCGTGTCCACTTGCAGTTCCGCAAATTCATCCACAATCAGGTAGCTGCCAGCAACCGAACCAATATGGAACACCGGGATTTCCAGCTCGGAAAGCGCCTGCCGGACCTGCTCAAAATGTTCCGGCGTCACGCTCAGGAGGATTCCAGATTGCGCTTCGCTGAACAGCATCTCCGTGATACTCTGTCCCGGCATGTCAAGCGAAACTCGCGCACCCAGACCAGAGAAGATGGCTTTCTCCATGAGCGCGACGGCCAGCCCGCCGTCGGACAGGTCGTGAGCTGACGCAACCCAGCCCTTGCGGATGACATCCAGAACGGCCGCCTGCAGTTTTGCCTCAAATTCCAGGTCCAGGTCCGGCGCGTCACCCGCCGTTATGCCGTGGATGAACGACAGGTACTCGCTGCCGTCAATGCCGATCCGGGGCGCGCCCACGTAGAGGATCTCGTCCCCTTCGGTTCGGAATCCTGCCCTGGTCGTATCTTTATCGCAGTCGTCGATGAGCCCGAGCATGCCGATCACCGGTGTCGGGAACACCGCTCCGTGCGGGTTCTCATTGTAAAAACTCACATTGCCACCGGTAACCGGGGTGCTGAACACCTCGCAAGCATCCCCCATGCCGCCCACGGCTTCCTTGAAGGTCCAGTAGACTTCCGGCTTGTACGGGTTGCCGAAGTTGAGGCAGTTGGTGATGGCCATCGGTTTGGCACCGGTGCAGACCACGTTGCGTGCCGCCTCGGCCACGGCAATCTGTCCGCCTTTGCGCGGGTTCAGGTAGACATACCGTCCATTGCAGTCGGTAGCCACCGCCAGCGCCTTGTTCGTGCCTTTGATGCGCACCACTCCGGCATCGGACGGACCCGGCCCCACCACCGTGTTGGTGCGTACCATATGGTCGTACTGCTCATAGACCCATCTTTTGGATGCGATATTGGGCGAGGATAGCAGTTTGACCATGGTGCCTTCGACATCCTCCAGATCGATGTAGGGCGAAAGGTCGGTGGTCCCGGTTTTCTCAAGATACTCGGGCTTCTGCGTTTCGCGGACATAGACCGGCGCGCCCCCGCCCAGCACCAGCGAATGCGCGGGGATATCCGCCTTCACCTTGCCGTCGCGCAGGTAGGTCACACGTCCGGTGTCCACAACCTCGCCAATCACCACGGCATTCAGGTCCCATTTGTCGAAAACATTCATCACCTCCTGCTCCCGGCCCTTTTCGGCCACGATGAGCATGCGCTCCTGGCTCTCGGAAAGCAGGATCTCGTAGGCGCTCATATCGTCCTCACGCAGCGGCACCTTGTCCAGATCCAGCCGCATGCCGGTACCGCTCTTGGCGCTCATTTCGGAGCTTGAGCAGCTGATACCCGCCGCCCCCATGTCCTGGATGCCCGCCACGGCGCCGGTCCGGAGCGCCTCCAGGGTCGCCTCCAGCAGAAGCTTCTCAGTGAACGGATCGCCCACCTGCACGCTGGGTCGCTTCGCCTCGCTGGCCTCGCTGATCTCCTCGGAGGCGAACGTGGCTCCGTGGATGCCGTCGCGCCCGGTCGATGCGCCCACGATGATCACCGGGTTGCCCACGCCATCGGCCACCGCCGACGCCGTCTCGCCCACCTTCACAATACCCACGCTCATAGCGTTCACCAGCGGGTTGCCCTCGTAGCTCTTGTCGAAGCAGACCTCCCCGCCGACCGTCGGCACCCCGAAGGAGTTGCCGTAATCCGCGATCCCGCGCACAACCCCATCCACCAGATACCGCACACGCGGCTCGTTCATGGAGCCGAAACGCAGCGAATTCAGGGCCGCGATGGGACGCGCGCCCATGGTGAAAATGTCGCGATGGATGCCGCCCACACCGGTTGCCGCACCCTGGTAGGGTTCCACGGCGGAGGGGTGGTTGTGGCTCTCGATCTTGAACGCACAGGCCATGCCGTCGCCAATATCCACCAGCCCGGCATTCTCCTCGCCGGCCTCCACCAGCAGGGTCGGACCACTGCGCGGCAGGGTCTTGAGCACCGCGATGGAGTTCTTGTAGGAGCAGTGCTCGCTCCACATGACCGAGTAGACGCCAAGTTCGGTAAATGTGGGTGTGCGGCCCAGATAATCGCAGATTTTGGCGTACTCTTCGTCGGTGAGGCCGTGTTCGCGGGCCAGTTCAATCGTCACTTCGGGTTCGGAAAAGCGCAATTGGGACATGATGTGTGGTGTGGTTCGGGTTGGATGTTGGGTGGATGGATGATTGGACTCTGCTTGCCGGACAGACTGTTCGGGCTCATTGGTTTCGGCCGGGTGACGGCTGCTTTGTTCATGGCTTGTGCGGCACCTCCAGCGCATCCAGCAAATCGGTATATGAGGAAAAAATCAAATCGGCGAGGTTCGGGTCGGGAAGCCGGTCCCCCTTGTGGTACCAGGCCGTCTTCCAGTCGCAGCTATGCGCACCCGCTATATCGGAAACGTAGGAATCACCTACATAAAGCAGGCTGGATGGCTTGACACCGGCTTTTTCGGCAGCAAATTCGAATATGCGTGGATGGGGTTTCAGGTGTCCCACTTCCTCGGAAATGATCAGGTCACGGGTATGGCGGTTCAGGGAAAAATACTCAAACTTTTTCTTTTGGACGAAGGTAAAGCCATTGGTAACGATGCCGGTCGGGTACTTGCGTGAAACCTGTATGAGGGCATCGCGGGCGCCCGGGATCCAGTCCCAGTGCCGCGCATAGCACTCCATGTAGACCTGGTCCACTTCGCGCCAGTCCGGCGCCTGCACCCCCAGTTGCCGGAACGTCTGCTCGAAACGCAGGCGGCGCAGTTCCGACTGGCCCACCTCACTGTTGCGGTACGCCTCCCACAGACGATAGTTGATCCGGGCAAATTGGGAGGCCAGCTCCAGTGGATCGACCTGCTGCAGTTCCGTGTACTGGGTCCACACATCCACCAGGGCACGCTCCTGTGCCCTTTTGTGGTCGATCAGCGTGTCATCCAGGTCAAAAAAAACATACCGCACCTTGGTGAAGTCGGGTCTGACAGGCTGCGATTGGGAGTCCATAATAGCTTTCATTTTTACGGAAAAACTAAAAATAAGAGGTTGCCGGACCTTTCCATAATGAAAAAACGTTTTTCTGACAGAGAGTTGTCCAACTCCCGCTGATATGGCAATCCATCTTCCAATCAATTATCTTGGCTATTTCCATAAACACAAAAAAATACGTTTTCTATGGCACGCACCCCATCCAACATGCTGGAGCTCGGTACGAAAGCTCCCGATTTTTCACTGCCCGACCCGCACGGGAACATCTACTCAAGAGATCAAATCGTCGGCAAGCACGGCCTGCTGGTGGTATTCTACTGCAACCACTGCAAGTTCGCCAAGCACATCCGTGACCGTTTCACACAGGTCTCTTCGGAGTACATCAACAAAGGGATCGGCATCGTGGCCATCAACTCCAACGACATTGAGAACTACCCGGAAGATTCCCCGGAAAAGATGGCCGAAGAGAGCAAGATCTACGGCTACCCTTTCCCGTATCTGTTCGATGAAAGCCAGGACGTGGCCCGGGCTTATAATGCCGCCTGCACTCCTGATTTCTACCTGTTCGACACGGACCTGAAGCTGGTCTACCGCGGCCAGTTCGACGACAGCCGTCCGGGCAACAACGAACCTGTCACCGGAGCGGATCTCAAGGCAGCCATGCAGGCGCTGGTGGATGGCGGCACGCCCACGCCGGATCAGAAGCCCTCGCTCGGATGCAACATAAAGTGGAAAGAACAGGCCTGAGGAGGGTGCCATGAAGCTGCTTGTGTCGTTGCTCTCGCTGATCCTTGCCGGTCTGCTGTCCCTCCCTGATGCCGCTGCACAAGCGAATCACGATGCCCCGCAATCGGGCTGGGTGGATATCACAGCCGATTACAACCTGCCCGAAGGGATCCGGGTATTCAATGAGGATGCACTCAAGGCCTGGTACATCGAAGTGGACATGACCAGCGAGGATTACATCCTCCATCCCTACATCTCCTCAAGCAAGGGCCTGCCTGCCTTCTCGCGGGAAGTGGGATCCATCGCCGCCATCAACGGCGGGTACTTCTCCGGCAGCACGTCCCTGTCCACCATCGTCTATCCCGGCGGCGAGATCCGCGCGCAGAACCCATCCGTTCTCAGCCGAACGGTCGATGGCACCTCCCGCAATTACCATATCTCACGCGGACATTTCGGGGTGATGACCGACCGGAGCATGAGCGTGGACTGGATATACCACTTCGGCGGGGCCATCGGCGACATGTACCGTCTGGAGCAGGCCATTCCCAATCTGCGCGGCACGCCAGCACCGGCGCCAACCCGCGACGACGGCACTCCTTTTGAAGATCTGCTGGTGGGAATCGGCGGCGGGCCCGTTCTTATCAAGGACGGCGAGATCAACATCACCTTCACCGAGGAGCTGATATGGGGCGGTATCGGCGAATTCAATGAGCGCCGCGCGCGCACCGCCGTCTGCTACACCGATGACGACCGCGCCCTGCTTTTCGTCGCCAACGAGAGCCCCGGCATGGCCTTCGACAAGCTGGCCGACGTGCTGTTCGACCTCGGCTGCCATGAAGCCCTCAACCTGGACGGGGGCGGGTCCACCCACATGACCATCGGTGACCAGCTGGTCAACTACCCGTTCGTGAACCGCCAGATCCCTACCATCCTGGCCGTCGTGCCCGTCGATTCGGTCCGCTTTCCCGAAGAACCCCTTGAGGAGGTGATCCTGGACACTGAAATGGACGATGTGACCGTCACCGACGGCTGGTTTGCAACGGCCAACCCCGGCTTCTACGGCGAATCGCCTTCGCTTGTTGTGCCCGCCGGCGATGGCAGTGAGACGGTAACCTACCTTCCGGATCTCAGGCCCGGACACGAGTATGCCATCTCGGGCTGGTGGGTCGCTTCCTTCAACCGCACCAGGGACACGCCCTACATCGTGCATCATCTGAACGGGGTGGATACCGTTCGCGTGGACCAGTCCACAGACGGGTCCAGGTGGGTGGATATCGGCACGTGGTATTTCAGCGGCAGCGCATCAGACATGGTCGTCATTACCAACGACGCCTCCGGAACCGCATCGCCGAGCTACGCGGTTGCCGATGCTGTGCGCTTTGTCCTGACCGGCAATCGTGTGGATGAGACCTCCGCAGAGAGCCCGTCCGGCCGGGTATCGCGGGACTTGCCCGGCGAGATTGAGCTGGGACAAAACTACCCGAATCCGTTCAACCCGGTGACGGTCATCCCTTTTTCACTTCCCGAAGCCGCCCATGTGCGTATTACCGTTTACGATCTGCTCGGCAGGCGCGTGGCCATGGCTGCGGACAGCCGCTACCCTGCGGGATCGCATCAGGTAGCGTTCGATGCGTCCTCACTCCCCAGCGGAATGTACCTCTATGAACTGACTGCCGGTACCATGCGCCTTCATAACCGCATGTTGCTGGTGAAATAGCACAATTTACACCAACATTACCCCCTCACCCATGCCCTTTTTCTCACGACTTCGGATGCCTGCCGCGACGCTTGCACTTGCGGCGGCACTCCTGCTACCGGCTTCTTCGCAGGCCGGCACTCCTCCGCCCAGCCAGTACATCCACCAGATGATCGACACCATATCGATTGACAGCCTGAGAAAGCACATACAGGTACTCGAAGATGCCGGCGGCACCCGAAGCCGCATCTCCTTTACTCCCGGCAAAGACAGCGCCGCCGTCTATATCAAGGAGGTATTCGATCGCATGCCTGGCCTCACTTCGGTTTATTTCGACACCTTCTATGTTGCAGGGGCCGCCCCGCCGTTCAATACCATGCCCCAGGTCAATGTGGTGGCCACCATTGAAGGCTCCGTCTATCCCGACTCCTACTATGTGATAGGCGGGCATTTTGACTCCACAGCCGACCGGGACGATGACTGGAACAATGCCGCCAACTGGCAGACCATGGAAGCACCCGGAGCCAATGACAACGGCACCGGCGTTGCGGCCGTGCTGGAGCTGGCCCGTGTGCTTTCCGATCCGAAAATTGGTTTCCAACCCGATTACACCCTGGTCTTTGTGGCCTTTGGCGTGGAAGAGCGGATCCCGCAGGCCATCAGGGCCACCAACAACAACACCAGCCATGTGGGAAGCCGCCACTTTGCCCAGCGCGCCGCCGCCAACAACGACGACATCCGCGGCATGATCTCCATCGACATGATCGGCTACAACGACAACAACATGTACACTTCGCTGGTGATGTATGCAAACGCCATGGTGGACGAATCCGTGCAGCTTGGCTCCCGGTTTGTGATAGCCAACATCGACTTTGGCATCAGCCTGACCATGAATTCGCCTCCGTTTGCCCGCGGCGCTTACAGCGATCACGATGTTTTCGCCCAGGCAGGGTATCCCGCCGTGCTGGTCATCGAAAATGCACCGCCGTGGAATTCCAACCAGTTCTACACGGCCAACCCCTACTACCATAAAACCAGTGACACGTGGGACAAAATCAACATGGAACTGGTGCGCAAAGTGGCGCAGCTCAACCTGGCGACCGTTGCATGGTTCGGCGGCCATGTGGACACATCGGCCGATGATCCCGGGGCTCCGGATGAGCTGGTAGAACGCTTCACGCTCCTGGGCAACTATCCCAACCCGTTCAATCCACTCACGAACATCACCTTTGAACTCTCGCAAACTTCTGAAGTGGTTTTATCCGTTTATGACATTACCGGTCGCCGGATTGCCACGCTGGTGAACGAGCATATGCCGCCCGGACGCCATTCGGTGCCTTTCGAGGCGTCGATCGGCGGACGCAACCTGTCCAGCGGCATGTACCTGTACCGACTTTCCAGTGGGAATCAGACAGAAGCCGGCAAAATGCTCCTGGTCAGGTAGCGCACAGCGCGTCCACCCGCATCCAACACCCCAAAACGCATCCACAAAAAATCTCCACGTGACCCGGCCGCATCCCGGAAGAAACCATGTCCACTGGCATCATGTCCCGACGCACCAAACCCGAGCGATACAAGGATCTTCTTTCACTGCCTAATGTTCTGGACCTGCATCATTACAGCGAAGGGGATTATGCCCCGGTGCGTGGGAACTGGCGGAACGTATTTGGGAATGACCGGCCTGTCACGCTGGAGCTGGCCTGCGGCAAAGGGGAATACTGCCTCGGATTGGGTGCGCGCTATCCTGACCGCAACTTTCTGGGCCTTGACATCAAAGGGGACCGCATCTGGAAGGGTGCCAGGCAGGCGCTGGATGCCGGGCTCGAAAATGTGCGTTTCCTGCGCACCCGAATCGACCATCTGCCCAACTATTTCGCCCCGGGAGAGGTCGACGAGATCTGGATAACCTTCCCGGATCCCTATGAGAAGAAGTCGAAAAAGCGCAAGCGTCTCACGCACCCCGTTTTCCTGAAACGATACGACCGCATACTCCGTCCGGGCGGGCTCATCCACCTGAAAACCGATAGTGATGAGCTTTATGCCTTCACGCTGGATGTTTTGGCGATATTGAATCTGCCGGTGAGGCAACAGGTGCCCGATCTTTACCGTTTGGATAATATGCCTGATAATCTCGATATTCAGACCTATTATGAGAAACAGCATTTGTCCAGCGGGCGTACCATAAAATATGTTGCTTTCACGCTGAACGATGGGGTTTATGCACCTGTTTCGGAGGAGATAGAAAAGCTTTCATAAAATTTTTTGCGTGCATGAATTTGACCCGTGGCAAACTTTATCACATGGTGATTTACAGAACTCCTGACTACCCTCAACGACTCAAAACAATCAAGATGATTTTTTCCCAATACAGCTTTTCCACTTACAAGCGCAGTGTGCTGAGTGCTGTAAACAGGGGGGTATCCATTGCCCTTATCCTCTCTCTTACACTCCTGCTGGCCGCCGGAACAGCCGCCGATGCCAACGCATCAGATACGTCGACGGAACGCCAGGCCAATGCGCTCTTCCAATTTACCGTGCAAAAACAGGCGGGTGACACCTTCCAACGCGGTGACGCAGTGGCCATCCAGCCGGATTTGCAGCTGCTTGATGCATCGCTTGCCGAGGGTATGGAGTTCATCATTCCATCACTGCTGGGTGATGATGACCGCTATCGCGTTACTGCTGTCCGCGAGTTCCTGGACGGGTTTGTATCGGTCAGTGCCGTGCACACCGAATCACCCTACGACCATGTGAGCTTCTCCTATGATGTTTCCAGCGGATTGCTTCTGGGAAGCGTCCATCAGCATACCCGGGACCGAAGTTTCCGGATTCTTCCGCAATCGGAAGCGTTCCGCAAAGCGGCCCCGGGTGCCGGTGATTCTCACCTGCTGAAATACCGGGATCCTGAGAATGAGGACATCCTTCCATGCGGGGTCGACCACGAGCTCAGTGAAAGCGCGGCCAACCACAAGCACTATCATGATCCATACAGCCAGAGCCATGTCCATTCAACCTTCGACATACAGTCATCCGGGGTGACCGGTCCGGTACCGATCGATCTTCTGATTGTATACACCGTGGCGGCCGAAAACTGGGCCAACCAGAACGAGGGCAATATCCAGCTGCTCATTTCGGAAATGATGAACATTTCGCAACGGTCCATGGACAACAGTGAGGCAAACATCGAGCTTCGTGTAGTGCATACACTCAGGACAACCTATGAGGAGACGGGCGACGATGCCAGGACCGACCTGTTTCGCCTGACCAGTTCTCCCAGTTTCAATATCGGCAACGAATACCAGGGGTATATGGATAACGTACACACCCTGCGCAACCAGCACGGTGCCGACCTGGTATCCATATTGACAACTAATTCCGATGTTGGCGGACTGGCCTTCCTGCTTGGCAACCTCACAGGATCGCCGCAGCTTGGGTTCTCCCTCAACCGTGTGCAGCAGATGACCAGCACAACTACATTTGTGCATGAGATTGGGCACAACATGGGCAATGCACACAGCCGGAATCAGCGACGCAATGCCGCCGGGGTCTTCGGCGGGATTTTTGATTACTCAACCGGATGGCGTTTTACCGGCAGCTCCGGTTCATCCTATGCCACCGTTATGACGTACAATGAAGCACCGGATCAATCATTCAGTTCGGGTATTGAACATTTCTCCAATCCCGAAGTGAGCTTTGACGGCCGGAGTACCGGAAGCTACAGCGGTGGAAACGCGCCGGCTGATAATGTGCGCAGCATGATGTATACCCGGAATGTGGTTGCCTCCTACCGACCGACCCAAACAGATCCCCCCCTGGCATCTCTGGACAATTCCCTCATACAGATCGATGCCAATTTCGGTGAGAAGCAGGAAATTCAGGTTACCCTTACCAATGACGGCAACAGTCTGCTGTACTGGACGGCCGATATCAGCTATCCAGAGCCATCCGTGCCCGCAAAAATCGCATTTTCTGAGAACCAAGGATCGGGCCTGGAGGGCCCGCAACGACCGGCGATCAATGCCGGCTATCCTTTCTTCAATACAGAAGGTGATCGTCTTATCCGGCATGCAGATGGTCCCCGGTACAGCTCAGCACCTGCTGCGGCTGGCGTTCAGGGCGAACTGAACAGAACCACCCTGGCTGATGGTGAGCTTGACACAGGGTACGAAACAAGCAGCGAAGTGCCGGGAAATATTGTCTACCAGACCGATTTTGACCTCGCCTTCCTTCTTGGGGAGTCGGCAAACTACCTTACCCTGGAAAGCTGGACCGCATTACCCAGAAGCGAAAACAACCAGTTTATACTGACAAAGGAAAATCCAAGGTCATCGCTGCTGAACATGCGGCTTGAGCCGCGCCCGGGTCTCGAGTCGGGTCGGCTCACAGGCGTTACCGCGCCATTTTTTGGTCCGCTTACCTCCCAGGGGTACTCGATATCAATGGATCTGCACCTGCCCGAAATGGATACCCAGAACCAGTTCCACATCATCCTGGAAGAGCCATCACGCGACAATCTTACGGCCTGGGTATGGTTTGATGATGGAAAGATCATTATTCGGAATCAGATAACATCCGAAGGCCTCGATTTCTTTGATTTCGGGATACCCTATCCGGTGGATGAGTATTTTAACTTCGAGATACGCACCGATCCTCTCAATGATCGCATTCTCTACTTTGTCAACGGGGGGGAGGTTCTTGACGGCAATCTGTACGGGGGTTCCGCACCGGAAAGCGTTATCCTTGCACATCTGAACTACCAGACAGAGGAAGTCTTCGACATCGACAATTTTCATGTATCGGCGCTGCAAACACGTGAATTCCCCCGCTTCCAGTACCGAAAACAGTCCGGTGGCATCGCTGCGGGTTCAAGCGGCCAGATCACTTTTGACGTGATCGCCGAACGTCCGCGCGATGGTGTCTACGAATTTGACCTGGTTATCAACACCAATGACGCTTCTAATCCGCAGTTCAAGATTCCAGTTCGATACGAGGTGGGTGGTGCGCCGGTATCATCAGAAATGGAAGAGATAGCCGGCGAATTCCGACTGAACCAGAATTATCCGAATCCGTTCAACCCCTCCACCACCATAACGTACGCCATCCCTGAACAGAGTGAAGTTCGTCTGGAAGTGATCAACATCAATGGTCAGAGGGTGGCCACGCTGGTGGATGAAAATCAGCACGCCGGGGACCACAGTGTCACGTTTGACGCTGGCGGGCTGGCTAGCGGCGTGTACCTGTACCGACTGCAGGCCGGCTCATTTACTAAGACTGCGCGGATGGTCCTGGTGAAATGACATGGCGCACACCCTGGCTGGTGCCTCGCGCCAGCAGGGTGTTCATGACCTGCTGTTTCACTTCCGGATGTTTCTTCCTGCCCCATTGCGGAGCTATCAGCATATGCGGCGGGGCGCTTCCTGACATTCTTGCTATTGCTATATCAGACCGGAGCAGCTCAAGGAAGTCGCTGACCAGCTCCACCCAGTCATCAAACGTAAACGTGCGGAAAGGAGTGTCATAGTACTCCCGGGCGAGCACCGTGCCCTTCAAAACCTGCAGCTGGTGCAGCTTCAGATAATCCACAGGAAGCTCCGACACCACTTGAGCCGTATTCAGCCAGTGGGCGCGGTTTTCGCCGGGGAATCCGAAAATGAGATGGGCCCCGATATGTATGCCACGTCCCGACAACCGCGACATGGCCTCCGTGACTGCTGAAAAATCATGCCCTCTGTTGATGCGCTTAAGCGTGGTGTCGTAAACCGATTCAATGCCGACCTCCACTGCCACGTAGTGCCTGACGGACAGTGACTCCAGCAGGGCAACAACCGGCTCCTGCAGGCAGTCGGCCCGTGTGCCAAGTACCAATCCGTCAATTTCCGGGTGTTCCAGGGCCTCTGCATAACACTGCTCAAGCTTCTCCACCTCGGCATAGGTGTTTGAGTAGGCTTGAAAATAGGCAAGGAAACGCTCGGCACCGTATCGCATCCTCTGTGAATCCACTCCCTGACCTATCTGCTCGGTAATGGATTTGCGACGATCGAGGTACTTGGGGACAAAACTACGGTTATTGCAATAGGTGCATCCCCCCTCTGCAACCGTGCCGTCGATGTTCGGACAGGTAAATCCCCCATCCACCGAGACTTTGTACGTAACGGCTTTGAAACGGCTCTTCAGGTAGTTGTAGTAGTCGTTGTAAGGTCGGTTTTCGGCCATTGGTCGCTTTGC
Organism: Balneolales bacterium; assembly: GCA_007132975.1. Lineage (GTDB taxonomy): Bacteria > Bacteroidota > Rhodothermia > Balneolales > Natronogracilivirgulaceae > SKNL01. Next base: position 43,743 of record SLNO01000005.1, read on the forward strand.
GAAACAAAATGATACCCGGAATGTGGTGCTCCAGTGCCACTTCAGCCATCATCTAAGACACGGTGCTCATGACAGGTTATACTGTGGATGCGTTTCTTCTCGACTCATCTGCCCAAGCGCATGGATCAGGCGGTTAACTCTGCAATGATACAAAAAAAAGTGCTTTTTCGCCTGCCTGCAATTTTCGGGATGATGTGGTATGGCATGGCATTGCCATAACGGCGGCCGCTATTCCCGTAACGGCGGCTTAGAGCGCCAGGCTGAATCCCGCATAAATGGCGCGGCCAGGCGCCGGCTCATAGTATCGCCCGAAATTGGCGTTGATGCTTACCGAGCTGTTGTAGCGGGCATTGGCCAGATTGTTGACCGTGAGGAAAGGTGACACCCGGATATGGTCGGTTACTGCGATGCCCTGGTGGGACAGGTTCAGATGGAACACCTCGAATCCCGGGTTGGTGGCCGTGTTGGCATTGTCCGTGTAATATGAATCCACGATTTCTGAGGACATTGATACCCGATAGCTCCCCGGAGTAAGGGTCAGGGACGAAACAAGCCGATGCTGCGGGATGCCCGGAAGCGTGTTTCCACGTTCAAAGGTTGCCTGTTCGCCATCGGATACCGATTCCCGGAATGTGAATTCACTGTAGTTGTAGCCGGCGGCCAGTTCCATCCAGCCTGCTGGCTGCCAGCGCAACGAAATTTCGAGGCCGCCATGACGGGTACTGCCGGCATTTCGGTAAAAATCACGGTCTCCGCCCTCCTCGGTGCGGTAACTGATGAGTTGGTCGCGGACGTTCATGCGAAACACCGCTATTTCGTAGCGCAAGTGCAGTGGTGACCATACGCCTCGAAACCCTGCCTCGAGACCGGTTGCGCGCTCGGGGTTGATGTCCGGATTGAAACCACCGGTCATATCCGGACGATTGACCAGCTCGGTCGTGGTGGGCGTTTCAAATGAAGTGCCAAAGCTGGCGTAAGCCAGGCCTGGAGCAGTTGACCATGACAACCCGACTGACGGACTAACTGCCGTGAAACTGCGGCTCCCCGAACGGTCTTCACCGCCTGTAAGAAGACGGTCACTGTTCTCAAACCGGATGGCATCGGCCCGCAACCCTGCTGAAACGTTGAATCGACGGAAATCGGTTGCAAGCCTGCCGGAAACAGCCCCATTCAGTACCGTCTCGTGTTGATCGATGGTCAGCGGTCCGCGATCAAAATCACCCACATAACCGAAGTTCCGGCGGTCATCAGATTGAATGGCTCCGTCCACACCGATGCCCCATCGCATGAACCCATATTTCCCCTGCATGGTGACACGCGTGCCGGCCATAAGCCGGTCCACCTCGATATCAGCGAAAGGGAGCGGGTTGTGCAGCGAGCGGGCCGTGCCGAATACCGTCGCCTGCCAGCTGCGGGCTTCACCTTCCGAGCGAAGCGTAAGTCCAAGCTGGCCCTGCCTCCACGTCTTGCCGGCCGAAGCGTTTTGAAAGAGTGCCGCCGCCTGACGCCGGTTCTCCTGCAGGTCCGTTTCACTGAGACTGCCGGGGTGGCGGGTGTCGGGCGCATCCACAAAAGCCCCGCTCACCTGCAGCTCCCGCCCGGATGGCAATTGCCAGTTCATATGCCCCGTCATCCGGAACACTTCATGCTTGCTGTGGTCACGGTAGCCGTCCCGCTGCAGCCAGGAGGCATTCAGATGATAGCCGCGCGGACCATCCCGGTGCGTGCCCTGTACCTGCGCGCTGTATGTTCCGAATGCGCCACCGTAAATGCGCGTGCGCAGCGATGTATCATAGCTGGCGGGTTGGGTGGACAAAAACAGTGTGCCGCCCCCGGCGTTGCCCCAGAAGAAAGAACTGGGTCCGCGCACCACCTCGATCTGCCGGACCATCGCCGGATCCAGGATATCCATCACGGTCTGCCCGTCAGGCACCGTGAGCGGAATGTCATCCAGAAGCACATATATGCCCCGCACTCCGAAGGCTGTGCGCCAGCCCATACCGCGGATCGATACCCGCTCGCCCAGCGCATAGTTCTGCCGGTCGTTGACCCAGAGTCCGGGGATTCCGGCGGCAACCTGGTCGAAACTGAACGCCGGTTCACTGCCCTGTTCTTCTATGGTGCGCGTCCTGACGGACACGGAAAAAGGCGCGCTGGCTTCGGTTTCGGTATCGCGGGTGGCCTGGATCTCGATCTCGGACAGGTCGTAGCGGAGCGTATCCGGTTCAGGGGACTGCGCCACTGCCGGAAATACCAGCCAAAGAAGAAGCATAAGCGTAAGGAGTGCAGGCAGAACTGCATTGCGGCTCATGATGGCATCTCGGTTTCCATTACGGAGGGAGTGAGTCATTTCGGACGGACCTGGTTGAAGTAAACGGCTCTGATTGGTTCATGTGGATAAACATGGAGCACTCCACAGGCGTTCACAAAACCCATCCCATGCCAGCCGCCCTGTAGCATTGAGCAGCACGGAAAATCTGCAATCCGCTGCCATAACCGTGCGTCAATCCACCCGACGAATCCGGAGGCAGGATCTGCGTCACCCGGGTTTTCCCACCTCCACATTCTCCCTGTCTTCCCTTAGCTTTTCATGGATCAACTCAAAGAGTTCGATTTTGTGCTTTTCTGAGAAACGGTAACGGCTGGATGAGGCCATATTGCCCAGCAGACGGCTCATCCTGACCAGTTCCGTGGGATCCAGATCCTTGCGGATGGTCACCTGTTCCGTGTTGGCGGCAGTGCGGTTGTACAGGACGGCCACAACCTGACGCAGCCGGTTGATGATCAGCATTCCCAACTCGGCGTGGAGCGCCTCCACCCGGACTTTCTCTTTGGAGGAGTCAAATCCGCCGAATGTGACAAGGTCCATGGGCGATATGTCTTTCAGATAGGCCAGGGCGCCTCCTCCCAGACCCAGCGAAGCCGTGAAAATCCCGAATGTGAGCCCGCCTGCCGCTGTATCCAGCGCCGCGCCGATCCCACCGCCGACGATGGCATTCACCATTGCCCGCTGGTGTACGGAAAGGTTTTTCCTGCGCACCGTGGCATCAAACAGATCGTTATCCGCAATCTCCTGCTCAAACGCCACATCCACAGAAAGTCCGAACCGGCGGGTGATATCTTTTTGCGCCTCATCGAGACAGCTGCGGACAAACTGCCTGACCTGTGCCAGCAGCTCTTCCCGATGCTCCCCCTCGTCCCGGGCAGCATCAAAAGGGACCTCGAATTCCCTGTCATAGACCCTGATGATCGTTCTGCGGATAATGCGTGCGCACTCTTCCAGCGTCTTCTCACGCTGCCGCCGAAGTGCATCGATCACACGGTTCAGCGGCGCCTCCCACTCATCATCAAGATGGCTGAATGCACCCAGTACCCTGAGTTTTTCATCAAAGGAGGTTTTGTGCGGATTGAAAACCTTGATATTGTTGAAATAATCGGTGAGGCCGGAGCGCCACGACTCCAGATGGTGCTCACCGTCGATAGGATTGAGGATGGCGATGCGCGGAAGCCGGGTGAACTTGATCAGCTCGATCTCCCTGAGGTACTCCGACTTGCTGAATTTCCGAGAGCAGTCCGCCACATAAACAATGCACGCATAGTCCACAACTGGCTTGAAAATCTCCAGCTCAAAGAGAAAATCCTCATGACCTTCATAGGTTTCAATGAATCTCCGCAGGATTTCTACGGGATGGTCCGACTCCTGAATGCCCCAACCGGTCAGGACTTCGTGCATTTCGGCGGCGTTTTCAAATCCGGGCGTATCCCAGAGCGTGAACAGCGTTTCCCCGTCAAGTTCGAAGGGATAGGAGACGGATTTGGTCGTGGTCCGCGCATACGGACCCACCACCACCGAAGCATCATTGGTCATCGCCTTTACAAATGTGCTCTTTCCCTTGTTGGGAGCTCCTGTTACAACAAATACCGGATGTTTCATATTCTATGGCTTTCAATCACGTTTCGGCTGTCGAAAACCAACCGTTTGCTGCCAAAACGCAGGTTCATATCGTCCACGCGTTTTCGCCATGTGGCTTCGTCGGCTTCGGTCCGACCCTGGTCTTCTTCGATTACCGGCAGGATGATGATCCTTGATTTCGGCGCCTCCCGCTCCAGCAGGGCCATCCTCTTCTCGAAATGCAGCCTTGGCGCCTCCCAGAGCGGCGCAAGGATGAGGATGTCACAATTGCCGTGCTTGATGGATGCGCGGGCGGCATCGGTAACGGCCTTTTGATCATGATCCAAGGATCGCAGGCCGCCAATCCCATGCATGCCGACAACCTGGCGGCTGAGTACATTTCGGACGCCCGACTCGTCCGTGACATCGAGACCCCATGTCAGCACAATGCATTTTGCCGATGGTGCGATCTTGTCACCGATTGCGGGTCCGACGGGCTCCACCTGCCGGTTCCCGTCATGCTTGCCTACCGTGACCAGTGACTGTTCCATGAAACCCAGAATCTCCCTGCTGGAATCGGACGAAACTGTTGCAGTATCTGCAGTTATGCGAAACCACCAGCGGAAAAAAAACCATGCCAACACCCTTGGCAACAATCCGTAGAACAGCATGGCCATGATGATAAACTTCCACCACTGTCCCGACGAAACGGCTTGATAGCCAATACTATCCGCCCGATAGAAACGGGTGGCCTCAACGGTAGCGGCATCCACCACCGCGGCAGGCACCATGCTGCGCCAGGGCGCGGAGATGGTGTTGGTTATGGCGTAAATTGTCTCCCCGCTAACTTCAAGCGTCGAGCTCCATGCAAATGCCAGATCGGTGAATGCTACCTGGGAAAGGATCCATCCCAAGGCTGCAACTATGTACAGCACACCCGCCAGTTGCAGGTTTTTTCTGAGATAGTTGCCGGCCGGCGCGAAGTGAACGAGCCAGTTTTCCGTAAGCTGCTGACGCACGGATGCGGGCAAGTCCTGTGCCGCTTTTTGAATGATGGATTGTGCAGGCCGCTCGATCCACCACAGCAGTATTGGAATATGACGGGACCCTTTTTTGGGCCAAAGTGCGTATCCAACAGAAAAAAGCAGGATAAGCAGCGGGAGCAGGCCAAAGACGGCCAGGACCGGCAGGACATTAATCGGCACGGTGCCGTCATAGCGGAACAGCCAGGCGGCCGCGCCCAAACCTGCCGATACCGCCAGTGCCGCCATGACAACCGCAGCCAGGCGCAGGAGGGCTTCGATACGTCTGGCCGCATTGCGTGCATCATCGGGCATGAAAGCCTTGTACCATGTCCGGATCCTGCGGATCTCAGTGCCGCCTCCCGCTTCTTGCTCATCGAGACGCCTCCCAAGCTGCCGGTAGCTGCGCACCTCTGCGCTGCTGACCCGGCCCGCATCGAACAGGGCCAGGCCGACAAGCAGTTCGAGTCTGGATGGATTCCTGCGGTCGGGTTCGTTCATGAATGCTTTTACATGGTTGCTGATATAAAAAGCACGCGATTCAGCTCGATCAGATGGATATGCCATTATCCGGCGAATGCGTGCCACATCAATTTCGTCCTTTGGAAAATACAACCAATTCCGGCACTTTCCACTTCCACGTCGCTAACATGCATATGGCATTGAAGGCATAACTTTTACATTTTACCCTCGTATATGCAGAGGAACGGTCTGATATCCAGAAGAATGATTAGATATCCAGAAAAATGGTCAGATATTCAGAAGATCAGTGAGATATCAGAAGAGTGGTCGGGATGCTTTTTTTTAAACTTGGAAAAGGAGTGAATCATGTATTGGAAAGGTTGGGTACTAATTCTTATCGGGGTAATGTTTCTGATGTCGGGTGCTATTTCAGGAAGCGGGACCGGTTTTTTGTCGCATGTTTTCGCCGGCGGCAAAGGATCGAACTTGCAGAACAAGACGGTCTGGCATGATGAGAGGGTCCCGGTGACTGTCCCTGCGTGGCTTAATGCCAGCACCTTTGGCGGATCGGTAACGGTATCATCGCACGATCACGACGAGATCATGGTCCGCATCTATGTCAGGCAGAATAACCGTTGGCTCGCCGGTTCCGATGACGCTCCCGTTGAAGTGACCATCACCGACGCCCCTGACGGTCTGGAGGTTACCGCGGAACGCAAGCGGAACGGCATATTCCGGAATATCAGCAATGTTTCGGTTTCCTATGACATTCTCGTACCCAGGCAAACGGAAGTACGTGCAAAAACCAGCGGTGGAAGCGTCGCTGCATACGATATTGCCCACAATGTCTCGCTGATTACAAGCGGTGGACCGGTTACTGCGGAACGGGTCACCGGCGACGTACTGGCGCGGACTTCCGGCGGAACGGTTACCGTACGCGATGTAACCGGCGATCTGACGGCACGCACCAGCGGTGGCGGCATCAGCATTGCCAACGCAACCGGCAAGATTTCAGCCAACACCAGTGGCGGCTCCGTGCGCCTTGAAAACGTGGCCGGGGCCATTGATGCCCGCACCAGCGGCGGATCCATAAACGCCCGCATAGCACAACTGCAGGATCATCTCACCCTGCACACATCGGGCGGATCGATCAACGTCCGGCTGCCCCGGGATACTGGTATGGATTTACGCGCTTCGGGTTCGAGTGTATCGGCAGACCTGGACGATCTTGACGCCAACATCTCACAGCGAAATGTAGATGGCTCGGTTCTTGGAGGCGGAATTCCGGTGAGTATCCGGACATCCGGAGGCAGCGTCCGCGTCTCCCATTAAAATGCTGCTAATTCATGTCTAAACTCTGGAAAAAGCCATTCTAAAGCGGCCATCAACGCCTGTTGCCAGATTCAATCTGTTCTGAAACACTCTTCGTGTGGATGGGCGTGAGTGCTTGTGGATGCGCGTGAGTGCATGTGGACGAGTTGCTGCATGTAGGCGCGTGGGTGTGCAGGTTCGTGGGCGTGTGAGCATCTGGATGCGTGTGAGTTCGGGTGAACGCGTGTGGATTCGGGTGGATGTGGTCCGCACCCCGCACTCCCGGCTGTCACCAGAGGTCCAGTTCCCCCTGCGACGGTACCCTTCGGAAGTGCGCGGTTGAAAGTGCCGGACCGGAATCATCCAACCCGTGTTTGCGGCTGTGTATCAGAAACGTCTGCCGGACCTGCTCGGCAAACGGCCCCTGCCCCTTCATCCGGTAGCCGAACCGGGTGTCGTAGAGCTTTCCACCTCGCAGCGATTTCATGCGGTTGAGTATCTTGTTTTTCCGGTCCGGGAAGTGTTGCTCGAGCCACGATTCAAAAAGCGGCGCCACCGCTCCGGGCAGCCTGAGCAGCACATAGTTGCCAAACGCTGCTCCCGCCCTGGCCGCCGCAGCCACCATGGCCGGCAGTTCCTCGTCGGTCAACCCCGGCACTACAGGCGCGAACAGCACACCGACCGGGATGCCGGCACGCGACAGTTCATTTATTGCCTTAAGCCTGCGCTCCGGACGGCTGGTACGCGGTTCCATAATCTGAGTCAGATCCGCATTCAGCGAGGTGAGACTGATCATCACCCTGACGGCCTTGTGTCGCGCCATCTCTTCAAGGATGTCGATATCGCGCGTGACCATGTAGTTCTTGGTGACGATCGTGAACGGGTTGCGGAACTCCGCCAGCACCTCCAGGCACCGGCGCGTGACCCCGAGCCGCCGCTCGACCGGCTGATAGGGATCGGTCACTCCACTCACCGACAGCGTTTTCGGCTTCCATGACGGCCGCTGCAGCTGCTGCCTGAGCTTTTGCGCCGCATCCTTCTTGACCATGATCTTCGTCTCGAAATCGAGTCCGGGCGACAT
>SLNO01000116.1 GCA_007132975.1 Balneolales bacterium
ATAACACCGAAGGTATAACACCGAAGGTATAACACCGAAGGCACATAGATACCCGGCATCCAATACTTAAAACGCCCGCATAGCGGCTGTCACACATGCTTCACCGGCACGGGCTCCTCCTGCTTCCTGCGGTCGATAGCTGACAGATGACGGAACCAGGTGTAATAGAGCCCGATGGACAGCACGATCAGCACACCCGAAAGGATGAAGAAATTGTCCCACTGCTTGGTCATGAACGACATGGGTGTCAGGAACAGGATGATCTGCCAGGGCACCGCAATGCATACGGCAAGGATGTCGCGGCGGTTCTCGGAGTTGATCCGGTCGATATCGTCACGGCGGAACAGCGAGCGTACCGGTCCCCAAAAACCGAACGGACGCGTCGTCTTGTAGAACTTGGCCAGCACCTTGCTTTCTGTCGGGCTGGTGAGCAGTGTCACGGTGATGCACATGATGAACGTGCCGCCGGCGATGAAGATGAATGACATATATTCTGGGATATCCGGGGCGATGAGCCGTTGCCCGATGGCCAGCACCATGCCCGCCAGCGTCCCGAATGCGAAACCGTAACCGTTGAACCGCCACCAGTACCAGCGAATGATCTGCGGGATGATCAGACCGGCGCCGAGCCCCATGGTGATCCACGCCCAGATGTCGTTCAGGTTGCGGAAGGCGAACGTCAGCAGCAATCCGACCACGATCAGTAGCGCCGATGACATCCGGCTCTGGAACACAAGCTGCTTCTCGGTCGCCCGGCGGTTCAGGAAGCGGTGGTAGATGTCCTTCACCCAGTAGGCGGCACCGGCGTTCACCACCGAGTCGAATGTGGACATGGCCGCGGCTATGAGTCCGGCCACAAGCAATCCCGTGATGAATATCGGCAACTCGTTCATGATCACAATGGGCAGCACCTCCTCGGGGTTGGCGATGACGCTTCCACCCAGACCTATGTTGATTCCAAGGATGGCGATAGCCACCACGAACGGCCAACGGAATGCCATGAGCCCGATCCAGAAGAGACTGAGCAGGCCGGCCTCGCGGTCGCTTTTGGCGGCAAAATAGCGCTGGATCTGATAGCCGCCGGTGCCGCCGCTGCCTTCAATGGTGCTCTTGAACAGGTAGAACAGCACGGCGATGCCAAACAGGTTGTACCGGGAGTACTCGCCGGGCAGGTCCATCGACCAGCTCGGCATCACCTGCGACCAGCTTTCGCGGCTCACGCTCAGCGACTGGAAGGTCCCGTCCAGCAGCGGCACCGAGACGAGGAACTCCTCGGGCAGGTCGAACTGCACGAACGCCAGAATGCAGACGTAAATGATAGCGAAAAAGATCAGGAACCCCTGGAATACGTCAGTGTAGATCACCCCGTAGAGCCCGCTGGCCACGGTATAGATGGACGCCACGAAGATCATCATCACCGAAGCAAGGCGCGGATCGATATCCAAGATGCTTCCGAGGAAAATGCCTGCGCCCTGCGCAAAATAGGTTATGGTGGCAACGGCAAAGGCGATATTGGCGATGGCGCTAAGCAGCCGCGCCATATTGCCCTGCGGACCGCTGCCGAACCGCAGCTTCATCCACTCCGCCACGGTCATCACCTGCGCCCGGCGGTTCCATTTGCCCATGAACACCATCAGGAAGGCCATGATCAGCACCACCCCGCCGCGGATCTCGATGAACAGTCCCTGGATCCCGATCGCGTAGATGAACGCCACAATGATCAGCGTGCCCGAGACATCCAGGTTGGAGGCCATACCGGATGAGCCCAGCATCCACCAGGACATCTTCCGGTTGCCCAGGAAATAGCTGTTGGCGCTTGCTCCGGCCTTGCTCTTCGCAATCAGGCCGATCACGACCAGCGCCAGCATGTACAGGCCAATGACAATGAAATCGATGGTATGCACGGAACCTCCCTAATTGTTTACGTTGAATTCACCATTATGTGATGCCGGCGGGACATCGGGCTGGACATCCGGCTGTGCGCCGGTCGCGAGTAATTCCGACAGAAAGCATATGTGATAAAACCGGCCTCATTTACTATTCGGAAAATTTTCCTCATTTCACGAGCGACATCGTTTTGCTCACCACCCCCGCACCGGTATGCAGCCTGTAAATATAGACCCCCGAGGCAAGCTGTGCCGCGTCAAACACCACCGAATGGGTGCCGGCGGAACGCTGCTCGGCATCGATCAGCGTAGCCACGCTGCGTCCAAGCAGGTCGTAGACCTCCAGCGTCACCACACTGTTCTCCGGCAGGTCAAAGCTGATGGTGGTCGACGGATTGAACGGGTTGGGGTAGTTCTGACCCAGATGCACGCGTTCCGGAAGCTGGGTGGATGCGGCCTCGTCCCCGGCGCTCACGTCGCGGGCAAGCACGACGTCCGGGGAGAGCTTGCGGTTCAGGATCAGCATCACCGCGTCGGCGTAGACCGGGTTGCCGTCCTGCGAAGCGGACGCATCCAGCTCCACCACTGTTCGCTCACCCTGCTCCAGGTAGACCTGCCCGATGGGGGTCCAGCCGCGCTTGTGCAGGTTGCCGGCGCTCTGGTCCAGCAGCGTAGTCTGCGGCTCACCGTTGCTGCCCTGTGCCGTCAGGGTCACCTCCGGGTTGCCGTCGATGCCGTACGGGATGTAGGCGTAAACGCGGTAGTGGGCATCGGCGGGCACATTGAAGCTGTAGGTCACGGTGGCATCCGAGCCGGCGGCGGCGTAGTGCGAACCCATTTGTGAGCCTTCGGAGGACTCATCGAAGCTCCATGATCCGTTGAACTGGTGCATCGGATTGTCGTTGTGCGAGACGATCCCGGGGATCCGGCGGAACTGGCCGTCGCGTCCCGGCATGGTGGCCAGCTCCTGGTAATAGATTGCCGCTATGCTGTCCAGCGCGTGGTTGTTGCGCTCGCGCAGGGTTTCGTAGAAGAAGTAGACCTCGCCATTGATCCCGAACTCGCGGTTGTATGCCACCTTGTCGATCAGCATGGATGGGGGGTTCAGGTTGCCGCCTACGCCGGAGAGGACGCCGGGTGAGAGCCGGTGCCTGTGGTCGTGGGGAACATAACCGCCCGTGGAACCCGGCACGGTGCCCATCATCTGCCGGACCAGGAGCTGATAACCGCTCAAATCGTACCGGTAGGCCTGCGGGTGGATGATATCCACCTGTCCCGCCTCCAGCCACGCGGGCCAGTCCTGCAGGTAGTTGTCGCGCGACCACGGCCAGATGCTCGGCGACAAGGAGACGATCAAGTTCTCGTCATACTCCTTGACCATCCGGTACAGGTCTCCGCCGAATTCAGTGAGGATGTCGGACCGCCACTGCACAAATGCCGCGTTGTTTTCGCCCGGCGGGTCGGCACCGTCGTGCTCATCCCTGTAGCGCTGCACGGTGTAATCGTCATAACCGGCGTTGTTGGGCAATGCGGGCAGCCGGTCGTCGCCCTGAACCCCGTCCACATCGTAATTTTCCATCACTTCCCGGATGAGGGAGAGCATGAATTCCTGCACCTCGGGATCAAATCCGTTCAGCCAGAGGAACCCGTTCCGCGAGGCAATGCGTCCCTCCGAGTTGCGCGCCGCCCATTCGGGTTTCCGCTGAAAGATGAAGTTGCTTCCACCAAAGGCGCCGGCAAATCCGTACTCAAACCAGGGGATGACCTCCAGGCCAGCCCGGTGTCCCTCGGTTATCACCTCTCGCAGGGGATCCCGGCCCTGGTTGCGGAAAGTGGATTGCTGCGGTATTCCGAAAATGCTGTCCATTACCGCACTGGGATGAAGCGTGAATCCGCGGTTCCAGACAACCGGAAACACAACGTTTATGCCTTGCTCCGCCAGGTAATCCATCGCTTGCTCCAGCTTTCGCCGGTCGAACATCACATCAGAATCGACGTTGGTGATCCAGACCCCGCGAACCTCTTCTGCGTAGGTATCGGCAATGCGGTCGGCGCCGCTGTCGCCAATCTTTTCCGCGTCAACAATGTTTCCCGTGTTGCCAATGTTGCCCGCGCTGCCCGCTCCTTGTGAGGCAATGGCGACCGTCCATCCGCCGGCTGTGCCGGCAAATATTGCGAGCACCACAACGGCCCTTGCGACCTTTAAGGCCTTAGCGCCAATAGTGGACATTGTGGTGACAGCGATCATTGTGCCAATTGTGGTCATTGCGGTTACTGAGGCCATAGCAGTCATTGCGGCCATAGCAGTCATTGCGGCCAGCCGCCCGTGAGACCTTCCTGCCGGAGTGCGCTCGGCCGTGATCGCAATGCGTTCTGTTTCTTGACGCAAGTTCGAATTGCCATTCCGGGAAAAAAAATTCACTTCCATGGTTACTGATATAAGGTTAAAGCATGCATAAAACAGTCCTAGCGGTATCCAAACGTCAACGAAGCGACCAGTGGTGGTTGCGCTGAAGCATGACCGCATCGAACCAGACCGGCGCATCCGCTTCCCCTGTACCGGCTATGCTCAGATGGAACCGCTCACCGTGGCGGAACGGTACCGTATCCAGCAGATGCCAGCCGCCTTCAAGGAATGATGCCGCATCCACCCGGTACTCATGGCTTTCGTTGGCCAGCTCCAGCGTGTAGGTGACGGCGTTCCGCGGCGGATTGGTATGTGGGATATGGACGAGGATGTCGTAGTGGCCGGCGTCGGAGACAAACAGGCGCAGACGGTTGTGTGCATCGGGGTCTTGGGAGACGAGGATGCGGTTATTGAGTGCGCCGGCTTGCTCGGTTTCAAGCCACGTGCCGCGCGATGTGGTGTCGGCGTAGCTGTGCGGCAGGAGGTATCCCGGCTTGCGTCGGTGGTAGTTGCGGTGCGGCAAAAAGGCCGGCTTGCGGTAGTGGAAGGAGTAGATGCTGTCGCCGAGGTTTTCGTTCTCTTCGTGCAGCCCCTCGTAGAAAAAGTAGACTTCGCCATGCAGGCCGAGCTCGTGGTGGCGCTCCAGGGCCTGCCGGACGTAGGCCGGACCGTTATAGTTCTGGCCCACCTTGATGAGTACGCCCGGGGCGTGAAAGATCGGGTGGTCGCGCCCGGTGCCTGGACGACGGCTGGCATCGGCACCCTGGAAAAACTTGTGCTGGCGCTCCAGCTCCTCCAGATAGGCGTCAATGTCGTAGCGGTAGACCTGCGGATGCAGCAGGTCGAGCGTACCGCGGCGCACCCACTCGGTCCAGTCCTGCAGGTACTCGTCCCTGGACCAGTCGTAGATACTCGGCGAAAGGGAGACCATCAGCTCCCGGTCGTAGTATTTGACCAGCTCGTAAAGCTGCTCGCCGAAATCGCTGAGTCGGTCGGCTTTCCACTGCAGGAACGGCTCCTCGCGCGGATCCAGCGGCGGTTCCTCGCCAAACTCCAGCCGGTAGAGGTTGCGGGTGTATTCAGAGTAACCCCCTTCGGCCGGCAGTGCAGGCAGGCGGTCATCGCCCTGGATGCCGTCGATGTCGTAGTTTTCGATCACCTCGTTCACCAGTGTCAGGATGAACTCCTGCACTTCATGGTGGAAAGCGTTCATCCACTCAAATTTGTTTTTTGTAAGCAGCTGGCCGGCGCTGTCTTTGGCCGCCCAATGGGGGTATGCCTCCAGGATGTGCCCGCCGCCCTTGTCGTGCGAGCTGGCAAAGCCGTACTCGAACCAGGGCATGACCTCCATTCCGTGCTTGCGGGCCTCGAAAATGATGTCGCGCAGCGGGTCGCGTCCCTCGAACCGCGGATCGATCCGGTAATCCTCGCCGAAATAGCGGACCATCACCTCGCTCGGATAAAGCGTATATCCGCCGTTCCACACCACAGGAAAAACGATGTTGAAGCCGCGATCTGCCAGAAATTGCATGGCCTCGGCCGTTTTGGCGCGATCAAACATCACCTCGGAGTCGATGTTGGTGATCCAGACGCCGCGCAGTTCCTGACGTTCGGGCGGGGTCCTGATCTCGGAGCAGGCAGCGAGCAGCCCGATCAAAGCTATGGCGCAGAGTGGTTTCAGGATGAATGGATGCATGATGGTCACTTTAATTCCCTGTATGATTGCCTTTGGCCGCGCGACTCGACGGCAGATGATGCCGGTAATGTTCCCTGCTGGCCCGTTACTTAAGAAAAATAATGCAACGCGGAGTTGTTACCAAAGTTTTTTCAGGGGTAGTAACAGCTCTTGAACTGCATTTCGCACTTTTCCTGTGCTCTGCATTTGCTTGACTTTTTTTCGGGTGGATGGGGATTGCGCTCCGGTTTCCGGCCGGGGCCTGTTGAACGGCGCCATCCGCACCCCCGCTCACGACCGCCAGAAAACGCGGCGCCGGGTCAGCCAGCCCACCAGCAGCGCCAGCAGCACCGTATACCCGACCGCGCGCAGTACCCCGATCCATGGGTCGCCGGTGACCGACAGCAGCCAGCCGTGGACGCCGGTCAGCGTGAGCACCGGAAGCACGAAG
>SLNO01000059.1 GCA_007132975.1 Balneolales bacterium
AATTTTGATTTATGAGGTCAGATAGAATATTCATGACAATTTTGATCATACGACTGTGTGTCAGTGCTTCGATCATGAATATAGCGCTACGCGACCTTCGGTTCATGTGTTTAAAATGTTGGATTTATATGGTCAGATAGAATGCCACTGTCGTTTTAAATCATACTTCTGTGTGACCGGGATGATGTCCGGTCATGGGCATTTCATTCAATTAAATTTTTTGTGGATAATGTTTTTCCCGGACCAGGGGCGCGCTGCGATGTCAATCGGAACTTCTGCAGAAACTGTCTAAAGCACGATCTGCAACTGCACTGTGAGCAGGTTTCCCAAATCCACATTGTCGCGACGGTCACTGCGAACTTCGTAATTCAGGGATACACGGGTATGCCCCTGTAAATAGTAGTTGAGTCCGGCAGTAAGGATGGTCAATGCGGAGTCGTCGAAATCGACGTCTGTATCCGGGCGATGCATTTCCAAGCGCAGGATACCCTGCAGTTCATCATTGAAGTGGTAGCCGGCAAGGACATAGCCGCCATGCTGGCTTCGGTCGTCTCCGCCTGGAACTTCATCCTTTCGCAGGACATACTCTCCACGGATAAGCAGCGGATCTGAGCACCAGGTAGCGTCAATCCCAAGCTGGAACCGGTCTGGTTCGGTTGCTGGCACCGGTGATTTTCCGATATGGAACGACACGCCCAGACCCAGTTCGTCGCTGGCCTGGTAGCCAAGCCGGCCTATCAGGTCTTTGGGATCAATGCGCTCGCCCACGTTGGCGCCGGTTCCGTTGATCAGGGCAATGGCATAACTGATGCCATCCTGGGAGCCGCTTGCCTGGATCCCCACATCGCGGAACATGCGGAAATAGTTCATGCGTCGCATGACCGTGGACCGCTCAATTGCCGGGTTGAGGAATACAGGTTCCGGCCCTTCGAGTCCGAAGGGAACAAGGAACTGGCCGGTCCTGAGCCGGAACATGGGATGGATGTCGAAATCCACAAAAGCGTTGACCAGCTGGGGGTTGCGGTTGGGCGGCTCAACTGCGCCCGCAGTGATATTAAACGAAATCAGTTCGTTTAATCTTCCAGCAACGCCAACACGGGCCCGGTATATCTGAAAAGCCGCTGCCGGGTCGGCATCCTGCTCGTGTGTGAAGTTCTGCTCCATGAAACCGCTCAGGCGAT
Source organism: Balneolales bacterium (assembly GCA_007132975.1). Lineage (GTDB taxonomy): Bacteria > Bacteroidota > Rhodothermia > Balneolales > Natronogracilivirgulaceae > SKNL01. The sequence goes on from SLNO01000059.1 coordinate 1,182, forward strand.
AGGCCGGATAGTGGTTTTCACCCTGGGCGGCGGCCTTGTCTGCGAAAAGGCCTGTCGACACCATGGAGATCACGATAAGTGTAAATGATATCCTGAACATTGTTTTGATATTAATTAAATTCATGAGTTTTAATTTTCCAGTGACTTGCAAGGGTCATATGATCTGAACATCACATCCTTTCTAATATTGGCTTCAGTGGGGAAACAGCGGACGCAAAGCGCGGTCAGGGTATTCAAAACCACCGGCAACCAGGTAATAGTGTCTCGGTTCCGGCAATTACAAGATAAGAAATTATGGAAGAGTTGGCAGAGATTAAGGTGGAGTTGGAAGAATCTGGCAAGAATTTGATCGAATGGGTGATATCATATCTGCCGGAAACCTGGCAGACGCCCTTTACGGAGACCGTTGCAGGAATTATACTGCTTGGCGTGCTGGTGGTATTCCTGCACGCCGTGGTACGAAGCTCGCTTATCAAGCTGCTTGTCCGACTGGACAGGAGTGCCAAACATGAGTGGTATGGCGCCCTTATTCAGAACATGGTACCCCAAAGGGCTCTGTTCTTCCTGCCGCTGCTGACCTTCTACGTGGGAATTGACTGGGTGTCCAACCTGCCGGAGGATCTGTTCAATTTCTCCATCAGACTGATCAACTCATTGATGATCCTGGTGGTGGCGCGAACCGTGGATGCTTTCCTGTCCGTGATACACACCATTTACATGAACCGGCCGGGCGAGCGGCGTAAACCGATCAAGAGCTATATCCAGCTGCTCAAGGTGATCATTTATGTCATCGCCGTGATCCTGATCATTGCGCAGCTTGCAAACCAGTCTCCGTGGTATTTCCTGAGCGGCATTGGTGCCATGACCGCCATTTTCATCCTGGTTTTCAGGGATACGCTACTGTCCCTTGTGGCCAGTGTCCAGCTTACAAACAACGACTCGATCCGGGTCGGAGACTGGATCGAAATGCGGCAGTTCGGCGCTGACGGTGACGTGATTGATATTGCCCTGAACAGTGTACGGGTTCAGAACTGGGACAAGACAATTACCGCCATACCTACACACAAATTCCTTGAGCACAGTTTCCTGAACTGGCGCGGCATGCAGGAGAGCGGTGGGCGGCGCATCATGCGTTCGCTGCTTATCGACATCCAGAGTATCCGCTTCCTGACTGTGCGCGAGGTGGAGCATCTGAAAGAGTCCTATCTGCTCAAGGACTACATTATCGGCAAGCTGGACGAAGTCAACGAATACAACCGGAAGAACCTGAAAAAGTCAGGTGCGATAACAAATGGGCGCTGGCTGACCAATATCGGCACCTTCCGTATATATGCCTTCGAATACCTGAAGCGCCATCCAAACACCAACAAGAACCTGCTCACGCTGGTGCGACAGCTGGAGCCCACTTCACAGGGCCTCCCCCTGCAAATCTATACCTTTGCCGATACCACGGAATGGGCACTTTACGAACATATTCAGGCGGAGATATTTGACCATCTGCTGTCCGTCATGTCAGAATTTGGACTGCTCCACTATCAGCAGCCATCCGGCAGCAATTTTGAATCATTAACAACATCAACGTAAATATTGGCGCTCATTTTAGATAGAGAGCCATTCCCCCCCTGTTCAATGAGAAATCGAATACTTTTCAAGGAGTCACTTTTCCCTTGCTAAAAAAGCAGATAAACTGTAGTTTTTCGAGTTAATGGAGTGTACTTTACGATCACTTTTGAATTTCACCAAGTTAAACCCCATCCAATGGCTGCAAGGTTCTTTTTTCTGGGATTACTATTTCTCGTTTTTTCCTGCGAAAGTACCCTGCATAGAGAGTTTTCAATCGCCATGAGCGGGGATGACATCAGGCTTGCACGCGAGCATGTTGAAACAGCATTGGCATCAGAACCGGGCAATCCTGAAGCGCTCTATCTCATGGGGCTGACATATTTGAAAGAGAGAAATTACGCGGAAGCCAAAACCTGGTTCAACAGATCGCTGGAATCGGCACCGACATTTGAAGTTGAAATCGCGCACCAGCTTGAAGCCAGCTATCGAAACGAATTCAACAGGGGCAACACAGCCATGGAGCAGGGCCGTTATGAAACCTCGGCACGCCACTTTGAGGCAGCTTCGAGGATCTTTCCTGACCGATGGGAGCCTTATCCCCTGATAGGCGAGGCGCGCAAGAACATGGGGCACTACCGCCAGGCACAGACGGCCTTCCAACGCTGTACAGGTGTCTCCCGTTTGCAGCTTTTTTGTGCAACCAATCTGGCTTTCTCACAATTCAGGAACGGGCAGCATCAGGAAGCACTGGCAACATCCCTGCGCTATCTGGAACTCTTTCCAGGTGACCGTAACCTGCTGAAGCTGATCGCTTATGCCAACCTTGAAACCGGAGACATTGCGGCAGCGGAATCATATTTCAAACGCTATATCGCTTCCGGCGCCACGTATGAGGCGGTTCTTCAGTTTTCTGTTGATATGAACAATATCGGAGAGATCTATGTAGCTGAACGTTTTTTTACCTTGTGCCTGCAAACCAATCCCAACGATAAAAAGGTCCTGACAGCATTGTCATCCATCTACCTTGAAACCGGCAATTTTGACCTGATGGTTCAGGCGAATGAGCGCTTGCTGTCACTTGAACCCGAGAACAATGCCCACAGGAAGCGGCTGCTTTTAGCTTACGAGCTTGCCGGCGATACACAAGGTTACAAAAACATCCAATCCAAACTCGAAGCGCTACCCTAGCAGAGTGCCCAGATGAAGCAAAAAGCTTTAAAAAACCGAATAGCCGGGTCCATTGCCGGATTCCTGATGGCATTCTGCCCTGCACTCCTTGTGGCACACGCCGTGGTTGCGGCCCATTCAGGACAGGTAGCGTCTTCCAGCGCCATGGTTTCGGGGATGGATGTTAACAGTCATTCTGCAGAGGCCTCCCAGACGAAAGACGGCGACGGAATCAGAGTCGGACCCAATCCGTTCACCCCTAACAACAACGGATTTAATGATTTTGTGAGGTTTGACTTTTCCGGCGCCGATGCCACTACCGGGTACACTGTCCAGCTGTTTGACATGAACGGCAAGCGTGTCCGGAGCCTCACAACCAACGGGCAGTCCGAAATCATCTGGGACGGCAGGGATTCCGGCGGCTCGGTACTCAAGCCAGGTATTTACTTGTATATCATAGAAAGAAACGACCGTGTTGTGCGTCGCGGCTCTGTGACACTGGCCTTGTGAAATGAACCTCATGCGACGATCTCTCATTTGCATATCGATATTCCTAATTGTCATGGCTGGCACAGGCGAGGTGCGGTCCCAGGATTTCATCATTGGCCCATCAACCGGGACACTTGACGTCAAAGCGCAGCTTGCAAACCCGGCCCTTATCTCCTTCCAGCGGCCTCAAGTGGCCTTGGGCATCAAAACGCACTACAGCGGCTTTACCGACGATTCCGGGTCCGGTTTCAACCAGGGATACTTCGTCGCCTCCCTTCCCGGCATCAGGGGCAGCAGGTTCGGTGCGGGGGTCCATGCCCAATACTTCAACAGCCCCATTTTCACCAGAAGCCAGTTCAGCGCCTCATTCTCGACACGCTTTTGGCACAGAATCTCACTCGGTGTGACCGGCTCGCTGTATCATATCGGATACAACCGCGACAATTTCGTCGATTTTGATTTTGGCGATCCGGTTTTCCAGAATGGATATTCCCGCAATACTTTCAACTCTGCGGCAGGTATCTACGCCAGGCCGCTTCCAAGTGTGGATGCGGCACTTGGTGCCCGGAACCTGAACCGGCCGGACATATCCCTTTCCGGTAGCGGAGTCAAGGAACCCCTTGAATTCTTCGGGGCATTGGGTTACCGGTACGGCATGTTCAAAGGAACCGTGGAACTTGTCACCGGAAGGTATGATCTCGACACGAGGGTGCATCTGGAGGCGTTTTCGACCGAAGGCTACTATGCCAGGATGGGTACGAACCTGGATTTCGACAGAGGGTACATTGAAGCGCAGATGCACGTATATGCTGGTGTGAGCATCAACTACCAGTTTGAACTTCCTTTCAACGATGTATTGTCGGAAACAAACGGGTCGCACATGTTCTCGGTGGTGTACGAATTCAACAGGGCTCCTTCGCTCCCTCAGCGCCGAACGGCTGGGGTCCCGATGCCTGAAGTGGCTCGCACCCGCGCTGAGCCCGTTCTTCCTGCTGCCATAGTGCTGACATCCTCCACTGACAACCTGGAATACAAAGAGGTCACACTTGTGCGCAGGATTGATACCACAACGGTCACAATGGAGGACCTGCAGCACCTGACAGCCTATGACTTAGGGAATCTTGAAAGCCAGCAGGATTACTTCCGAATGCCTTACAGCAGAAGGCGTCCCGATACGGCCCCGCTGCCTATGGGGGCAACACCCGAACCGGCGATCACCCAGCACTACCGCCAGACCCTTGACTTCATCCGCGACCATATCCTTACGCGCGACAATGTAATGGAGCTTGTCGTTGAAGATGGGAACCAGATGCGCGCCTCCGGGCTTCGGGACCGTTTCCAACGGCAGAGCGGCCGCGATATTCCGGTTTCAATAACGTACAGGTCTGACACATACGACACGGAAAGACACGCCACCTCTTTGGATGACGGGCTGCTCGCCGACCAGCATGCCATCGTTCTCACTCCTGAAACAGCCCGGATCCGGCCCGTCAGGGCAGCAAACACAACCGTCAGTGAGTGGGTTTTGCGGATATACGACGGAAGCAACCGTATCGTTAATGAAATCAGTGCGGATACGGACTTGCCGGAGATCATTGAGTGGGATTGGCATTTCGATGACGGCTCCATAATCCCACCAGGGCTTTATACCTACAGACTCCATTGGGCAGATGGCCACGGAAACTGGAGTGAATCCAGGAGTCGCTATCTCCATGTCCAGAAAATTACCCGAACCATCACTATAGACATCACAAAAGACCTGGAGAAAATCCATTCTGATCCTGACAGAATAGAATTGATCCTGAAAAACAAATAAAAGCACAGCGAAATGACAAACAAAAAATACGTTGCCGCAGTATTGGCCTTAGGGAGCTTTTTTACATCGCTTCCGTCCATTGTCCTTGCCCAGGCCACAAACCAGAATGCCGCAGCGAACGTTACGGAGGGCTTGCAGGGGCTGACCGGTGGAATTGCAGAAGCCAGTTTGTGGGACCTTATCGGACAGGCAGGCATCATGCAATATCCTATTTTTGCGGTTCTTATCATCGGACTTTTACTGATCAGCTACAAGGTTTTTGAACTGTTCAGTGACAAGCGGCTCACGAGAAGCCTGCAGCAGCTCAGCTTTGAAAGACTGGCCATCAAAGACATTAGAAAAAGAGTATCCAATGAGCCGGACCATATGCTTTCGCGGCTCATGGCCAAGCTCCTCAATGTCTTCATTACAAACAGGAATGCCGACTACCTGCACGATGAGATATCCAACTACTACTCCAACGAGCAGAATAAATACAACACTTTCAAGAACAGGATCGACTTTCTTTCTGACACGGCCGGGGCTTTGGGTCTCCTTGGCACCGTGTGGGGGATGTTCATAGTTTTCTCCTCCGGTGCTCTGGAAAAAGATGTGATCCTGGCAGGCATGGGCCTCGCACTCATGTCAACGCTGCTCGGACTTGTGGTGAGTATCACGCTTAATTTTTTCTCCACGGTCACAGAAGGTTATTTCGCCCGGCACCTGGAGCGGATATCGACCAAGGCTGATGAGCTGCGTTTCCGGCTTATCGAGCTGGGCGAGAACTCCAGAGGTCTTGACTTTGCTCAGGCAGCCGGCAACAAACCGGTGGCTACGCGCTCCTATCAGGAAGAAGACATCGATGACGGCATGGGTCAAAAAAAAAAGACTTGACAACCCGACATTATGATCCGGTAGTAAAAAAAGTACCATCATCATCACAAGATTCCGTAAAAAAACTGGAAACAGAAACCAAGCAGGAACCAGAAGCCAAGAAAGAACCAGAAGCCAAACAGGAACCAGAATCGCCGATTGAAAGTCCTGCTCCGGAGCCGGCCCCACCGAAGCCGGTCAGGCTGACCACCATGACAGATGTAACCCGAATATCAGCATTTGATACAGTGAAAGACATTGGCGTTCAACTGATTGGAGAAGATGAAAAACCGGTCCCGGGACACCGGCTGGAAATCAAGCTCACTGGAGAAGGTAAAGTTAACGACCATCCGGATAAAACAACCATAACCACAGACGAAATCGGCAATGCTTATTTCGACCTTCAAGCCGGTAAAAAGGCCGGAAACCTGAAGGTCCGCATTCGTTGCCTGGAACCAGAACATCAGGACATATCCACCGAACTTCTGATAACGATTGCTCCCAATGAGCCAGCCAATCTTGATATCCACAATAATCAACAGGCCTATCCGTCAGGAAAACAGTTGCCTAAGCCAATGCAAGTGGTGGTTCAGGACCGGCTCGGAAATCCTGTGGGAAATGTACCTGTCTACTTCAAGGTAACCATGGGCGACGGGCTGCTTGACGATAAAAGCAAAGAAAAAACCGTAGAAACTGACGATAACGGCAAAATCACCATGAACTTTACACTTGGAAAGCAACCCGGGTTCAACGCCGTGGATGTGCGCATCCCCGGAACGGACTTGATGAAGGCTTTTCAGGCGGTTGGACAGGATTAAACAGTAATAAATATGAGAAGAGGCCGATTCCTTTTACGATTTGTCGATGTAGTGCTCATTCTTCTTTTCGGATTCATCGTGATTTCCGATCTGGACGAGGACTCCATGATTATGCTTCCGGCCAGCAGTGAAACCCAGCTTCCTCCGATGGGACCCGAGGTAGTGCTGTATATCGGAATAACATCTGACGGAAACTTTATCGATGAGAGGGAAAACATTCACCTGCAAGATACAGTCCAGTTGCGCCGTTACATCCAAAACCACCAGAATCGGTTCGGTGACCTTGCGAAGGTGCGCATCAGGGCCAATTATGACACTAAGGCCAGATATACCATACAGGTAGCCGAGATCTGTGATGACCTGAACATCCGTAAGGCCATTGACGTCAGACTAACCGGAAACTAAATCATGAGAAACAGTTCGTTCCTTATTCGGTTTATAGATATCGGATTGATCATTCTTTTCGGTTTTGTCATTATTAGTGATATCACCGTCAGGTCGCATATTGACCTGCCATCGACAGATCCGGACGATCAGGAACTCAACGAGCAAGACGAGTTGACCCTGATAGTGATCAATATCGATCCAGATCAGGTTTTCAGGCTCTCTGACTATCAAACCTCCACATCCTGGGGTGAATATCATGACCTCCGGATTCTGGAGCAGGTGTTGGAGGATTTAAAAAACTATCTCAGGGATGCGGGAGAGTCTCCTGTGGCTTTAATAGAACCGCATGAAGATATCTCCATGCAGAGCCTTATTGACGTCATGGATATCTGCGATCGCCTTGGTATCCCAAAAAACATCAATGTTAAATCGATGTCTCTCTAGATGATTATCCCGAAGAAACAAAAAGACCCCACTAAAAGCATCTACGCCGTACTTTTTACGGTTGCTTTCTGCCTGATGGCGTACTTTATACTGGTGTCATCTTCGGTATCTGACCCGGATGCCCGTCAAATCCAGATGAGAGAGCTGGCGCAGATCAACCTTACCCGGTTCCAGCCGCCTGTCGAGGAACCGAGAGTGGAAGAAGCGCGTCGCGAAGAGCCGGAAGTGCAGGAAGAACCTGTCGCTGAAGTGCAAATGGAGGAACGCGTGCCTGCAAGAGTGGATTTGAGTGATGTCCTTCCGGAAGGATTGCGGATTGAGCCAGAAACAAGGACTCCGGAAACAAGGACTCAGAGAACCCCTGATGCGGATGATAGCCCCGCTCTGGCTATGGAAGACTCGGACATCGCCCTTCAGGACCGCTCCCGCATGCTATCGCGGGGTGATCTGTCAGGTATTGCGGCGAGAAGATCCGGGGCGGACGATGACTCGGGTCCGCGTCTTGGCATGGACCGGGGCGACATCAGCATTGGTCGAAGGGGAATATCGGATGATGGCGCCGGAGGGTTGCTTGGCGGTCCCAGGGCCAGAGGAGAGCAGGAAGATGTCAATGAGGTGGACGTCCGTGACCTAGCAGATTTTGGCGCCGATTATTCCGATATCGGTCAACTCTATTTCCCGCTGGCAGATTGGATGAGGCAGAATTCCGCAGAACTCCCGGTTGCAGTCCGTAGAATGATGACTGACGGACGCTGGGATGATAATTACCTCACATCCAGAACTACTTTCTACGTAGGGGGACGCGAATACAAGCTCCTTCTTATGACTCGCGAGGAACTCAAAGAGGTACATATTGTGCTTGTTCAGGACAATGACGCCATTTACCTGATCGACCGGGGTTTCCAGCGGGAGTCCAATTACCTGCGGGTGGGACAGGTCGGCTTCAGGGCCGGTGAAATCGCTGAGGTTGACTCGGAAATGCGAGATGCCGGAAGAGAACATACGCAGGAGTTTTACCAGATTTTCCTGAGCTGGTGGAATAGTGTCAACATGTGATATCAAGGATTACCTCAAACCAACCGCACCTGAGAAATGAAACCGTTTGCTTTTTCTGTAATTACTGCGTTGCTGCTGCTTACCTATTCCTGTTCTTCCACAAGGACGGCGGTTGACCCTGCTGATGAGGCGGTACTTGAAGTTCCTGCTGGTGTAGACAGCATCACGGCGGCGGAAGCGCAAAAACTGGCAGATGAGTCCTTCGTTTCACTTGACGAGCAACTACGGGCTGAACGCCTGAAAGAGCAGGCAGAAGCCTGGAGAGCTGAAAGCGACACAATCTGGTACTATCTTGAACTGGAAGATTCCAGAAGCCACCGAGTAACGGAACAGGACAACCTCGAAGCCATTGAAGCCTTCAACGAAGCTGCGGAACATGTTCGTGATATTGACGCACTGCAACGCAGTCATCGCGTGGATGATGATGAAAGTCTGGAGGAATATGCACGCCTGGTAGATCGGGCCATTGCTTCCTTCGAAGAGTCTCTTCGTCTGAATCCTTTTGATAGCGAAGTGCGGCTCTGGCTTGGTCAACTCTATGGGATCAAGGCCTCACGGCTTAATGAACAGCAGGAGCATAAGAAAGCCATTGACGTGCTCGAGAAGCTGGCACGCGTCGAAAGAGGCGATCACGTTGTATATTTTGCCCTTGCCGAGAACTATTTCAGTCTTGAAAACTACCAGGTTGCTGCCGAAAACTTCGACCGGGCCATTAGCACTTTGAGGGATGTCGTGCCTCTTTCTGACCACTATTCCCGCCACGGACATATGAGCACCCGTGATTCCACGAGCCTTTTCATCTACACGTACTACAAAGGATTATCTTTCCTCAATCTCTACGACACCGAAGGTTCCCTGGCCATATTTAATGAAGCCATGACCTACGCTCAATCGGAAGACGACAGGCAGACCGTTCAGAGTGAGATTGATTTTATCAACTGGGACAACGGAAATATACAGGCAAGCCTTGAACGTGAATATATCATCACCCGTCTCGTCAACCAGGGCCGCCTGGAAGATGCCGAGCAGCGTTACAGGGAACTGATGGCCAACTTGCGATCTGATGAAGCCCGGGATGAAATCGACTGGAGGCTGGGTGTGCTGGAATACCAGAACGGAAAAGAGAAACAGGCGGCCGAGCGGCTGCTCCAACTGGTCAAACGGACGGAAACCGACCACCGGGGTCGGCCTCTGAATCCCGATTACATGCGGTATTTCAATGACTATGGCCTTATTTGCTTCAACATCGGACAAAGTTACCTTGCCGAGCGTGACCGGCGGAATGCACTTTCTTACTTCATGCAAAGTTCCAAGATCAACTGGAGGAACAGGGCCAGGGCAAATCTTCAGATTGCCAACATACTGAGTAACAACGTTCCTGAATCCATTCGCTTTGCCTCCCTCGCTGAAGAAGAGAGCTACTCCCTGAACGAGCAGGATCGCCGCACCCTCTACAGCCTGTTGACAGATCTTCACAGACGCAATGGTGATATGGATGAAGCCAGAAGATACCACCAACTATGGAGGAATATCTAAGTGTATACGCTCACCAGGATCCTTATCATTTCCTTCCTTTCGCTGTTTTTTTTGATGGCTTTCACCGGCGCCAACAGCAACAGGCCTTCCATTGCAGAGCCCCAGGTTTCACAGATATTTCGCAATATCGCAGAAATCACGGACAGTGCTTCCATCGAATGGATACTGGATGACTTTCTTATCGCCGAGGACCCGTCTCAAGTTGAACGGATCGAAATCATTGATGTCAGCAATATCGGTTTTGGAAGAGACGACATCGTCGTGGTTTATCCATCCCTTAATGTCTACATTGTGGAACAGCCCTCCGCGGAATTGACGGAGATCATGCGCTCATGGGGGATACAGGAACAACGCAGGGATGCGAGCAATGAGCTTCAACCCAATTATTTTTATCCGGCTTTCGCCGACACTCTCAGCGAAGAAGAGATTCAGGAACGACAGATCGAACTGGTCCAGGGGTCAATTTTAGCCGACCTGCTGGAATCAGTCAACAGAAATTATACCGACATGCCCCTGAGCCTCAGATTTGAACGGGACAATGAGGGCTTTACTTTCCAGCTGTGGAATTATGACAGGGATGCTTTCGCATATCGCCCTAGACCGGCTGCTCCTGACACAGTAGGTATTTACGACTTCATGTATGTGGTTGCTGCCGATACCATTGTGATTGCCGATACCGTGATGTACGATCTCATGTTCATCAACAGAGCGGTACAGGAAATCATAGAATTGCCGCCAGCCCCTTCAGACCGCCAGGTGATCCGCACCACCAGCCTCCCCTGACAAAGGCAATCGGCCTTGAACTATCTCCGGGTATCAAAGCGATAAAGTCCCTCCTCCTTTGCCGCGAGGCAGGCATCCTGGTACTCTCTGGAGCTGATTCCCCTATTGATAGGGCCGTATCTTTCCGGTTTGCGCAGCACCATGCCATCCGGTTGGTACTGGTCCATGATGTTCACCCATGTATCGTGTGAAATATCCCGGGCCAGAAACCGGAAAATATTCCGGGCATCACCCGTTTCTCCCGGCATGACGAGATGGCGCACAAGCAACCCCCGCTTTGCCAGGCCCTTTTCATCAAATCGCAACGATCCAACCTGCCTGTACATCTCACGCAATGCGCTTCTTGCCACTTCGGAATAATCCGCGGCTCCCAGGTAAATCCGTGATTTTTCGCTGTCCCAATACTTGAAGTCGGGCATGTAGATATCCACGATCCCATCCATCAATTCGAGTGAGTCCATGGAATCATAAGCACTTGTGTTGTACACAATCGGTACCCTGAGCCCCATTTCAATGGCAAGCGGCAGTGCTTCCATGATCTGGGGCACCACATGTTCCGGCGTCACAAAATTTATGTTGTGGCATCCCTGTTCCTGCAACGAAAGCATAAGCCTCGCCAGTTCACCGGCATCGTGCACTGATCCCTGTCCGCGCCAGGAGAGCTCGTGGTTCTGGCAAAACACACATTTGAGATTGCAATACGAAAAAAAAATGGTGCCGGACCCCATCCACCCGCGAAGCCCGTCTTCTTCCCCCAGGTGAGGGAAGGCGCTGCAGACGGCGGCATACCGTCCCGATCTGCAAACACCATGCCGGTTTTCCATGCGGTTCACCTTGCAAAGGCGCGGACAAACGGTACAGGACTCCAGCAGTGACAAAGCCCACTCTCGCCGCTGCTCAAAAACCGAGGGATCCGTTTCGTAGAGGTGCCGATAGGCCGGAACAAAATCCTTTCCCGGGAGTATCCACTCACGGCCGCCGACATAGTCGGGAAGTTCTCTGTTGCTGCTGTTTTGCCAAAGCATGGTTTCCAATAGTTGGTTGTCCGTTCAGGTGCACCTGTTTAGAGCGTCAAACCGCTCTTAATCTGGTAACGGCGATTCAGTGCTTTTGGCCTGCAGGTTTTTCCGCCTCAATGTACAAAGGCGGTTCCAGGTAATAAGGAAAGTATTCTGCTTTCAGTACGCGGAAGGGTTGAAGCCCAATCACAGCCAGTGGATCGCTGTTGAGGTGGCAATTATCCGCTATTTTGGATACCGGTTTTGCCAGTATTTTCTGCAGGCCGCGGAAAAGACCGTTTTTTGAGAGGGTATGCTCAAGGGCCACATAGCGTCCACCCGGCTTCAGCACCCGGAACATCTCGGCAATGGCGGCGGGTTGTGATCCCACAGAGCACAACATGAAGGAGCTTGTCACAAAATCGAACTCATTATCACGAAATGGGAGTTTTTCTGCCGAGCCCTCCATAACCTTTACGTGCCCGATCCCGCCATCTGTGAGACGTTTGGCTGCGCGGTCGACCCACTTTCGGTTTTTTTCAATGGCAACGACATCCGTTCCCGGGTCGTAATAAAAAAGTGTGTCGGCGTCGCCGAATCCCAGCTCCAGCACCCGGCCACTCAGCGTCCTGAGCCGGCCCAGGAAGTGATCTTCTTTAAATCTGTTGTAGTGGCTCATATATCAAGGAGGGAAATAATTAGATGAAGGTGCCTGCTTTTGTCCGTTGAGCCGGCCAAACCGGGATTGGGTTAAAAGGTGAACGGGTCAGTTGTAGACACGAATCGGTACCCTTTGCGACAAACGGATCCGCACATTTCTGCTGCGATCGTTCTGCACCTCCGAGTACCATTCCTCGTCGTAAACGATGCCCACTGATTCCATTACATGGCGGGCCAGTTTCATGGCCACTTCGTTGGTCACACGAATGGACCCGTGGGATACGGCCCTTCCAATCGAGGCTGGTTCAATGGTGCCGTGTATGGATCTGGGAGCATCGTATATGAGCTGGGCCCTTCCAAGCGGATTGTCCGGATCGCCCGGGGCCATGATAGCCCGGTACCATGCCCACTCTTCATCCGGGGGGTGCCACCACGGGTTCCAGACCACTTCGTAAATACCCCATCTTCCTGGACGGGTGGGCCACTCGGGTTTTCCCACCGCTACCGGATAGGTGGCAATCTTTTCCCGCCCGCTGAAGACATATAGCTCCCGTTTGCCAATGTTCACTTCGAGCCGCATATCCTCAATTGCAAAAGATCGGTCGAGGCCTTTAACCACGGATGCCACTCCGACTGTATCGGGATGCAGGTCCTCATCAACGGTGGCCGCCTCATTTTCCTCCGAAATCCCGTTCTGCCTCAATACCTCCATGACGGTCCCCGATTTTTCATCGGGGGGATCCGCTTCGGGTCTGTCGGGCTTTGATATGCCAGAATTGCCGGGCAGGGAGGATGGCGGGAATATTATGAGGATTCCCAGCATCAATACAGTCAAAAAACATCGCCGTTTCATCTGTTTAAAATGTTGGATTCATTAGGTCACATAGAATGTCCATGACACTTTTAATCATGCTCATGTGTGACTGGGCTACGGTCATGGACATAGCGCTTCGCGACCTTCGGTTCATCTGTTTATAACTTTTGATTCTTAAGGTCAGATAGAATGACCATGACAGTTTTAATCATGCTTCTGTGTGTCCGGTACTATGCCCGATCTTGGTCATAGCGCTTCGTGACCTTCAATTCATATAATCCGCATTGTCAGGATTTTGGATTTGGGATGAGCGTCTGCAATCATCTGCCCATTTCGTTGCAATCACTGTAATAATAACGGTTTTGAGGATATAATTCCGGTTTTCCATGTCAGTTTTCCACTCGATGAACCATGCCTCACCGATTTTCGACCATAATCAACAATTATCCGTCATAATCCGTATTTTACCACGTTATTTTTATTCCGGCTTCTGGGCCGGATGTGTGGATTCTCTAACTCCCCTTGCTAAAAAAATGAAATACCCGATACTTGCCGTCTCCCTCCTCATGATCTTCCTCACCGGTTGCCTTCAACGTGAGGATTTTGGCTTCGATAACACTGCGGATATTGAGTTTATGGAGCAGTATGCTGAACGTGACGATGTAACCGTTACCCAAAGCGGATTGATGTATCGTGTGCTCCGGGAAGGTGACGGTGATACACCTGAAATGGACTCCAGTGTTCGCACACATTACGAGGCAACTCTGATAGACGGTAATGTTATCGACAGTTCCTATGAGCGGGATGAGCCTCTTGAGTTCGTCGTCAACCAGGTCATTGCCGGTTTCGCCGAAGGCGTGATGCTTATGCAGGAAGGCGCAGAATATGAGCTTGTAATTCCCTCGGAACTTGCTTACGGAGACTTCCCCCCACCCAACAGCAGCATCTATCCGGGTGCCACGCTCATCTTTCGGGTGGAGTTGCTGGAAATCCTTTAGGGTTCCAAAAATAGCGGCATTTAGTGCGCTCCCGACCTCTTGTCAACACGGTGGTAGCCCGCAGACATTCAAAATGACTGCTTCTGCTGGATATAACCTTAGCTTAAGACAATCTGCCTCATCTGCTCTGCAAGGCTCTTGCAGCTGTTGACCTTGTCCACATCGTTGCAGAAAAAGACCTCATCCTCCTCCAGGACATCCGAACGGCTGCAGTGCATGCTGTCGAAGTCGATTTTGCCGATGCGATTTTCATGTTTGGCACAAAAACTGGCCATTTCCTGAATAGTCAGATCATGCGGAGACTTATCAGCATCAGGACCGCCAAATTTTTTGTAGCAATAGTAGAGGTAATGGTGCAGGGCTCGCCGCGCAAAAAAGCATCCCGAATAGAGTACCACGTCTGTTGACGGACGGTACATTTCCTGTTCCGAGCGATCAAAATCCACTTCCGCCTGCCGAAGGATCTCTTTCAGTTCTTCCTGCATTCCGGGTGATGAATGGGTTTCATTTCCATTTGCCTGTGCCATAATTGAGCCTTTTTTGAGAATAAAAGGAGATAACCGTGTCAGTTATCCCATTATACTGAGGAATTGTTAAAACAAAATGTTTTTTTCTGTAACGAACTGTTAGGGGTTAGAGTGCCTGTACACCAGTGCGTTAGCTGCCGATGGCCGACAATCCTACATTCCGAACATGGTCACGGCGTGTTTTGCCCAGGCCACGATCGGTGAGAAGTAGACGCCGAGCAGAAGTACCGGTACGAGCAGCAGAACGAGAATGGCCAGGGATGAAACATCATAGCGGACAGGGCCATCTGTCTCGGCCGGTTCCACCAGAAACATGTTGCGCACAACGCGGATATAGTAAAAAAGGGAAATGACGGTTGCAAGTCCGGCCAGCGCCACAAGCCAGATCATTCCGGCGCTGATGGTGGCCCCGAAAATGTACACCTTGGCAATGAACCCGGCTGTGGGCGGGAATCCGGCCAGTGCCACCAGGAATATGGCCATGGCAACTCCAAGGAACGGCGAGCGAT
This sequence comes from Balneolales bacterium, assembly GCA_007132975.1. Taxonomy (GTDB): domain Bacteria; phylum Bacteroidota; class Rhodothermia; order Balneolales; family Natronogracilivirgulaceae; genus SKNL01. The sequence goes on from SLNO01000059.1 coordinate 16,599, forward strand.
GTCCCAATCCCTGATATCCGGCCACATCCTCGGTATCCAACTTGTTTGCCACAAGCATGACCACATAGAATGCGCCCATATTCATGAAAAGATAGATGGCCAGATAGATCATCATGGCACTGATCCCCTCGTCGGTGACCAGTGCCAGTCCCATAAGAATGAACCCGGCGTGAGCAATGCTCGAATAAGCCAGCAGGCGCTTGATATTCTCCTGCCAGAGCGCCATCAGGTTGGCGGCCAGCATGGTCACGGCTGCAAGCACCGCAAGTATCAGATGCCATGGTACTACGGCGACGACCCCCTCAAATCCGGGCGCCGCCAACACTCCCGAATCCATGAAAGATATCCGGAAGAAGCGGATCATCATGGCGAACCCGGCTACCTTGGACGCCGTTGCAAGGAAAGTGGTGATAGTAACCGGAGCCCCCTGGTAGACGTCCGGCGCCCAGAAATGGAACGGCACAGCCGTGATCTTGTAGCTGAAGCCGACAATGATCATGATCACACCAACATACAGCGCCGCGGTCTGCTCCACCCCTGCCTGCAGGGCATTCCGCACACCGTAGATATCCACTGCGCCCGTTACACCTACCAGCAGCGAAATCCCGTAGATCAGGAACCCGGAAGATACGGCTCCGAAAATGATGTACTTCATGGATGCCTCGGCCGATCGCCGCAGGGTCTTGGTGAAACCGGCCAGCACATAGGAGCTGATGCTGGTAAGCTCGAACGCCAGGTACATGAGGAGCAGGTTGGTGGCCCCGACCATCAGGAACATCCCGAAGATGACTCCGGTGATGAGCATATAGTATTCACCTATACGGGTGCTGTTATGTTCCAGTTCACGGCTCTTCATGGAAAAGAGAACGATGAAGAGGCCGGCCACCAGCAGCACCGCCTTGAAGAAGACAGCAAACGGGTCCACGGCGAGGGTGTCGCTGAATATGGATACGTTCCAGCCGCGCTGCCCCACCAGGAGGATAGCGGTTACGGCCAGACCGGCCAGCACCACCCAGGCAACATGGCGGTTCCGCTCCCGGAGCACCAGGTCGGCGACAATGGCCGCAACCAGTGTTACCACGAGGGCAATTTCCGGAAGGAAACGGTAAATACTTTCAATGATGTGTTCAGCCATACGTAATTCGGATTATCACAAACCTTTGGATGTTGACGTGTTACCTTCCAGCCATGTTTACAAATTCGACCAGGTGGCTCAGTGAGGCGTTCATCAGTTCGATAGCGGGACCGGGATAGACTCCGAGCAGGATCACGATGATCAGCAGCGGCACGAACATGAGCAGCTCGCGTCCGGTCAGGTCGGTCAGTGTCTTGTGCTCATCGGACAGCTCCCCAAGGAAGACGCGCTGGATGGTCCAGAGGATGTAGGCCGCCGTGAAGATGATGCCGGTCACGGAGATGATGGTGATCACCCGGAAGGAGTCGAACGCACCCAGGAAGGAAAACAGCTCGCTGACAAATCCGCTGAGGCCGGGCAGTCCGAGCGCCGCGAACATGGCTACCATGGCAATGCCGGTGTATTTCGGCATCTGGTTGGCAATGCCGCCGAAGTCGTATAGCCCACGCTTGTGCGTCCGGTCGTACAGCACGCCCACGATGAGGAAGAGCATGGCGGTAATGGTGCCGTGGTTGAACATCTGCAGTACAGCGCCCACGGTACCCTGGTTGGTGAGCGATGCCATGCCGAGCATGACGATACCCATGTGGCTGATGGACGAGTAGGCGATCAGTTTCTTAAAGTCGTCCTGGGCCATGGCACAGAGCGCTCCATAGATGATACTGATCATTCCAAGCGCGGCCATGAGGTACATGAAATAGACGGTGCCGTCTGGCAGGATCGGGTACATGATCCGCAGCATGCCGTAGGTTCCAAGCTTCAGCAGTACCCCGGCAAGGATAACGCTTATCGGCGTAGGCGCTTCCACGTGCGCGTCCGGGAGCCAGGTATGGAACGGGAAGAGCGGGACCTTGATGGCAAAACTGATGAACAGGGCAACCCACGCAATATAGCGCCAGGTCGTATCCACCCCGTAAAAGATCGAGCCTTCCACGAAATTCGCGGAGTTCATCATGTGCAGCAGGTTGAAGGTGTGGACCTGCTCACCGGCGCCGTTGGTGTAGGCTACGCTGAAGTAGAGGCCGAGCATGACCAGCAGCATCAGCACGCCGCCCACGAAGGTGTAGATGAAGAACTTGATGGCGGCATATTCACGCCGGGGGCCGCCCCAGATACCAATCAGGAAGTACATCGGCAGCAGCATCACTTCCCAGAAAATGAAGAACAGGAAGAAATCGAGGGCCACGAACACGCCCATCATCCCGGTCACCAGCAGCAGGTAGAGCGCGAAGTAGCCTTTGACCATCTTCTGGATGCTCCAGGATGAGATAACGCCGATTACGCTGATCAGCGCCGTAAGCAGGACCATCAGCACGCTCAGGCCGTCGATGCCGAGGAAGTACAGGATCTCGATCTTGCCAACCCACGGGACTGCCTCCACGACGATCCACTGGAACTGCTCCACGAACTGGAAGCTGCCCGGATCGTTGATGCCCAGGGCGGTTCGGTCGAATATTCCCAGCAGGATGACCGCCAGAAGCAGCTGCAGACCGGTTGCTCCCGCAGCGGTCCACCTGATGGCGTTTTTATTGTCACCTGGAATGAGCAGGACAATGAGCATCCCTACAATGGGAAGGAAGACGATCCATGTTAGAATGCCGATGCCGAATATTTGAAATTCCATACCGTTGTGTTTCTGTTAGTGATTTTGCTGCCGGAATATGTGAAAATTGTTTGTTTCAAGTGGCGGACCCCCAAGTGTTCGCCGGTTGAAAATAGATTCAGATTGTCAGTAGCACGATGGTTATGATCAGGAAACCGAAGACGGCGAAGACCAGATAGGTCTGGATGTTTCCGGTCTGGATCTTACGGAGCCGCATGCCTATTGCTCCGGTGAAGTTGGCCAGGAAGTTGACCAGGCCGTCGATAAAGGTGTTGTCTATCCATCCGCTGATGCGCGACACCCCATGCGTCACCGAACCGGCGCCGTTAACGATACCGTCGATGATGCGCGCATCAAACCAGTTGGAGATGCGTGTCAGCGCCAGGGTGCCGTTGACGAAAACAGCTTCATACATCTCGTCGAAGTACCATTTATTGCGCGATCCGTGGTAGAGGCGACCCATCCGGGATGCCATCATCTCCGCGCTGACGGACTTCTTCTGGTAGACCAGCCAGGCAAAGGCCAGACCGGCTACGGCGATCACGATCGAAAGGATCATCACCAGTGTGTGGACGCGGGCTATGGCTTCATACATCACGGCCCATGTTGCCGGAGCCACGGCTTCAGGCACAACGCTCATGGGGCGTTCCAGCGCCTGGAAGAGCCAGCCTGAGGAGGCCCCGAACGGATTGAAACTGTAGAATACAAAGACCGAGAGCGCGGCGAGGATCATCAGCGGGATGCTCATGACGCCAGGAACTTCGCTGATGAGCGGGAGCCGCTCGGGCTGGGCATGCTCGCCATGGAAGGTGAGGATGAAGAGCCGGAACATGTAGAAGGCGGTCATCCCCGCCACAGTGAACGCGACAAGCGGCAACAGCCAGTGTCCGTTCAGGGTACTGAAAGCCAGCGTACCCGCCAGGATCTCGTCTTTGCTGAGAAAGCCAGACGTCAGCGGTATGCCCGAGATGGCCAGCGTGAAGATCAGGAACGTCCAGTAGGTGACCGGCATCCGCGATTTGAGTCCGCCCATATTGCGGATATCCTGGGCATCGGTGTCATGGTCGTGCTGCTTGTGCAGCGCCGCATGCATGGCATAGATAACGGCGCCGGAGCCCAAAAAGAGGCCGGCCTTGAAGGCGGCGTGGGTCACCAGGTGCATGAAACCCGCAGCGTAGGCACCCACACCGAGCGCCATGACCATGTAGCCCAACTGGCTGATGGTAGACCATGCCAGCACCTTCTTGATATCGTACTGGGTGATGGCGATGGTAGCGGCCAGCAGTGCCGTGGCTGCGCCCACATAGGCGATCACAAGCAGGGCGTCGGCCGTGAACATCGGGAAGAGACGGGCAACCATGAACACACCGGCGGCAACCATGGTGGCGGCGTGGATAAGGGCGCTGACCGGGGTCGGGCCCTCCATGGCGTCGGGAAGCCAGACGTGAAGCGGGAACTGCGCCGACTTGCCAATGGCTCCGCAGAAGATCAGGATGCCGGCCGCCGTCAGCCAGGCCTGGCTTTCAAAAGGCAGGTTGCCGGCGGAAATCGCCCCGAAAATGGCATCGAACGAGAATGTGGAAAAATGGACGAAGATGATCATGATGCCTATGAACATGCCGGCATCGCCCACACGGTTGACAATGAAGGCCTTCATGGCGGCGTTGGAAGCCGACTTCTTCTCATACCAGTGGCCAATGAGCAGGTACGAGCTCAATCCCACCAGCTCCCAGAAAATGTACATCATGAGCAGGTTGTGCGTGATCACGATCCCGATCATCGAGAAGGTGAACAGACCCAGGTAGG
>SLNO01000075.1 GCA_007132975.1 Balneolales bacterium
CGGGATGAGGCTGGTTTTAAGCTGAATCACTGCTTGCTGATCCTTTTCGATTATCTGCTGTTCATCGTCAGTCGTATCCAGTTCATCTTTGGCAATGAAGTAGGAATGTCCTGGCATCAGCACAAAAGCTTCCTCAGATGCATATTCCACGAAAATAATTATAAATCTGCTTATTTAAGAAAAACGGCAAAAACTTAAATAGAGGAGTTAAGAGAGTAAGAGAGTAAGTCATAGAGCATACCCTTCGATACCAGGTGTGACACCCTGACTGTCATGGAGACGTTTCAACACTTTCCGGTAACAACTGAACTTTAAATTTACCACCTTCCTGTCCTGCGAAGCACGAAACCCTGTCAGGGGTCACGACTATTCCCTGCTTACGTATAGGTGATGTTATCGCTTCGGTGTTCTTCTCTGTTCATTTGATTCTTTTCTTGTTTTGTCCTTTGAGCCAATTATGAGCCCATTGTGAGCCAACTGAGCCAACTATGAGCCAACTCCCAGTTTGTATACCGCACTCGATCCCTTTGTTCCAATATTTTTCAATATCCCTTTATCCTCTAACTCCTTAATGTCTCTCGTAGCCGTTGCTTTTGAAACATCAGCTATCTCCTGATACTTGGAGTTTGTAATTTCACCATATTTTTTGGTGTACAGGATCGCTTCAACCTGTCTTTCTTTCAGTCCATTTTTCTTCAACTGATCTTCGGTAAACCGGTCTTTAAATATCTTGCTCAGGAAACCTCCTTGTTCTTCTTTTAAAACCGGCTCCGGCAATCCGGCATTCTTACAAGATTCAATGATCTTGATTGTTCCCCGTCCCCATAAATCAATATATCCAGCCTTGAAACAAACATCTGCTATCAGTGGATTTCTTGGTTTAGAGCGGTGTACTTTCTTCAAATCTTCTTCGGAAATTCCTTCTGGTAAGGGTCCATCATTCCAAACGCTGAAATTGTCCTCATATAAGCGAATTTGTGTAGGTGATCCCATGTAGTTACGGTGTACCAAAGCATTGAGAATCATCTCCCGAACAGCGGCAACCGGATATTCATCTAATTCTATCCGTTGCATTCCCATAAAGTCTATCGGGTGAATGAAAAACTTAGCGTTAAGCATTTCTCCGATCCCATCTTTGAGTTGCGTCAGATTGCCTTCTATTACCTCATGAAATTTCAGATCGGCATCTGTTTCACCAAATTTACCAATCTTAACCGCAATGTTCGGATAGAATTTCCCGGGATCTTTTCCAAATAAAACAATAGCAGCTCTTTTCAAATGGCCATCTTCGAGCAGACGCAGTTTTTCAAGTAAATCCGGAATACTGATATTATCTTCAAGATTAATCCGCTTAGCGATTCGAGCATTTTTTAGAAATTCTTTTATGCTTGATTCGTCAATATCATCTATGGAAGCTCTTTGTTCGGGAATATTATCCCAGGTTTTTCCGGTGCGTTTCAAAATGAATTCATTTAATGCCAATCCGGTTATTTCCTGCAGCGTACTTCCGGTACGGACGTAATATTTGCCTCTTACGGAAATAGGCACATCAAAACGGGGTACTATGATTTCAAGGTAATACTTATCCTTTTCCTCTCGCAGGTTTACTTCTGCATAGACGCCCAGAATATCCCGGAATTTGTTGGGCAACTCTTCCAATAGTTTGTTGTAGTTGTCAATGCCCGTTACTTTTCCCCTATCATCAACACCAACAAATAGTTTACCACCGCTGGCATTGGCAAAGCCACAAATCCATTTTAGGTACTCGTCTCTCCAGGTTACTTTGAATTCAATATATTGCGATTCTGATGGCACAGCTGGAAATAATTAATAATTCAGGAGTTTCAAATTTACTCTTATTACTGATGCCATTTTGATGTTTGGGTTTTCTACACTGAGCGATAACTCGTTTATATGCGCAATAAGGATGCGGTTTACATGCCAATATAGGGTGATATGCGAACATTTATTGTGTTTTATTCATCTTTAAATTCTATTGACGAGAAGTGATATCTCCGCTTTATAACAAGCTTATGCTTGGTAAAAGAGAATGATTGCAATTTCTGGCAGGGAGAGGGAATGATCGCAACTGTTGGCGAGATATGGAAGTGGTCACATTGTTATGCATAGATAAGGAATGATTACAGTTGCTGGTCGGGATGGGGAACGATACAATTGCAGGACTGGCCAGGGAAGAGAAAGATCACAATTTTATGTTGGGAATCAGGCCAGGAAAATATCTGTTTCTTGATGCAGCGAAGACCAGAACAAACGGATACCTCCATGTCCCAACCCATGTTTGAGCGATACATCGGCATCGACTATTCCGGTGCCAGGACCCCCGACTGCAGCCTGAAAGGGCTGCGTGTTTATGTGGCAACGCAACAGGAGGCTCCGAAGGAAGTGCTCCCGCCGCCAAGTCCGAGAAATTACTGGACCAGGCGCGGGTTGGTCGAATGGCTGCTCGAGGAGCTCTCTAATCCGGTGCCCACCATGGCCGGCATTGACCACGGGTTTTCTTTCCCGATGCGCTATTTTGAAGCTTGCGGACTGCCGCCCGACTGGCCGGGTTTCCTTGAGGACTTCCGGCGCCACTGGCCGACGGACAAAAAGCACACCTACGTTGAATTCATACGGGACGGCACCTCGGGCAATGCCGCAGCCCGCTCAGGCAGCGCCCGGTGGCGACGGATTGTCGAGAAGCAGGCCGGGGCGAAGTCTGTGTTTCATTTTGACGTTCCGGGATCGGTGGCCAAATCGACGCATGCCGGCCTGCCCTGGCTGGCATACCTGCGGGATAACCTGCCGGAACGGGTGAAATTCTGGCCGTTCGACGGCTGGGAGATCCCGACCGGCAGCTCGGCCGTCGCCGAGATGTACCCGTCGCTCTGGAGCAGGCAGTATCCAGCCGAGGGACGCACGCCCGACCAGCACGACGCATGGACCATAGCCGCCTGGCTGCGTCAGACCGATCTGTATGGTGCACTGGAGGCATATTTTACACCCGCTTTATCATCCAAAGTAGAAAAAACTGCGCGCATTGAGGGGTGGATCCTGGGTGTGGAAGGTGCAGGGTCATGAACCATCCACCATCCACCCATACTCCCGGTCCCATTTTCCGGGGTCTCCGTCCCGGCAAAAAGTTGTCACAAGGTTGCCCATCCACCCGTACTCTATGCACTATTTCACGAGCCACATTCCCGGTCATAAGTCGGCCATCCAACCATACTTGACAACATGAATGGGAATCATTACTATTATCTATAAGGTATTTCAGTACCGTCTGAAAACTGTATTATTGGGGAAAATATTGCTTTTTCCGAAAGCATTGATTTATCGAAATAATCAAAAGTGCCAGCTCAGTCGTAATCATTTGCAGTTGAAGTCATCGGGGTAGTCCCGGAAAGATGCTGAAAATTCCGTGAGCGGCACACTCCTATCTGTTCTTTTTTCATCATGCTCTTGTATGCTGGAGCCCAAACGGGAGCCGGAGGTTGCCCATGAAGCCAAAAATTGCGGTTTTTGATTTTGCCAGCTGTGAAGGATGTGAACTGCAGATCGCGAACCTGGAAGAGGATATCCTGGAGCTGATCGAACATGTCGATATTGTATCGTTCCGGGAGGTGATGAAAGAGCATTCGGATGACTACGACATTGCCTTTGTCGAGGGCTCCATCAACCGTCCCGCCGATGCCGAACGCCTCCGCAAGATCCGCTCCAACGCAAAGGTGCTCATCGCCCTGGGAGACTGCGCCACCACCGGATGCGTCAACAAGCTGCGCAACGAATGGCCCGACAGTGAGGCGCTCACCGAGGTCTATCCCGGCGCCAAGAAGCAGATCAAGGGCAACGAGCTGTTCGACCTGTTCCCCGCCAAGGCCGTCAACGAAGTGGTCGAAGTCGATTTTTACATCCGCGGCTGTCCCGTCCGCAAAGAGCAGGTGCTTTATTATATAAAGCGCCTCACGGACATGCCCCCGTCCAAAAACAAGGACCTCGATTTCGGGATCATCCTGCGCGACATGGAAATCGACAACCGTTCGGTGATCAAATACAATCCCCGGAAATGCATCCTCTGCCGCCGCTGCGTGCATATCTGCCAGGATGTGATGGGGGTGGATGCGCTTGGCGTGGTGGAAAAGGGCAGCGAGGCGATCATATCGACCCCGCAGAACATCGGCTTCGACGCCAACGGCTGTATCCGCTGCGGTCAGTGCATCTCCACATGTCCGGTCGGCGCCCTGGGAAACCGCTCGCCCGTCGAGACCCTGGCCATGGAAGTGAAAAAGAAGAAGCTCTCCATCGCCCTTGACTCGGTGGCGTTGTCGACGTTCGTGCAAAAGCACAGCACATTGCACCGTATGGAGCCGGAACTGGCTGAAAAGTATGTAATAGCCGGCCTCAGGCACATCGGGTTCCAGAAGGTATTTCAGTACGATTACTACCTCTCCTTGTCGGCGCAGATGGATGAACAATCCGAAATGCCGACCCTGGCCAGCTGGTGCCGCTCTGCGCAGAACTACTTCACGGAACGCGAACTCAATACGCTGGAAGTGAAGCCGGAGAACAGTCCGTGGTCGCTGCTTCTGGATGAGGTACACAAGAACATCTGCCTTGTGAGCCCGTGCTCGGCCATGAAGGAGGTGGAAGAGTTCAATTATGTGATAACCGGGGCCAACCTCATGGAGCTGTTCCGGCAGCTTGAGTGCGATCTTGACTTCATGGATCCTGAGGGAGCGGCTTACGACGGACAAACGGTTGGACGGGGATTCCGGCATCCCGGTGTACCTGCCCCCGGACGGAACGGGTTTGGGATCCGCAGGGATCTGCCGGAAAAACTGGCCCAGGCCAAAATTGCAAAGGGGGCCGTTCATGTGTACCCCTGCCTGGCTGGATGCACCAACGGTGGCGGCACTCCCCCCACCATTGACGAAAATGTTATACAAGAACGAATCACGTGGCTTGAAGAACTCAGAGGGGTATGACCATGGCTGACACAACGACAAGACCGTTGATCTGGGAAGAAAAATGGGCCCTGGACAAAATCGTGGCATCCGTGGAGGATCCGCAACACCAGAAGATCCGGCTGCTGCAGCTGGCCCAGAGCGAATACGGATTCCTCCGCGATGAGCACATGCGGTACATTGCCGACTCCATCGGTACCAGCTACACAGACCTGTACGGCATCGCCACGTTCTACTCCCAGTTCAATCTTCATCCGCCCGGCCGCCATCACATCTCCGTCTGCGTGGGGACTGGCTGCCACGTGAAAGGCTCCAAAGGCCTGATGCAAAAGCTCAGTGAAATCCTTGGCATCAAGGAAGACGAGACCACAAAGGACCATCGCTTTTCCATGAAGAGCGTGCGATGCCTGGGTTGTTGCGGACTTGCTCCGCTGATCAATATCGACAATGAAACGTTCGGCAGGGTGAAACCCACCCATCTGGAAGGTATTATTGAGAAATTCGAGTAGGAGAGCCCATGACTGTCAAAACCAAGCTGGATCTCAACGAAATGGCCAGGATCGGGATGAACTCCCTGGAATCCTCCAAGCCACAGATCATTTTCGGTCTCGGGACGTGCGGCATTGCCGCAGGCGGCAACAAGCTGGTGGATTTCACCAGGGAGTACACGGGATACTGGCAGGAAACCGGAATCCAACCCCAGATCATCACCGTAGGCTGTATCGGTATGTGCCATGCCGAACCGCTTGTGGATATCAAGCTTCCCGGAAAGCCCCGTGTGACCTACCACAATGTCACCACCGCCAAGATGAAGCGCATCATTGAAGAGCACCTGATCGAAGGCCGGCCGGTCAAGGAGTTCGCCATGGGACAGCTGAGCGAGGAGCTGTCGGTGTGCGAACACGGCAAACTGGATTACACGTGGCACTATGAAGACATCCCCAACCTGAAAGAACTGCCTTTCCTCGCCCGGCAAGTGCGTATCGTGCTGCGGAACTGCGGCGTCATCAATCCCGAATCCATCGAACAGTACATCGCCAGGGGTGGATACCGCTCCGCGCACAAGATCCTGATGGACCTCAAACCCCAGGGTGTGATCGACGAAGTCATAAAATCCGGGATGCGTGGACGCGGCGGCGCCGGATTCTCCACCGGAAAGAAATGGCAGTTTGCCAAGGACGCCCCCGGCGACCAGAAATATGTGATCTGCAATGCGGATGAGGGCGATCCCGGTGCATATATGGATCGCGCCGTGCTGGAAAGCGATCCCCACAGCGTGATCGAGGGCATGATCATCGGCGGCTACGCCATTGGCGCATCCATCGGCATACTCTATGTGCGCGCGGAGTATCCGCTGGCCATCAAACGGCTTGAAAAGGCCATTCTGCAGGCCCGTGAATTCAACATCCTCGGTGACAACATCCTCGACAGCGATTTCTCATTTGACCTGCGGATCATGGAAGGCGCCGGCGCCTTCGTCTGCGGCGAAGAAACGGCGCTGATCGCATCCATCGAGGGAAAACGGGGCGAACCCAAGCCACGTCCGCCCTTCCCGGCCAGGTCGGGACTGTTCGGCAAGCCAACCAACGTCAACAATGTCGAAACCTGGGCCAACATCCCCATGGTGTTCGAAAAAGGCGCCCGGTGGTTCAACAGCATGGGCACCGAGCGCAGCAAGGCCACCAAAGTCTTCTCCCTGGTGGGCAAGATCGAGCGGGCCGGACTCGTGGAAATCCCCATGGGTACCAAAATGAAGGATATTATCTACGAGATCGGCGGAGGAATGCAGCACGGACGCGCGTTCAAGGCCGTTCAGACGGGTGGTCCGTCGGGTGGATGTATCCCCGCCGAGTACCTCGATGTGGCCGTCGACTACGAAAACCTCCAGGAACTCGGCTCCATTGTGGGCTCCGGCGGGATGGTGGCCATGGACGAGGATACCTGCATGGTGGATATCGCCCGGTACTTCCTCGAGTTCTGTGTGGAAGAGTCGTGCGGACAGTGTACGCCCTGCCGTATGGGCACCCGTCGCATGCTCGAAGTCCTCGAGCGCATCTGCCAGGGAGGCGGTAAAATGAGCGATATCGAGCTGCTCGAGCGCCTTTCCGTACAGATCCGCGACGGCTCCCTGTGCGCGCTGGGCGGAACGGCACCCAATCCGGTGCTCACCACGCTGAAATACTTCCGCCACGAGTACGAACAGCACATCCTGAACAAAAAATGTCCGTCATCCACCTGCGCTTCGCTCTTCCTGACCCCGTGCCAGGATACGTGTCCCGCCGGCACCGACGTGCCCGGACAGATGCAGCTGGTGGCCGAGGGGCGCTACGGCGAGGCGTATGAACTGCAGCGTCAGGACAACCCCTTCCCGGCCATTTGCGGCCGCGTCTGCGACCATCCCTGCGAAAGCCGGTGCCAGCGCAATCTGATGGACCAGCCCCTGTCGGTGATGATGATCCACCGGTTCTGTTCCGACAAAGTCCTTGAAGGCAAGGGTGGATACCGTCCCGAACTCGGAAAACTGGATCCCACAGGCAAAAAAATCGCCATTGTGGGCGGCGGGGTTGCCGGACTCACGGCGGCCTTCTTCCTTAAGCGGCTGGGCCATGACGTCACAATCTTTGAGGCACAATCCGAGCTGGGAGGCATGCTGATGTGGGGCATCCCGCCCTACCGGTTGCCGAGGGAAGTCCTCAGATGGGAAATCCAGCAGATCATCGACCTCGGCGTGCACGTCCGGCTGAACACCGCCGTGGGCAAAGACGTGCCGTTCGAGGACATCCTCCAGAAGTTCGACTCGGTCTTCCTTGGTGTCGGCGCCCAGAACGACCTGCCCATGAACCTGCCGGACGAGGACAAGCCCGGCATACTCAACGGCATGAAACTGCTGCGCCAGATGAACCTGAACGAGAAGGTTGACCTCGGCAAGCGGCTTCTCGTGATCGGCGGCGGAAATGTCTCGGTGGATGTGGCCCGTACCGCACATCGCCTGGGCTGTGAAAAAGTGATCATCGCCTATCGCCGCGAGGAAATCGACATGCCGGCGTATCCCGAAGAGATCAGCGAAGCCAAGAAGGAGGGCATTGAGTTCTACTTCCTGCTGGCACCCGAGAAGATCCTGGTCGAAAAAGGACGTGCCGCCGGGGTGGTCTTCCGCAAGATGAAGATGGATGAATTCACCAAATGGGGTCGGAGGAAACCGGTCCCGGTAGAATACGAAACGGTCACCATTATGGCCGATCGGATCGTCACGGCCATTGGCCAGCAGATCGACGCGGATTTTGCCGGCGACATGGCCAACCAGTTCCTGGATCACAGGCAGCGTATATCCGTGGATCCTTATTCGATGCAAACCAGCCATCCGCAAGTGTTTGCCGGCGGTGATGCGGTGCTCGGTCCGGCCACGGTCATCGAAGCCGTGGCGCACGGGAAGAACGCGGCCCGTCAAATGGACCATAAGCTGATGGGCGAGGACCGGTTGTACCGGCTCCAGGGGCTCACTCAGTTTGAGTATTCGATGAACCCGCCGAACAATGACGAGCCTCTGCCACGCGCGGATATTCTCACCATCCCTGCCAGGGACAGGGTGTGCAATTTCCGGGAGGTGGTCATGTGCCTGGACGATCAGTGTGCCGTAATGGAAGCCAAAAGATGCCTGCGTTGTGACATAAGGGAGGGTGTGTGATATGAAAATAATCATCAATGACACCGAATATGATTGCAAGGAAGGCCTGAAGGTGCTGGATGTGGCCCGGGCCAACGGGGTGCACCTGCCTACCCTCTGCTTCAATCCCCTCAATGCCGAGGCGCGTCCGGCGGGATGCCGTCTGTGCGTGGTGGAAGTGCTGGAAGGCGGAAGGCCGGGGTTGCAGTCAAGCTGTACCCTCCCGGCGACAGAAGGGCTGAAGGTATCCACGAAAAGCCGGCCGGTATACGACCAGCGCCGGGAAGTGGTGGAACTGCTGCTGTCAGAGCATGAGCAGGACTGCCGGAACTGTTTTGTAAGCGGAGACTGCGTCTTCTCAGAACTCTGCCGGGAATACGATATCAACGGGGTGTCGGTCTGCTCCGAGTGTCCCAAACGCAGGCAGGGCTGCCTGCTGTCGCGCGGTGTGCTTTGCCTGGGACCGATCACCTATGCCAATTGCGACGCCTACTGCACGCGCCGCGGTTATAAATGCGAGGGCTGCCACAGCGTCATGAAGAATGAAGACCTGCTCCGGTTCGGCCTTGCGGCTTTTGCCAAGGCGGAGTTCACGAGGGATGAGATCCTGGAAGCGGCCAGGGTGTTCTCTTTCGATGGAGTGGGCGTGCTCGAAAAAGTGATGACAGAGGAGGGCTTCAGATGAAATGTCCATGACGGCTACCCGTCGCACAGAAGCATGATTAAAGCGTCATGGACATTCTAAGTCACCTCATGAATCCAAAGATTTTAAGAACATGAAAGAGATAAACATTAACGTCGAGCATCTGACCCGGGTCGAGGGTCACGGCAATATCGTCCTCAACGCCAAAAACGGGAAGGTGGAAAAGGTGATGTGGGAGGTGTCCGAAGCCCCGCGGCTTTTCGAGGCTTTTGTGCGCGGGAAGCCGTACCACCAGCTGGCACAGATCACATCCAGGATATGCGGGATCTGCTCCATCGGCCACACGCTGGCATCGCTGAAGGCCACCGAGGCGGCCATGGGCATTGAAATATCGCCGCAGAGCGAGTTGCTCAGGCGCCTGGCCATCCACGGGGAGAACATGCAGAGCCACATCCTCCATCTGGGATATCTTATCTCGCCGGATCTGTTCGGGACGGGTAGCGTGGTGCCGCTGGTGCGGACCCACACCGATGCGGTGCTGGCCGTGGTGAAACTGCACCGGCTGGCCAACGAGTTTTCGGAAGTGGTCTGCGGGCGCACCACCCATCCAACCAACCTGATCCCGGGCGGTTTCTACAGGACCCCCTCGCCGCTGAAACTGAAGGAATACCGGCAGAAACTGCTGGATTCGGTCGGCACGGCCGAGACGGTCGCCGGCATCATCCTCGACAATGCCGGGGCGCTGCCCGCTTTCACGCGCGAGACCGAGTTCATAGCCCTGACGGCCGAGGATGAGTATGCGCTCTACGACGGGCTGATCGGCTCCACGGATGCCGGTACCTATCCGGTGGATGAGTACGTGAAGGTGGTCAATGAGTTCGTGGTGCCGCAGTCCACCGCCAAGTATTGCAAGAACAAGCGGGAGGCGTTCATGGTGGGGGCGCTGGCGCGTTTCAACCTTAACCATGACAAGCTCTCGCCCCTGGCAAGAAAATGGGCGGAAAAATTCGGTCTCAAAGCCGTCTGCCACAATCCGTTCATGAACAACGTGGCGCAGCTGATCGAGTTTGTGCACTCCATCGAGGATTCGGTGTCGCTGATCGACCGGCTCTTGGAGAACTACCAGAATGAGCCCCGGCCAGAGATCACTCCAAAAGCGGGCCGCGGCGTGGGAGCGGTTGACGTGCCGCGCGGCATCCTGTTCCATGAGTACACGTACGACGATGAAGGCATCTGCACCGCAGCGAACTGTGTGATCCCCACCAACCAGAACCACAACAACATCCAGCACGATTTCGAGGCGTTTGCCCCCACACTGCTGGACAAACCGGAGCAGGAGATCGAGCTGAACCTGGAGATGCTGGTCAGGGCCTATGACCCGTGCATCTCATGCTCAACCCACTTCCTGAAGGTGGAATGGAAGCGCTGAAAACGACGGCGGTCATTGGCATCGGCAATACGCTGATGTCGGATGACGGCGCCGGGGTCCGGGTGTTGGAGCATCTGGACGGCCTGCCGGAGCATGTTGCCGTTGTGGAGCTTGCAACGGGAGGCATGACGCTGCTGCACCATCTGGAGAAATACCGCAAGGTAATCCTTGTGGATGCGGCTGATTTCGGGGGCAGTGCGGGTGAGGTGAGGTTTTTTACACCGGAAGAGGTCTCCTCGATCAAAACGGTCGGCTATTCACTGCACGATCTGGATATCATGGCCGTGCTCAGGCTGGCCAGTCAGCTCGGGACCCATCCCGAAAGCGTGATCATAGCGGCGGTCCAGCCGGCGTCACTTGAAATGAAAGAGGGGCTTAGCGATCCGGTGGAGAAAGCCCTGCCCGGCCTTGCGCGAAAGATATTGGAACATGCGGTTTGAGCGGCAGATATGGGCGTCGCGAGGTCGGCGCTACAGGCTTTGCGGCGTCCGCACAACTGGCGCTATCCGATGTCCGGCATGGAATATCAAGGTTGGATATCGTATATTCACTAAAGTAGTATGGTGTATCAGGAGTGCTTTCTAAAAATATTAGACCGAGGTGCTATATGGAAGAAAGTATCAGCTCCATTCTGGAAGGGCACCATCACGATCCAACCCGTCTGATGGATATCCTGATCGATGTACAGGATGAAACAGGGTTTATCGGGGATCAGGCTGTAGCTCAAATAGCCGATGGGGTCGGGCTTTCCGTGGCGGATGTAGAGCAAACCCGCTCTTTTTACCACTTCTTCTCCAAAAAACCGACCGGCAAGTATGCCATCTACCTGAACACCAGCGTCAACGCCTGCATGATGGGCCACGATGCCGTGGCGCGTACGTTTGAGGTGGAGGCGGGCATACCTTGCAACTCCGTGACACGCGACGGGCTTATCGGGTTGTTTGACACCTCGTGCATCGGCATGAGCGATCAGGAGCCGGCAGCCATCATCAACGGCAAGATCTTCCCCAACCTGACTCCCTTCCGCGTGAAAGAGCTCATCCGCGACATCCGCGAGGGTAAGAGCGTGGATGAGCTGGTGGTGGAGGGTTACGGCGACGGACAGAACAGCAACAGTGACATCCGTGCGGTGGTCAACAACAACATCCGGAAAATCGGGCCTGTCCTCAATCCCAACTACAAGCCGGGCGAGGTGATCCGGAAGAAGCTTCCTGAAATGACCCCCCAACAGGTCATCGACGAGATGAAGCGTTCCAACATAAGGGGTCGTGGCGGGGCCGGATTCCCAACGGGGATGAAGTGGGAGATCTGCAGGCAGGCGGAGTCCGATGAAAAATACATCATCTGCAACGCCGACGAAGGGGAGCCGGGGACCTTCAAAGACCGGGTGATTCTCACGGAGCGGCCGAAGCTCCTGCTGGAAGGCATGGTTGTCGCCGCATATGCCACAGGCGCCCAAAAGGGCATTCTCTACATCCGGCACGAATACAAATACCTCAAAACATATCTGGAAAAACTTATTGAAGGCGCGCACAAGAGGAACCTGATGGGCCGCGACATTGCCGGCATCAAGGGGTTCGATTTTGATGTGCGTATCCAGTTTGGTGCCGGTTCCTATGTATGCGGTGAGGAGTCGGCGCTCATTGAATCGGCCGAAGGAAAACGGGGCGAGCCCCGGGACAAACCGCCGTTTCCGGTGGAGAAAGGCTATCTTGACAAGCCGACGGTGGTGAACAACGTGGAGACGTTCTGCTCGGCGGTGAAGGTGCTGTTGTATGGCGCGGAATGGTACCGTTCATTCGGCACCACGGACTCTACCGGTACCAAGGTGCTGAGCATCTCGGGCGATTGCCGCTACCCGGGCATCTACGAAGTGGAATGGGGTTTCAGCGTCAATGATATCTGCGGGATGGCGGGTGCGGAGGATGTGATGGCCGTGCAGGTAGGGGGACCGTCGGGTTCCCTTGTGAGTCCGTCGGACTTCGACAGGGTGCTTTGCTACGCCGACCTTTCCACCGGCGGCTCGCTGATCATCTTCAACCACTCGCGGGATCTGTTGCAGGATGTGGTGCTCAACTTCACGTCGTTTTTCATTGAGGAGTCGTGCGGATCCTGCTCCACCTGTCGGATCATGCCGGTAATCCTGCGCGACAAGCTCATTAAGATCCTCAATGCGCGCGGTGTGAAGCAGGATATCACCGATATGCTGTCATGGGCGGAAGTGCTGAAAGCCAGCCGTTGCGGACTTGGGCAGACGGCCGCCAACCCCATCATAACCAGTATCCATAATTTCCGCCATCTTTATGATCAGAAAACCAGGGGCGAAGCGCGATATGATACCGGGTTTGATCTGAACAAGGCTACTCAGGAAGCCATGATGGCCACCGGCAAGTTTGTCATGTCGGAGTAGTACGGAGCAGTATTGATCGGCGCGGTTGTCAGACCGTTGTGTCAACCGGACATCCAAAAGGAACAGAATATGGCCAATTCCAATAATTTATCCTTTTCCATAGATGGAGTGACATGTCTGGCCCGGGAAGGCTCCACCATTTTGGATGCTGCCCGAAAAAACGGCGTTTTCATCCCGACATTGTGCAATCTGGAGGGCATTCCGCCGAAGGGAGCCTGCCGCGTGTGCAGTGTGAAGGTCAACGGCAAACTGCTGACGGCATGCACTACCAGGATAGCCCAGGGGATGGAGGTCGAAAACGATACACCTGGCCTGAACAACCTCAGAAAGGCGATTGTGGAAATGCTCTTTGTGGAAGGAAACCATTTGTGCCCGTCATGTGAAAAGAGCGGCGACTGCGAGCTTCAGGCGCTTGCGTACCGCTACACGATGACGGTGCCGCGGTATCCCTACTTCTATCCCAAACGTGCGGTTGACGCCTCGCATCCGAAAATCGTCAAGGACCACAACCGCTGCATCCTCTGCAAGCGGTGTGTTCGGGCCGTCAAGGACGAAAAAGGCCGGAGCATCTTCGTCTTCCTGAACCGCGGTTTTGAGACGAAGATTTACATCGACCCGGAACTGGCCGGGAAACTGACGGACGAACTGGCCCGGAAGGCCGTTGAGGTGTGTCCCGTCGGGGCCATCATGCCGCGCGGCGAAGGGTTCAAGACACCCATCGGCAAGCGGAAATACGACAAGGCGCCGATTGGCAGCGATCTGTAACGTGAAATGTCCATGACGGAATCCAGATACAAAGGAGCATGATCATAAACATTATGGACATTCTATGTGACCTCATGAATCCAAAGTTTTTAAACACATGAATCCTAAAAGGAGGTCCGACCATGGAAAAACTCGTTGTTGCCACGGCATCGCTGGCCGGCTGCTTTGGATGCCATATGTCGCTGCTCGACATCGACGAGCGCATCCTTGACCTGGTGGAGATCGTTGATTTCCACAAATCGCCCATCAACGATATCAAGGAATTCACCAGGGACTGCGACATTGGCCTGATTGAGGGCGGATGCTGCCTTGACGAGAACGTGCATGTGCTCAAGGAGTTCCGGAAGCACTGCCGCATCCTTGTCTCGCTTGGTGAGTGTGCCATCATGGGCGGGCTTCCGGCCATGCGCAACGGCATCTCTGTGCGGGAGTGCCTGGAGGAGGCGTACCTGAACGGACCGTCGGTTCGAAATGCCAACCAGGCGAAGATCCTGCCCAACGACGAGGAACTGCCGGTTCTGCTGAACAGGGTATATCCCTGCCATGAGGTGGTGAAGATGGATTACTTCCTGCCGGGTTGTCCGCCGGATGCCGATCTGATCTGGAATGCGCTCACGGCAATCCTGGAAAACCGGGAGATGCACCTGCCGTACGAACTGTTCAAATTTGACTGAGAATCGCCATGGCACAAAAAGTCACGATTTCACCGGTAACAAGGGTGGAGGGACACGGAAAGGTCACCATCCATCTCAATGATGATGGGGAGGTGGTCCAGAGCCGTCTTCACATCGTCGAGTTCAGGGGTTTTGAGCGTTTCATTCAGGGCCGGCCGTACTGGGAGGCGCCTGTCCTGGTACAGCGCCTTTGCGGTATCTGTCCCGTAAGCCACCATCTGGCGGCGGCCAAGGCCATGGACGTGATCGTCGGGGCCGGAACGGGCGACGGACTGACGCCGACGGCCGAAAAGATCCGACGGTTGATGCACTACGGACAGATGTTCCAGTCCCACGCCCTCCACTTCTTCCATCTGGCATCGCCCGACCTCCTTTTCGGGATCGATGCGCCCTCAGAGAAGCGCAATGTGATAGCCCTGGCAAAAAGCAAGGAATACAGGGAACTGGCGGTGCAGGGCGTGATGATGCGCAAATTCGGGCAGGAGATTATCCGGGCGACCGCCGGCAAGAAGATCCACGGCAACGGAGCCATACCGGGTGGTGTCAACAAGAGCCTCACACCGGAGGAGCGCGACCGGTTCCTGAACGGATCCGAGCCGCTCAGGGCCGACAAGATGATCGCATGGGCCGAAGAGGCCATCGACCTGTTCCTGGACTACTACGGCAAGCATACCGACCTGCTGGACACCTTCTCCCGGTTTCCGTCGAACCATCTCAGCCTGGTTGGCAAAGACGGGGCGCTGGACCTGTACCACGGGCGCCTCAGGGCCATTGATGCTGACGGAAAGAAGATCCTGAACGATATTGACTATCAGGAGTACCTGGATTACATCGGCGAGGAGGTGCGGTCGTGGAGTTACATGAAGTTTCCGTTCCTCACGGAGCTGGGCAAGGAGAAAGGCTGGTACCGGGTAGGGCCGCTGGCGCGACTGAACACCTGCGATTTCATCCCGACCCCCAAGGCGCAAAAAGCATTCGAGCACTACAGAGCCCGCACCAACGGCAAGCCGAACGACAGATGCATGCACACGCACTGGGCGCGCCTCATCGAGACGCTGTTTTCCGCCGAGTGCATGAAAGAGCTGCTGGAGGATGAGGACATCACCGGCGGCGAGCTGATGGCCGGCGGTAAGAAACAACCCGAAGGGGTAGGACTGCTGGAGGCGCCCAGGGGCACGCTTTTCCACCATTACCGGGTCAATGCCAATGACCAGATCGAGATGGCCAACCTGATCGTCTCCACCACACACAACAACCAGCCCATGAACGACGCGGTAGAGCAGGTGGCGCGCAGGCAGATGACCGGACAGCAGACCATTACCGAGCCGATGATGAATGCGGTGGAGGTGGCCATACGCGCCTATGATCCCTGTCTGAGCTGCGCCACCCACGCAATCGGGCGGATGCCACTGGAGGTGTCGCTTTATGACTCAAAGCACCGGCTGATTGAGCGGAAGATCAGGTGACTGGGATTAACTGTTGCGAAAATTTGCATTTACGCTGGAAATAATGTGATCTTTCGGTATCCGCAATGCAGCACATATGGGCACCGATGGCAGAGGAAAAACGAATTTTAATTTATGGATACGGCAATCCGGGTCGTCAGGATGACGGGCTTGGAAAGGCGCTGGCAGATGTGGCCGAAGCGTGGATCGGGGAGCAGCGGCTTGGAAATGTAAAGGTCGATGTCGCTTTCCAGCTGCAGGTGGAGGATGTGCTGAAGATGGCGGATATGGACCTGGTGCTGTTTGTGGATGCCAGCATGGACGAACGGATCGGTGATTTCTCGATCGAAAGGGTCACCTCTGACCCGGAGGCCTCATTCAGCGCGCATTCGGTGCCGCCGGGATTCATCGTCGGGTTGTACGAGGCGCTGTACGGCGCGCCGCCGCCATCCTACCTGATCCAGATACGGGGTTACGAATGGGAACTGGAGGAGTCGGTGACCCTGCAGGCGAGGCATAATATGGAATTGGCATGGGGGCTGGTGAAGAAGATCATCCTGGACCCGGATATACTTGAAACGCAGCCGCAAACTGCAGAAAGTGATAAAAATGGATCAAAACAATAATGCCGGGAGGGCAAAATGGATCTGAAAACGAACTACATGGGCCTTGAGCTGAAGAATCCACTTGTTGTGAGTGCCTCACCCCTCTCGATGGATGTGGACAATCTGCGTGCATTTGAGGCGCACGGTGCTTCGGCGGTCGTGCTTCGGTCGCTGTACGAAGTCCAGATCACCGGGGAGATGGAGGGCAAGCTGGATCAGGAGGATATGTATTTCTGGTATCCGGAGGCAGCCGAGCATGTCAGGAAGATTTCGAAGGGACAGATCCTGCGACCCTACCTTTCCTACGTTGAAAAGGCGAAAAACGAAGTTTCCATCCCGGTCATCGCCAGCATCAACTGCTACCGCTCGGGCAGCTGGGTTGCCTTTGCCCGGGAAATTGAGGAGGCGGGGGCCGACGCCCTGGAACTGAACGTATCCACCCATCTGCCGGACAGCGAAACAGCGGATGCGCGAGATATCGAAAGGGCCATCCGGAAAGTTGTGGAGGATGTCAAAAAGCAGGTTTCCATTCCGGTATCGGTCAAGATAGGGCCGTATTTCACCAGTATCATAGCCATGGCTCGCGAATTGGAGCAGGCCGGGGCCGACTCGCTGGTGATCTTCAACCGGTACTACCGGCCTGATATTGATATCGAACAGCTGGAGGTGACTTCGGAGAACTACCTGAGCGCTCCCGGAGAGCTGTCGCAGTCGCTGCGGTGGGTGGGCGTGCTTTCGCAGCATGTTCGGTGCGATCTGGCAGCCAATACCGGAATCCATGATTACGAGGCGGTGGTGAAGCAGCTGCTGGCCGGGGCCACGGTCACCCAGTTCTGTTCGGTGCTGTACATTCAGGGGCTGGCCTACATCACCACCATGCTGGAGGACCTGAAATGGTGGATGAAACAGAAGCGGTTCTCATCGGTTGGCGATTTCAGGGGGAAGATGGTGGATGACCGGCTCAACTCGGCGCAGTTTGAGCAGGTCCATTTTGTGCGCAAAAACGTCCGGATGTTCGATTGACGGGGTGGATGGGGTCTGGCGGACGTCAGTCCGGGTTGACAATACGTTCAGGCAGCATGCGGAGGCAGTTCGTGCTGATCTGGGGTTAGGCGGATCGTTGCCTTCGGAGCCAGTCGAACCATGATTCCATGCCGTCGCCTTTGGTGGCGGAAGTCTCAATGAACTCGATCTGCGGCTGGATCCTGCGGGCGTATTCCTTCGTTTTTTCGACATCGAACTGCACATAGGGCAGCAGGTCGGTCTTGTTGATGATGCACAGGTCGGCGTTGCGGAAGATGGTCGGGTATTTGATCGGCTTGTCGTCGCCTTCGGTCACGCTGATCACAACGATGCGCCTGGCCTCGCCGAGGTCGAACAGGGCCGGACACACCAGGTTGCCCACGTTTTCAATGAGCAGTATGGAGTCGGGATCCGGTGAAAGCTGCTTGAGTGCGCTGTTGACCATCACCGAATCCAGATGGCAGCCGCTGCCCGTGTTGATCTGGATGACCGGCACGCCGGTGGCGTCAATGCGCTCGGCGTCGTTCATGGTCTGCTGGTCCCCCTCGATCACGAAGAACGGGATTTCCTCCTTAAGCGCCGTGATGGTCTTTTCGAGCAGGGTGGTCTTGCCGGCGCCGGGCGAACTGACAAAATTCAGGGCCGCGATGTTCTTCGCCTCGAAATAACCGCGGTTGCGCTCGGCCAGCATGTTGTTGTGGGCCAGGATATCCTGCTCCAGCTGGATTTCGCGGCTTTTTCCGTGCGAATGGTCGTGGTGATGGTGTCCGTGGGAGTGACTATGGCCGTGCGAGTGCGGGTGCGAGTGATCGTGGCTGTGGCCATGGTCGTGCGAATGATCGTGTCCGTGCTCATGCCCGTGATGGTGGTCGTGGGAATGTGGATGCGAATGGTCGTGGCTGTGGCCGTGATCGTGCGAATGCGGATGATCGTGACTGTGGCCGTGATCGTGGCCATGCGGATGATCATGGTCGTGGTGATGCGTGTGTGCATGCCCGTGGTGATGACCGTGAGAATGGGAGTGCCCGTGCCCGTGGCTATGCCCATGACTGTGCCCATGGGAATGCCCGTGATTATGGGGCTGCCTGGTTTCCTGGTCACTTCCCGGCCGGCGAATGGTTACCACGCCTTCGGGATCGCTGCATCCGCAAGTTCCGCACATAACGACACCTCTTTGAGATGATTAACAATAATGAGATAAAAGAAGAAAAAATATGGATTTGATTTCGGACTGGAAAAACGCTTCCAGTGATACTCAAGGTAATCAATCCGGGGCTCATTCTCAATCCGGCACGGGCCCCGTTCATCATTCAACTTTAAGTGATCGCACCTTCAATTCCTGGCCCCGCGTAATCTGCAGATCCAAAGAAGCACATTCCGGACACTCCTCAAAATAGTCCCGAACTTCAAACTCCGCGCCGCACTGCCGACACTTTGCCTGCGCATTTATCGGGTGGATGGCGACCCTCGCCCCGCTGAGCATCGTGTCCCTCACCGCCACCTCCATCGCGAACTCCAACGCCTCCACGATCACGCCTGACAGCGATCCCACCTCGATATTCAGATCGATCACGCGGCTGGCCCCGGCCTTCCGGGCTTCGGTCGATGCGATATCCACAATGTTCAGGGCTATGGAGAGCTCGTGCATGGTGTTGGTTTATTTACTTTTTAGAGTGATTTGTATTTCGTGTCAGCCGGGCCTGGCAATTGCATCACGTTTCGGTTGGCCCCGAGTGTTTGTCAGGTCCGTCATTCTTGGAGCATCCTGCCGGTCGCAGGCGCTACCCCTTCTTGCCAGCCGTCCGGATCCCGTGTCCGTCCAGCACCCGGTATTGCGCACCGGCGCATTTCAGGCAGAGTTTGTTACCATCCACCATACGGGTTGCCATCACGCTTTCGCCGCACCGGGCACAGACGCCGCTTTCGTGGGATGGCGCATAGTCCGGCACATCCACCCGTACCCGCTGTACCTCAAACATGCGGTCGAAATCCAGGCCGAGCGTGCCAAAAGAGCGCTCAACCCCGCTTTTGCGGAACGCGGACACGGAGGCTTCGTCGCGGACCTGGTCCCTGACCACGCGCTGGTAGTGGCGGTCGAATTCGGGGAATGCCTCGCGGACATAGGCCGGAGATTCGTGTCGTGATATCACTCGCACCCCGTTGCCGTCGCGCCGGGTCAGGGTGAAAGCCGTCTTGCCAAGGTCCTCGAAGATGAGGCTGTTGTTGCCGAAGGAGCATCCGGTCACCAGCTGCACCCCGTCGGCGAAGCAGTTGTTGGTCTCCACGATGGCGAGCAGGTCTTCCAGGCCGTCTGATGTCAGACCAGACGCAGGGCCGGGTGCCGTCCCGGATGCCGTGTCGGAGGTTTTAACGCCACCGGTTTCCGCCGGTTTTTCGCCTTGGTCTGCGTCACTTCCGCGGGATTTGTCACTGTCGAGCTGCTGCATCGCATGCACCGCCGCCATCACGCCCATGGCCAGGCCCGGACAGTAGTGGCCGTGGATCTGGGCCGCCAGCATCATCAGCTTCTCCGTATCGCCCGCCATGATGTGCTTCTGAACGGTCAGGCGCGGGTTGGATTTCAGCAGGGATGTGTGGATGGGGTCCTTTGCTCCGCAAAGTGCATCGTCCAGGTGCGAGGTGTTGCACGATTTGATGTCCAGGACCGGAGTGCCGTTGACGGCGTCGAGCCCAGTCACATGCAGGTTGGGGCCGTCGCGACGGATGAGCCGCACGGTGGTGATGCCGATGCGGTTAGGTCGGACCGGCGACCGTGAGGCAAAAACACCGCGCACTTCGCCGGTTTTTGTGGTGCGGCGCCATTTACCGATTGATCCCGGGCCAGTTCCTGATTCAGACGCAGACAGAGACCCTGACTCAGGCCCAGATTCAGACCCGGACCCAAACCCGGATCCAAACCCGGATCCAGACCCGGATCCAGACCCAGATTCAGACCCAGTTCCTCTCACCCCTCCAGCTCCGCTTTTGGCACGATTTCCAGTTTCCGGCAGATGAAAATGGAATACAACATCCAGATACTCGCAGCTGTCGATCATGTAGAGGGCGTCGGCATAAATCCCATCCACCTCGATGATGCTCTCGGCGTCCTGCATGCGCATGGCCTGTGCGGGATCCGTGCAGTCATTGCGGACAACACCGACGGGATTTATGGTCATTGCTTGTAACATTGCATGTAAATGGTGAGTGATAGTGCGAGCCGGGATTCGTAATCCTCAAAAATGCTGATTTAGGTTCCGCATATTCAGATGGAGCCTCAAAAAAAAGCAATAACCGATTCCGTATCCACAAGAGCTTTTTTGCTCAAACACGATAATCTTAAATATAGACGCTTACATGAAGAAGATTTAAATAAGTATGCCGGCCGCGATCGCAGCAACAACAAGGAGCGGGGCGGGGATCTTCCCGGTGGC
>SLNO01000030.1 GCA_007132975.1 Balneolales bacterium
ACGGGGTCTTTGTCAGTGATATAAAACCGCTATATTTGGATGAAATGACCATGACCTAACACAATCCTGGACACACATGAGTGTGATTAAAAGCGTCATGGTCATTCTATGTGACCTTATGAATCCAAAAAATTTAAACACATGAAAGGCTGCTGCCGGTTTAACTCAGATAAACCTCACTTGCACCAAAGTCAGCCTATTATCCGCCCAGGAACACCTTGAACCACCCATCTAACCTTGATCGAGGACCTGCAAATGCATCATATGATTCCATGTTTCAGCAATACAGTTTTGACCGCTCGCCGGTCTGGAAATCCTGGTATTCTCCCGGTCCATGCACCGAAAGCAGGCGCCACGCTTGCTCTTCTGCTTCCGGCCCTGCTTGTGCTTGCTTTCGTCATGTCATCCTGTTCCGCCGGTCAAAACGATGACCCCGACACGCTCATTCTCCACAATATCAACGGTTACACGCTTCTTGACGATGAGGCGGGAGTGCACCGCTTTGAGGCGATCGCGATACACGACGGCCGCGTGCTGCGTACCGGTCCGTCCGGCGAGCTGCTGGATGCCTACCCTGGCGCGCGTCGCCTTGATGGCGGCGGACGCACCCTGCTGCCCGGGCTCATCGACGCCCATGCGCATGTCATGGGCCTCGGCGATGCCAGACTTACGGTAAACGTCATGGGCATCCGCTCACTGGACGCCACACTCGTGGAAGTGGCCCGCTACGCCCGGCAGTACCCCGACCTGGCGTGGATCCGCGGCCGTGGCTGGAACCAGGTCCTCTGGTCGGAGAACCGGTTCCCGACAGCCGGCGAACTGGACCGGGCGGTATCCGACAGGCCGGTTTGGCTTACCCGGGTGGATGGTCACGCCGGCTGGGCCAACACCGAGGCGATGCGCCTCGCCGGGGTCACCCGAGACACCGATGACCCCGAGGGCGGAGCGATCATCCGGGATGAGGATGGCGAGCCGACCGGCGTATTCATCGACCGGGCCATGGATCTGATCCGCGGACACATCCCCCCACCCGACCCTGCCGAACGACGCCTGGCACTGGAGGCTTCACTTGAGGAAATGCGTGAAATGGGCATCACGGGCGTGCATGATGCCGGGGTTGGCGTGCGCGATTTTGAACTGATGCGGGAATTTGCCGATAAGGGCGCGCTTTCTACCCGCATCTACGCGATGGTTGGCGGGACCGGACGGGATTTCGACGCGTTCATCCACGCCTCAGGTGAAGCAGAAACCGCGTATGAGGGTCCGGCCGCCCCGATTTCAGGCTATGCGGCCGACCGTCTTTACCTCAAAAGCGTCAAGATCTACTCTGACGGCGCACTTGGCAGCCGGGGCGCGGCGCTGCTGGAAGAGTATGCCGATGACCCCGGAAATATGGGGCTGCTGCTGTACCCGGAGGAGGAGCTGTTTGCCATGGTGGACAAGGCCGTCTCGCATGGGTTCCAGGTGGGGGCTCACGCCATCGGTGACCGCGCCAACAGGGTGATGCTCGATGTCTTCGAGCGGGTTTTCGAGAAGCATGGCCCGGATTCCGGCGTGGCAGATCGGCGCCACCGCATCGAACATGCGCAGGTGGTGCATCCTGAGGACATCCCGCGCTATCGCGAGCTGGGCATCATCGCCGCCATGCAGCCGGTGCACGCTACCAGCGACATGAACATGGCCGAGGACCGCCTGGGTGCGGAGCGGATGGCCGGCGCCTATGCCTGGCGGACGTTCCTGGACGAGGGGGTGGTGCTGGCGGCGGGATCCGATTTTCCCGTCGAGCTGAGCAACCCGTTCCACGGGCTCTATGCCGCCGTGACCCGGCAGGATCATGACGGCAACCCCTCCGGCGGCTGGTATCCCGACCAGCGCCTCACCCGGGAGGAGGCCTTGCACGGGTTCACGCTCGGAGCGGCCTGGGCGAGCCATATGGAAACGCTCGTCGGTTCCCTTGAACCAGGGAAATGGGCCGACTTTATCCTGGTCGACCGAAACTACTTCACAGTGCCCGAATCCGAAATCTGGCAGATCAACGTTGAAGAGACATGGCTGGCCGGTGAGCGGGTGTTTCCTGGCCCATGACCGTAGCTCGGTCACACAGGAGTATGATTAAAAACGTCATGGACATTCTATCTGACCATATAAATCCAACATTTTAAACAGATGAAATATTCATGACCGAAGCACTGACACATAGTCGTATGATTAAAATTGTCATGAATATTCTATCTGACCTTATAAATCCAACATTTTTGACAGATGAAAATCGAAAAAATTAAGGAGACTGCCAGAGGGCTGGGCCTGGTGTTTTCCGATAAGGCGATCGAAGTGCTGAAACTGAAGGAAGGGGAACCGGTCGAAGTCAGGCAGGGCACGGTCCGGCGGGAAATATCCTCCATCCACAAGATTGATGACGGAATCGGCGTGCTGATACCAGAAGAAATCGTACAACAGCTGCAGCTCAAGCTCGGGATGAAAACGGTACTGGATCGTGAGGGTGATACGGTTCTCGTGAAACCGATGAAGGAGGATTTCGATGACTGGCTGGACGACGGGTTCCGCTACCCCGATATGAGTTGCAATTGCTGAGGCCTTGGGGATCAACGGTTCCGGCATCCGACACCGTCAGAGTTCGCCGGGAATATCCAACAGAAATATCGAATGATCTCAACTCGGCAGGCCCGGCTGGCTGATAGGGAGAGGCGGGTTAAGCAGATTCGGCTGGCTGAGAGGGAGAAGCGTGATAAGCAGATTCGGCTGGCTGAGAGGGAGAGGAGTGATAAGCAGATCCGGTGGACTGAGCGCAGCAGACGGAATTACAGGGCTTAGCGATGGAACATTTTGTAAACAGGTTTCACTGCAAGGAGCAGCATGGCTGCGAGATACCAGCCGTAGTGAACATCAGTCAGGGCCGGAAAAATTGCCGCCAGCAGTAGTCCAAAGAATACGCTGCTGAACTTGATCAAGGTCATATCGATCCATTGCTGCCTGGCAATACCTTCGTTGATCCATTCAAAAATATTCATGGTTTCAGAGGATTATGTTTGCAAAAATAACTTTACTTTATCAAAGAGCTTGCAAGTTAGTTTACGCCGTAAGGGTTACATAAACAAGGGAGGCCGGTTTGTCAGGGCCAGATTGTCGCATTTACATGGCTGTATTAATCGCAGTTCTTTGCGTTGGAATCCTGTGTACGGGCGCAATGGCTATGGCCGGGGAACAGGGTCGCCCTGACGGTGGCAGGAAAGGATGGGAAGAACGGGTCAGCATTTCAGGGTCATTCCGGCCGGTGTTCAGCTGGATAGAGACGCGAGGCAGGGACGGGGAGCGGACCCGCGACCACTCCATGAACGCACGGCTTCAGCTCCGGGCGGAGTACGAAATCTCGCCGGAGTTCACGTTCCGGGCAAGGCTGGCCGGACGGGCATCCACCAATCAGGACAACTTTGAGTTCGTCCTTAAGGATCATACGCCACCGGATGGAAGCTATCCTGCCGGAGCCGTCACTTTCGACGAATTCGCACTTTCGTGGAAGCTTCGTCCGGATTTTACGGTTGTGGCTGGACGCTTTCAGGCGCGGTTCGGGCTGACTGGATTCATACCGAAAGGGTTCGATCGCTACTATGGTGCCAACCTCAGCATCGGGCATACCGACGGTTTATGGGTCCGGTGGGATATGAACCCGCGCTGGCGGCTGCATCTGGTCGGAAGCCACAACGGAAGGCAGGGCAGCACCCACGCCGCGCGAAGACCGCTTGTTCTTGATAAATCGGCAGCGCGTGTAGGCGGATTTGCCGCACTGGAACACCGGGAACAGGGAGGATTATGGGTGCAGCGGGAAGTGAGCGTCTCGGTGTTGCCGCAGTCGTTTGAGCGCAGCGGCAAGACCCGCAGCTATGCGGCCGCCACCGGGCGGCTGATGATGCGCCTGCCCTGGCAGTGCCGGTTTTTCGAGTATTGGATAGGCGGAGAGGCAGGGTATGCGCCGCTGGCCCCGACGCCAGTTTCGGCCGGCTTCGCCGTTGATGAGAATCGAACCCTGATCGGACCCTCCGCGGTGGCCTGGCAGGTGGCGGCCTATGCCAACGGGCTCACGGACCGGCATCGCATTGGTGTGCTTTACGGACAGACCGAGCCGCAATGGCTGGTATCCAGCAGTTACCGTCCGAATAACACGCTGTCCGAAGTCCGGTACCGCCTTACATTTTCACGCCGGTTGAACTTTGAGGCGCGGTACCGTTTCCGCACGGACTTGTTCCGTCCGGATGGTGCCGAATATACCCGTCAGGACCGCGACATCTACGCCCGGTTCACCTGGCGTTTTTGAAATACGGTGGCGGTTGGATCATGTCTGGCGGATGAGATAATAAACCGCTCAAGCTGTCGAAAAACGAATATCTGATTGAAGGTCAATCCTTAAGGCAACGCACAGACCAGCCGTGTCGATAAAAACCATCGTGCCTTATGGCAGAGCCCAAGTTGAAACTCAGCCTCTGGTACCAGACATCGTCAACGGAAGGGTGCTCGGAAGAACTCCACCAGTAACCATATTCACCGGGAACGGTGTAAAAACCGGAGAAAGATCTGGATCCACCCGGGAGTCCGGAAAAGCCCAATTCATTTGTGCCGTAATGCGTTACGTGTGGATTCCACCTGGGGTGTTCGTCCGTTGCCCAGGGCTCACCGAGCTGGCTGTTCACCTGTCGGCGTGACTTAAGGGCGTTTCCTGCTCCTTGGGGGTTTTCAACCTCATTCGGAAATCCTTGGGAAACTGCGAAATCGACCAGCTGGGTCCAGTCCTGATCGCTTGGAATCCGCCATCCTTCCGGACACAGACCGCGGTTGTCAGACACGGCGTGCCAGTTGTACAATTTGCCGTAAGCCAGGACCACTTCCTCATAACTGTCCAGTCCTTCTGTAATTGAGTGCGGGGATACGGCATAAGCCCCTTCGGTGGTTCTGGACCATTGGGTATCGCTCAGTCCGGTTGCGATGATATCGCCATTACGGTAGTGTGCCGTACGCAGGTTTTCCGCCATCCATTCCTGTTCGCCAATGACAATTGTTTTGTACTTATTGCCATCAATATCATAGACAGCACCATATTTTTTGTCCCAAAAAACCGCAACAATCCTTTTTTCAGAATTCATTTCGATGGTGGCCGGATTTTCATCACCTTTCAGATCAATCTCCCATCTCTCAAATACATACCCTTCCACAGGTTTTGCCGTCAATCTGACAACGGTTCCGTGAGGATAGTCCGGGGATTTTGACTGCACAATTTGTTTGTCCACAGTGCCTTGTCCCAGTATCCTGACTTCCAGTGGATATTCCCGCTTTGAAAAAGTTGCCGTAACCTCTCTTGGTTTGTCAATAACTATTTCAACCGAACTTTCGGATCCTTCAACATCCCCGCTCCATCCAACAAAAAGCCATCCCTCCAGTGGTATTGCCGTCAGCCTGACAACGGTGCCATGTTCGTAATCTGCCGACTTGGTCTGCACCACCTCTTCCCTGACCGTACCCTCCCCTTCAATGATGATACTCAGAGGATATTCACGTTTCGCAAAGTGGCCAGTGACCGTTACATTTTTGTCAAAATGCAGGGCTACCGGGTTGGCAGTCTGGTTAATATCTCCTTCCCAGCGCTCGAATCGCCAGCCTTCCATGGGCACTGCGCTCAGGGATATCTCTTCGCCACTCTCAAATACACCACCCGATGGTGAAATATACCCTCCATGATCAGGTGAGGCCGCAGTTGTAAGTGTATATTTAGTGGCTGGATCGGCAAGATTGCAACTTGTGAAAATGGCAAGTGAAGAAATGAAGATAGCTGCCAGAAGTAATGTAAAATTCTTTTCCATCTTGGGATACCTAATAGTATTTCACCATTATACGGAACTTCAAAGAATTTCCGGAAGTATTTTGGCAGGGATAGAAAAAAACAGTCTAAAAAACCAAGCAGGCCGGTCTTTGCCCCCTCAAGTTTTATGGCATCGGCCGCCATTGGAAACCAATTATTTAGAATGGGTGCACATTTGAAAAAGAGTTGGTCTTGATGGCGGCGGGATATTGAAGAAATGACAGGATCGATCAGCCTTGGCCATTCCGAAGCAGATTCAGGAAGGATGTGTTTTGCCACAAAAAAAAGCCGCAAAGTGTAGTTTATAAACACCTTGCGGCTTTGCAATTGTACCGCCGGCCGGACTCGAACCGGCACGGAGTTTTAAGCTCCAATGGATTTTAAGTCCAT
>SLNO01000077.1 GCA_007132975.1 Balneolales bacterium
ATCGGGATCCATCCGGCATGGCAGACATGGGCCAACGGCTTGCCGGCCTCGTGGAATTCCCTGGTGAGTTGCAGTACACGCGGATCGCGCCGCAGCTTGTCGGGCGCAAATCCACCCGGAAGGACCAGCGCGTCAAACTCACCGGACTCCATGTCATTGATGGCGGCGTCGGAGCGGCAAGGATAGCCGTTCTTGCCATTGTAGACCACGCCCTCCTCGGGTCCGGCCACTACTACCTCGGCACCTTCCTCGGTGAGCCGGAGTTTCGGATACCAGAGTTCCAGATCTTCATAGACATGGTCGACGAACATCAGAATGCGTTTTCCTTTAAGCGTGCTCATGGTAAATGAATTTGGTGTATGGATTAAGGGCGACCAGCTTGGGCCTGGAAGGCAGGCACCCGGCGCGAGACCGGAAGCCGCCTTTGAGCAATATATCAATACCAACATCAGAATGCTTCCGGCAATTCAAGATTGTCATCATGGCAGTTGGCAGGATTGGATTCGGCGGGACAGATGTCCCTGGTTACGGGCCCATGGATCATGCCGGCCAGACGAGCAGGATCAGGGGGGTTGCCACCAGAATGATGATGATCGATACGGGTATTCCAATGATGGCATAATCGCCGAACTTATATCCGCCCGGACCCATTACGAGGGTGTTGGACTGGTGACCGATGGGGGTCAGGAATGCGCTGGAGGCGCCTACTGCGATGGTCATGAGCAGCGGGTCGGCGGAAATTCCGAGAGATTCGGCGATGGTGAGGCCTATCGGCGCCATGAGAACGACTGTCGCGGCGTTATTGATCAGGCCTGAGAGCAGCATGGTGACCAGCATCACCAGTCCAATCACGAGCCATACAGGCCATTCGCCGGCCAGGTAGAGGATCTGCCCGGTCACAAGGTCGGCGCCTCCCGTTGTCTCAAAGGCAACTCCTACAGGGATAAGTGCCCCCAGCAAAACGATCACGGGCCAGTCAATGTGCTGGTACAAGTCGCGTATGGACAGCACTCTTGTCAGGACCAGGGCAACCGCCGCGGCGGCAAAAGAAATCTGAACTGGCAGCAGTCCGAATAAAACCATGGCTATGGCTGCCATGAAGATACCAAGGGCAAGAATGATTTGCCTGGGTTTGCCAATACCCAGATCGCGCTGAACAAGCGGCAGCCACCTTAGGGAGCTGATAACGTCGTCAATGTTGATACTGCGTCCCTGCAGCAGCAGCACATCGCCCTTGGTGAATCGGACATGTCCCAGCCTTCTCCGGATCTTTTTGTCGCGGCGTGCCGCGGCGAGAAGATTGATCCCGTACCTGGAACGCATGCTCAGGTTGGCCGCAGTACGGCCGATGACGGGTGAATCCGGCATCACCACTACCTCCCGGGTGACGATATCCTCCGAACCCCTGGCATCCCTGCGAAACTTTCGGTTGCCAACCAGTTTGACGCCGGTGGTATCAACAAACTCCTTTAGTGTTTCGGTATCTGCCTCCAGGATCAGAATGTCATTTGTCCTCAGCGGCTCATCATGGGGAGGCATGTGGATGCGTTTCTTTTGACGTACCAGCCCAAGCAGCTGCACTTCATTTTCTGTGATGTCATACAAATCGCCGTAGGTGCTGCCCTTTATTTTGGAGTCAGTGATGACACGCACCTCCGTGATATAATTGTCAATTTCAAACAGGTCGCTGCCCGAAGACTGGCCCTTTCTCTCGGGCAGCAGCCTCCACCCGATAAAGGTGATAAACAGGATGCCGGCAACAGTCAGCCCCAAGCCCACAGGGGAAAAATCGAACATGCCGAATGCCTCGCCGGAGTAGTCGGCGCGGAAAGTAGCGATGATGATATTGGGGGGTGTGCCGATGAGTGTGATCATACCGCCCAGGAGCGATGCAAAAGCAACGGGCATAAGTACCTTGGAAGGGGAGTAGCCGTTTTTCCTGGCTACGTGGATGGCGACAGGCATCAGGATGGCCAGGGCGCCCACATTGTTCATGAAAGCCGAAGCAACGGCTGTTATCAGCGACAGCGCGCCAATCTGCACCAGTTGACTTTTTCCGGCTTTGTTCATGACACGGCCCAGATATTCCACCAGTCCGGATACCTCCAGTGCCCGGCTGATCAGCAGCACGGCGGCAACGGTAATGACCGCGGGATGGGCAAACCCGGTAAAAGCCTCATCGGCAGGCACGATGCCCCAGATAACCAGAACCAGCAGTGCCATGATGGCAACTACATCGTAACGCCACTTTCCCCATACAAAAAGCACGAGTGCAGCGGCCAAAGTGATGAATACGATGTTGTGGTCCATGAACCTAACGCGCCTCCATCAATCGGAACACTTCTTCAGCCAGAGCGCGGAATTTGGGCAGGGCATCCTCCTCACGGATCGGCAGAAAAGCGGCGATCACGAAACGGGTGTGGCCGTCATCCACAATACCGGTGTCGTTGGTCCAGTAACTCCACCAACCAGATTTATGGTAGAACATGGCGTCATCGGGCAGGCCGGCGGCCAGTTTGGATTTGTCCAGCTGCCGGCCGAGCAGGGTCATCATCTGCTGGCTCACCCAAGGGTTGACCAGCTGGTTGGTGTAGATGCGGTAGAGGAAGTCGGCGGCGTGCAGCGCGCAGGTCTCGGTGCCGCGGATGTCCTCGTAACCGGGGTCCTCATAGCGCCGGGGGAGGAATTTGCGGGTCACCTCGCTGCCTTGCCAGCCGTGATAGTGCATCAGCTCGTTGATCCGCTCGCGCGTGGCCAGATCGATCAGCACATTGGAAGCGGTGTTGGAGCTGGTGGTGATCATCAGATCCAGGAGGTAATGGACGGTGAGTGTGTCGCCGTCGCTCGGGACGGGCCGCAAGTCGTGGCGCAGGGACATGCGCTGGTCCACATCGTTCGGTGACGTCACGGCGACGGGATCGAACAAGCCGTACTCACCCTGGCTGACCTGGTTGAGCACCTCGGCGGCCACGTACATCTTGTAGACGCTCGCGGGATAAATGAAGTTGTCCATGTACACCCCGCCGATGCGCGGCTCGTCGCTGTTCAGGTCGATGACGGCCAGGGAGATGGTCTCCGTGCCGTATTCCCCGATGTCGAAAGTCAGGTCCAGGTCCAGTTTTGCAACAATCTCCTGAAGGGCATCGGTGAGTTCCTGGTCGTGGACCAGGTGGGGTGGTACCTTCATTTCCTGATTGAGAATTGAAAAAGCAAAAGCCAGCAGAAATCCGATCAGTTGCAAGGTTGACATGATTCGATTGATAAGTGCGGGTTCATCAAAATCAGTGTGGTATTAAAAACCGTTTTACCGTATAATCCACTGAGGGAAAGTATTTTTAAACCGGCAGCAGGTTAGTATAGCTTCATCAACAGTCACAGTATAATGATATTTGTCAAATATCTATAAAGCTCCCTGCAGCCACCGTTCTTTTTTTTATTCACACAACCCGTTCCCGATGTTCCCGGATTTCCGACATGCCGTATTGCCTGCAAGGAAGTGATATTCCGGGAGGGACTTACAATAAGATGGAGGGGGATTATGGCAGCAATTCGGTGTGTGTTTTCATTGAATAAGGGCTTTTTAAAAGGGGGAAAATGCCTGAATTATTCTATCTGGATGATGTTGACTGTTTTGCTTGTGCTTTCGTTCGATGCGAGGGCGCAGACAACCGACTGGAAGTGGATCGTGGGTGCAGGCGGCGAGCTATTGGATGAGGCCACTGGCATAACGCTGGACCAGGACGACAACATTTATATCTCTGGGAGTTTCCGCAATACCGGGGCTTTTGGTGATACGAGTATTGTTTATGAAGGTACTGGTTCCCACCTTTTCATTTCAAAACTGGATAAAGAAGGTAACTGGCTCTGGGTCCGCGGAGCACAGAGCTCCGGCATCTATAACAGTGCTGTTGAAGCGGACAACAATGGCAATCTGTATCTGGCGGGTGCATTTTTCAGGGACATTGTCATAAACGACACGATACATACGGGCCCGCGTGATGTGGGTTACAACTCGATTGTGGCAAAACTTGACATGGATGGCAATTGGTTGTGGTCCCGGGCAATCGAAGGCAATGGATCCAGGCAAATATACGACCTTGCACTTGATCAAAGCGGAAATATCTATGTTACCGGTATGGCCAGCAGCGAGCTATTATTCGACGACATAGTGATAAACGCCGGTCATCAAAATCCCTTCGTTGCAAAAATGGACAGTGATGGAAACTGGCTTTGGTTTAGAATCGCTTATTGTGAAGGGGTGGCCTCGAGCAGAGGCATAGTGGTCGACAGCCAGGGCAATAGCTACATTTCCGGCTATTTTGTACGGGAAGTCACTCTTGGTGAAATCACTCTGGATCCGGGTGGCCACTATTTCAGGACATTTGTGGCCAAACTCGATCATGATGGGAACTGGGCCTGGGCTGTCAACAATGAAGGTGCAGCAGCATCGGAGGCAAGGGGCATTGCGCTTGACGGGGATGAGAATCTCTATGTCACAGGGACATTTGCCGGTGAGGCGGTATTTGGTAGCCATGCGTTGCATACCGCAAATGCAATGAACAACAATATTTTTATAGCTAAAACAGACAGCAGCGGAAACTGGCTTTGGGTTGAAAAGGCAGGTGCAGGGGGAAATCGTAATTTCGGCCTTGATATATTCGTATCAGAAGAGAGCAACGTTTTACTTACCGGCTTTTTCCATCAAAACAATTCCACCTTTGGGCCATTTTCACTGGATGCCGCAGGAGCAAGGGAGACCATTTTTGCAGCAAAGCTGGATCAAGACGGCAACTGGTTTTGGGCGGACAGGGCCGGGGGTACTCTCGATAACAATCACGGAATCAGCGTGATCGCGGACAGGAATGAAAACATCTATCTGACAGGCCGTGCCGGCAGGAATGCAAGCTTTGGGGACTATGTGCATCCGGGGTTCGGCAATGCAAGCATATTCCTGGCTAAATTGCGGGTGGATGACAAGGAGACCTCTTCAGAGAGCACATTGGAGTTGCCAGCCGCGTACAAGCTCTCCCAGAACTATCCCAACCCGTTCAACCCGTCAACGACAATCGAATTTTCCCTTCCTGAAGCCGGGGTGGTCACATTGACCGTTCATGACATCCTCGGCCGGCAAATTGCCACGCTTGTCTCAGGTGAAATGAAGGCTGGAAAGCATACATACCAATGGGATTCCGGGGGATTGTCCAGCGGTGTATATTTGTACAGACTGAGGGCAGGCGACGTGTCGCTAACAAGGAAAATG
This sequence comes from Balneolales bacterium, assembly GCA_007132975.1. Lineage (GTDB taxonomy): Bacteria > Bacteroidota > Rhodothermia > Balneolales > Natronogracilivirgulaceae > SKNL01. Next base: position 5,261 of record SLNO01000077.1, read on the forward strand.
CACATTGTAAAATAGCAGGTCTGATTTATGAAACCATGGTATGAAGAGTTGTTCAGGAATTACGCTCGCAAGTATGACGATGAGAATTTTGTTCAGGGCACGGTCGGTGAGTGTGATTTCATCGAGGAGGAGCTTGGCAGGGACGCCTCCCGGAATATCCTGGATGTGGGATGCGGAACCGGAAGGCACGCCATTGAGCTGGCCCGGCGCGGATATCGGGTGACGGGCATAGACCTGTCGGAAGCGCAGTTGCGGCGCGCCCGTGAAAAAGCCGACGAGGCCGGGGTGGATGTGGACTTTCAGCGCCACGACGCACGGGACCTTCCTTTTGTCGGCGAATTTGACGCGGCCATCATGATGTGCGAAGGCGGTTTCCCGCTCATGGAAACCGACGAGATGAATTACGATATCCTGAAGAATGTCTCCGATGCACTGCGGAGTCCGGCCGTTTTCATCTTCACCACGCTCAACGGACTGTTCCCTCTGTTCCATTCGGTGGAGAAATTCGGGCAGGAAACGTCGCTGGAGGGTAATGCCACGTATCGAGGCAACACGTTTGACCTCATGACATTCCGCGACCACAACATCACGGAGTTCACCGATGACGACGGAAACCGGCATAAACTGCACTGCAATGAGCGCTATTACGTGCCCAGTGAGATAACATGGCTGCTGAAATCGCTCGGTTTCAGGGATATCGGAATCTACGGTGCCCGTATTGGAGCGTTTTCGCGGGAGCACACCCTGCGATCGGACGATTTCGAGATGCTGGTCGTCTGCCGGAAATAAAATGTCATGAAATGTCCATGACCGGGCATCTCCCGGACACACAGGAGCATGATTAAAAACGTCATGGACATTCTATCTGACCTTATGTAGCGCCAAGCTAAGCCCGTGAAAGGGGGATTAGCACTGTTCTTTGAAACCTTTCGTAGAATGCATGCAGGTACCCAATCCTGCGCGGC
>SLNO01000108.1 GCA_007132975.1 Balneolales bacterium
CCGCAACGGACCATGATTTCCAGCTGCCGGCTCCCGGATCGTTATCGCCCGGATCCCAGCCATCAACGTCTCCATCTTCATCGTTCACATCCCAGACGTAGATAACATTCGTAAGATTCTCGCGGTCCAGTGCGCCAAATCTGACGGATGAGTGGAACGGATTGCCGAGCAGGGTCCAGCCCGAAGCGTTTGGATTGACAGGCGGAGTGACCCCCGTAAAGTTCTCGGCACCGTTGACGGTCAATCTTTTCGGAAAACCGCCGGCCACACCCTCCGTATTGCCGTCATCATCCTCGAAAATGTAAGCCAGGAATCCTGTTCCGGGAACAATGCCGTTTTCCATGTCGGAAACGGGCTCCCAGTTGCCGGCATCCCCCGAGCCGGAGGCAATATCCCAGATCCAAACGTTGGGATCGGCGCTGGCATCCGAATCCGTAGCATTTGGGATGCCCTGCGTCCATACCGGCGACAGCAGCTCGGAAAAGTCCGTTGCAATCGGGCTGGACAGCATCCGGAAGCCTTCCGCCCCGGTCAGCACCACCGTTTTCTCAACCGGATCGAAATCAGCCAGCGTGCGGGCGCCAAGGGTCATCACATCCCCCCTTTGCTGGATCACTCCCGTGACGTTCACGGGGAAGTCAGGGATTACAGAGTCCGTTATGTTGGATTCGCCGAACAGATTGCGGTAAACCCCTGTGAAACCGGGGATGCTGGGATCTGTAATGGATGTTTGAAATCCACCACCGCCAAATGTCTCAGAGCCGTCGCCATCCTCAAACGCGACATTTTCAATGAGCACCAGCCTTGCCTGATCGTCAAACCCAAGTCCGTCAAGCGTCCTGATGACAGGGACCACCACGTTGCCGCTCGAAACGGCCGCGCCCGGATCCAAAAGAGGTGTCATCTGAAGCTGTTCTTCGAACACACTAAGCGTTCCCACCAGGGATGCGACATTATCGCCCCGATTGTATTCGGTGGAAATGAGTCCCGGACCAAAAATACCGCCTTCCGTAGGCGGGTCATCGATCTGGATCCCGAATCCGGAATCATCCTGGAAAAACTTGGTATTGCGGAATTCGGTCTTGCCTGTGAGGGTTGCCTCATTGGCCACCCGGTAAATGGTGGATCCGGTCGACTGCGCCCGCAGTTCCTGAATGTCATCGACGTTCACAGGGAACGTGTAGACAGCGCTAGTGATATTACTTTGCCGGTCATCGTCAATGGCGATTGCCTTGAGTGTGATGCGTCCGTTGCCATCCTCAAGCAGGATTCCGGCAGTATTGTTGTATTCGGCGCTGGAATCATCAGGATCGTTTCCGTCGGTGGTGTAATAGACGGTCACGGTTTCGGGATAATCGCCAAAATTGCTCACGAAGACGGTCTGATCCTCGAAATAGGTTCCAGCGGGAACGTCAAATAGAGGCGCCGCCAGCGGCGATACGTCCACTGCCGTCACGCTGACATTGGAAATACCGATTTGCCGCCTTGCTCCTGAAGTTCCCACGTCCCCACTCGATGACCATACAATGGTCACTTCCGCTCCATCGTCGATATCCAACCCGGATACGGTGACAGACCGGGTCTGATCGGTACCCTCCTCGGTACTGTAAGAGAGGCCTGGCGCTTCGACCCCATCCACAAAGACGGTCCACTCAGGCGCCCTTCCTTCGGTTGCCCTTTCCACTCGTCCCAGGTAACTCACAGATAGATTCTCAATGGTACCGCCCGTGTTGTTGACCAGCGTAAGTGTTGCTGTAAAGACACCAGTCGTTCCCGTATGCTGAAAACCAAGCACATTGTCATTTCCTCGCAGACCTCCGGCCGTTCCTGACCCCCAGTTGCCAGCATAGTTCTCATTGGAGACAGACCACCCGGCAGGCAGCGTTTCGAAGCTCACAAAATCGCTGAAATTCTCCTCATATGGCACGCCAAATGCCGTCAGGGACGGCGGAGGAGGAGCGCCCGGTCCAACAGTTCCCGAAGCAGTGAGAATCACGGGATCCGCACTGCCACCGGAGATGGCGATCTCCTCATTTTCATAGGCGCCTTCATCGAGTCCGGCTTTCAACCTGATGTACACCGGCACGGATGAAAGATCTCCGCCCGAATAAGCCAGATCGACCGAGGATTGGAACACGTTATTATCTGAGGACAGTTCAAAATTCGTTCCTTCCGCGTTCACTTCAATGCTTCCGGCTGCGGGATCCAGGTTTGATCCGCCGACAGAAAATGAGAGCGCAGATGACGGACCTGCTCCTTCCGCATAGGTGAGTCCGGTAATGCTTGTGGGTGAAACAGCAAGCAGAGGATCATCTGAGACGGAACGTACGGTCACGCTGCCAACGACCTGTCCGATCCTGGCAACGCCGCCACCTGTTGAAGTGCGTGAGCCGCCGTCGTACCCAGCCACACGGATCGTGATCTCGGTCCTGTTGGTGTAATCGGTCAGTCCCGTTCCTGAAACGGAAAGAATAGGCGTAGCCTCGTTAGGTGTGGCTATTGTCTCTATCAGGTCATTCTCAATGATCAGGGCCATATCGGGTGGGCCGGCATTTGTGGACCGGACAAGGCTGCTGACATCGGTCAGGTCGAATTCAAATCCGGGATTTGCCGTGATCGTAAAAAAGAAATTCTTTGCCTGGAGGGGATTGGTGGTTGCCATCCATCCCGCGCCGGACTCGACAAATGGAATCCCACCAAAAGTTGTGCTGAACGAGTTATAGGCAATAGAGCCTGATGAAACGTCGACTTCGCTAATGGTCACACCAGCGGGTGCATCAATAATCTGATTGGGTGCCGAAGTTGAGAAATCGATCGAAAATGACTGCGCAGCTGCCTCTCCCCGGGCAGAGAAAAGCAGAAGGGTTGCAACGATCAAAAACTTCCCACTCGATTTTATGAGACCTCTTCCGTAATTATATGCCATAGTCTACCCATTTTGTTTTGGACAGCATGTTCTTTAATAAGTGATAGCTACAAAGTAGTAATCGCCCTGTAAACTGACAACAGAGGATTCGAATATTTCTCGCGGATCACAAACTTTTTACACGGACTTGAGCGCTCGAATCACCGTAATCCGATGTAATACAACGCAAAAGCACCTTCAAACTGACCGAAAGTGGGCGGCGCAGTCCGACAATATCCAATCCCTCTTGAATCCAGGGTAATGCGCCTCACCAGCCCAGGGCCGCGCACATGTTGAAATCCATGGTCTCTTCCGAGCCGCCACGGTAGCGCAGGACCACACGCACCGATGGCAGGCAGCTGGTCCCGCGATAGGTGACACTGAACCCGTTGGTACGGTCCGTAGAGGTCACCTCCCGAAGCTCCCGTGCATCCGACCTCCAGGTCACCTCCGCTATCTCGCCGCCCCGGAATGCCGCCGGATCGATCCAAAGCATGAAATCATACATCTGCCGGCCCGTGACATCCCTGATTTCCAGCAATTCCTCGGCATGGGCGTAAGGTTTCAGCTCGGGTGCATAGGTCAGCCGCTCCACCTCCTCCTCAAGTCCGGCAATTACCTGCATCCGGTGCGTGACCACTGCCTCCTGTTCAGCAATCGCAGTATCGATGGCATTCAGCCGGATGACGTTATGGGCAATGGCCGCCATCACCACCAGAAAGGCCGCCAGCGCCAGCAGAGCCGCCCGCCTGGAAGCCTTTTTTAGCTTATCGGTGTCTGCGGTAGTGTTCATTTCTTCTCCAGCATTACTTCGCCTTTCTGTTCCGGCATCTCCACGATATCACACAAGGGGAAATGGTAGACGGCTTCCGAACGATCCGCCTGGACTATGGTCAGTTCCACCACCTCCAGGCAGCCCCATCCCAGATAACTCACTGCAAACCCGTTGGATGCGACCCGCCCCTGCCGGTCCCGCATCAGCTTGCTGGGATGATCGAAATTGTAGTTGATGTACCGGATGCCGCTTCTCCGGTAGTAGGGCATCTCGACCCACAGCATGATGTTGTACAGCTGGCGACCGGTGATCCAGTCCCGCAGGCCTTCAACCTCCACCGCCGCCGCCCTCGGAGTGATCAGCTCGGTGATGGGACCGTTCCTGATTTGGTCGATGCGCTCATCGAGCATCCGGATTTCCGACTCCAGCCCCGCGGAAACCTCCATTTTCTGCCCGATCTCCGCCCTGAGCTCCTGCAGCTTCACAAGGCTGTACCCTATCGAAAAGGCCACCATGACGATGCCGGCAAACATCAGCAGTTTGGAGAGTTTTTTTCGCATTTATTCAGCCGGATAACTGTCGATTCTGTCGATATGGTTGCGTCTATCGAAATGGTCAATTCTGTCCGTCCCGGGCCCGGAAACGGCAAATGGAAACTGGGTGGATGGTGATGCCGCCATGTTACGGTTTCTCCCCCTGCGTTGTACCCTGCAGCAGATCAAACGACCGGTTGTACATGTGCAGGATGCGCCCGGTCAGGGTGGTGATGATGCCGCCGGAGCCGAACATGGTGGTGATGAAAGCGGCGTTGCTGATCGACTCCTCCCCGCCGAAGAGCGCGACGGCCACCGTTGCGACCAGAATGACAAGGCAGAGGACGATGATCCCAAGATAGACAAACCTCTCAAACCTGAACATGTTGGTCAGGGTTTGAATGGCTTGCATCCTCGCCTCCAAACTTTGATCTGGCATGGGGTTACACTCCCTGTCGGGGTGGAATTGTTTGCCGGTGAAAGAACCGGAGCGTGCAAATCGGGGCTGCAACAAACTCCACAGCTAAATCACAATTATACAGTAATATAGCCATAAGGCAGCCGCTTGTCCATAGGCAAAATGTATGCGGGCTCGACAGATGGCAGGGGGATTGTGCGAGGGCGCCCTTCCGCGTGCTATTTCACCAGCGTCATCCGGCGCGAGAACACCTGTCCGCCGGCCCGCAGCTGGTAGATGTAGACACCGCTGGCCAGATTGGAAGCATCCACCGCAACGGAATGCGTGCCCGCCGACTGGTAACTGTTGTCGACCACCGTCATCACCCGGGTGCCGGTCAGGCTGTAAATGTCCAGCGAAACCACCGACGCCTCCGCAAGATCGTAGCTGATCTGCGTCACAGGATTGAACGGATTCGGATAGTTCTGGTGCAGCGTCGCACGTCCAGGCAGCTCCATAGCCAGATCCTGCGGCGCCGAGGTCTCCGTTATCATGAGGTTCAGCGTCGCCTCGGCATATTCCGGATCAATTTCCCCGGTAAAAGGATCGAGTTCCACATCGATAATGGCCAGTGGCATGCCGCTCTTGTCCACGAATTCCACCTCCAGCGACGGGATGGTAGTGAAGCCCAGATCGATGGACTTCAGCCGGTTGACCCGCAGCACTTCGAACGTCCCGTGAGGCGTGACGAGCTCGCCCCATCCATCCACAGTCACCTCCTCTATAAAATCCAATGTGGTTCGGAACCCGAAAAAGAGTGATTCCTCCTCGTATGCTGTTTCCCAGGAGCTCTCATAGGTGACAGGAAACTGGTAGCGAAGCTGTCCGGGACGCTTGATGATCAACCCTTCGATCTCCTGCAACTCCGGATCAATGAATTCCGTGACAATAACCCCCAGCAGCGTGTACTCCTCTTCCGACAGAACGGCGAATTCGTAATTTGCAAAGGTATACTCGAACTCCTCTCCCTCAAATGTTTCCCTGATCATGATATCTGCACGGATCACGTGCGTGGATTGATCAAATTCCTCAAATTCCTCCCCCAGCGTGCCTTCGGAAGAGGGAAACGTCTGGATGCGGCCGTCTCCAATGACAGAAAAATCGAATTCCAGACCCGTGAAATCCCACACCTGATCGGCACCAGTTATGTCAAGGATTTCAAGGATCTTGTCCACATCGAAACTCATCGACGATACAGCGCCGAATTCCGAATCGAAGAAATCCTCAATGGTGCTTTTCGTGAGTACGATCTGCGCTGATGCGGTCTGGACAAGCGCAAAGGAAGCAAGTAATGCAGTGATGGCAAGGCATCGGGCGGTAACCGGGTTTCGCATGATATCTCTTGTTTTTAGCAGTTTGCAGTTTAGGCACTGTTATATGGCAACTTACTAAAAAATCAAAAAATATCCATTATATCCGCATAATTTTTGTGGATGCAGACATACTGCCACAGGAAGCCGCAAAAATACCCCCTCTGCCGCATGAAAACGCAGGAATTACGCCTGCGCCGCACGGGTCAACACAGTATTTTCGACAATAATTTCCGCAACCTGAAGCCGGAGCAAGGTATCCGGCGAGACTGATAAGGCCCGCTTACTTGACCAGGGTCATTTTTCGCGTGATGGAAAGCCCGCCTGCATCGAGGCGATAGACATACACACCGCTGGAATGGTTGGATGCGTCCCAGGTCACATCATACCGGCCCGGGGCCTGCTGCACGTCCACCAGCACCGCAACGGTGCGCCCGAGCATGTCGTAAACTGCCAGCCGGACCTGCGCCTGCTCCGGCAGCGCGTACGAGATCACCGTGGCCGGGTTGAACGGATTCGGATAGTTCTGGGCCAGCTCGAGCTTCGCAGGGAGTTCCGGCGCCAGCTCGCCACTGACCGGACCACTGGCCGTGATCACGAACCGGGGCTGCTCATCGGCCAGCGACTTGCCCTTCATCCCGCCTGTCCAGACAAGTGTTTTGTCGAGTCCGCCGCCCGTCCACGCAAGAGGGTCTGCAATCGATGCTCCCGCAACGCCCCTTGCAGCAGTGTTCTTCGCTGTTATCGCATCCAGCTCGAATTCATAGCTCACTTCGCCGTTCAGTTCCATCGAAGTTTCCGTGTGACGGTCCAGCAGATAGAGCTTTTGATCGAAAGCAACTTCCATATCGGTGACTGCCAGCGAGTACTGCCCCCCGATGGTCGCGGCGGCGGTGAGCTGGAACTCGAAATCCTCCTCCGGCACCGGGAGGATACTGATGTCGTACGGGTTGCCGTTCTTCACGCCCGCCAGCAGTGCATAATGCTGCGAGAGCGGCGCCAGTTTGTGCGCATCGCCCGGCAGCTCATCAAACGAGCCGTGCTCCCGGAAACTCAGCCAGGCCGAACTGCGCATGCCCTGTCCGGTGAGCTCCATGCGGATCACATCAGCCTTGTTGGATGTCACAGTGGAACCATATCCACCGGATCCGGCACTTTCATGACCGCCTTCCCCGGCGTGCACCTGCTTGCCATAGAAACTGCCGCCGATGGTCCTGGCGGAATGGGGGAAGGTCACCTCGCCGCCGCCAGCCGATGTGTTTTGCACCATGAACCCCTGAAAACCGGAAAGGATCCCGTCGCTAATGTCCCCTGCCCCTCCATTCTCAGACCAGGACTTCCAGCTGCCGGCGCCCGTATCATCATTGCCGCCATTGCCGCCGTTTGCACCTTCATTCACATCCCACACATAGATGACATCCGTGAGGTTGTCTCGCACCAGATCCCCAAACCGGATAGACGCGTCAAAAGGATTCCCGAGAAGGGTCCAGCCATGCTCCTTGGAATTCACTTCTGCGACCACACCATCGGCATGTTCATCGCCTTCCAGGGTGATCACCTTCGGAAAACCGTGCGGACTGTCCGGATCGCCCGGATCGTCATCGGCAAACACATAGACCAGGACGCCCGATCCGGGCGCAACGGCGTTCTGCATATCGGCCAGCGGCGCCCAGCCTTCATCCTCACCGGAAAATCCCCAGGTCCAGACATTGACATCGCCGCCCGTGTTGTTCGAGCCCGTGACGCCCTGGGTCCAGAAGGGCTCCAGCATGGTCGCATAGTCGACAGGCACCGGGCTTGAGAGCATCCGGAAACCCTCGCTGCCGGTGAGTCGCAGGTAGCCCGAGGCGCGCGCGTCCCCGTTGAAAGACCACCCCTCATCAATCAGCTCCGCACGGGCCGCTTCCCCGGCATGATAGGTCAATCCGGTGGCCCCAACACTTGGCGAATTGGTCCAGGAACCGGCAACCCGCCCATTGTTCCATCCAATCAGCGTGGCATCATAATTCTCGATGCTCAGGCCGCTGTTATTCAGCATTCCATTTGCTCCCCAATTCCAGAGATTGCCCAGATCCCAGCTACCGATGTCCTGATTAAAAGAACTGGCACCGGAAAACATTCTGCTAATATCTTGGACATTACCCACATCCCAGCCACCTATGTCCTGATTAAAAGAACTGGCACCGGAAAACATTCTGCTAATATATTGGACATTACCTACATCCCAGCCACCTATGTCCTGATTGAATGTGCTCGCACCTTCAAACATACTGCTCATGTTCGTGACGTTCCTCACATCCCAGCCACCTATGTCTTGATTGAAGGTATCTAAGTCTCTGAACATTTCGAACATACTTAAAGCACTGCCCACATCCCATCCGGTGATGTCCTTGTTGAATGAGCTGGCACCGGAAAACATTCCATCAAAAAATTGGACATTACTCACATCCCAACCGCCGATATCTTGATTGAAAGCGATCGCCCCGCTAAACATACCTGCCATCCTTTCGAGATTACCCACATCCCAGCCACTGATGTCCTGGTCGAATGAAACAGCCCCTTCAAACATATAGCCCATGTTAGTCACACTGCTAACATCCCAACCGCCAATATCCTGATTGAAATGTTCAAAAAATCGGAACATGGCCGACATATTGGTCACATTGCTTACATCCCAGCCTGTAATGTCCTAATCAAAGCTTCTGGCACTCCGGAACATGCCACTCATATCGGTCACATTGCTTAGATCCCAACCGCTGATATCCTGATTGAACGATCCGGTCCCGGAAAACATGCTGCGCATATTGGACACATTGCTCACATCCCAGTCATTTAAGTCCTGATCGAAATATTCAAGATTCAAAAACATATTTTCCATATTGGTCACATTGCTTACATCCCAGCCGCCGATATACTGGTTGAATACATCTGCGTAAGAGAACAAATTGCTCATGTTTGTTACTTTTCCGACATCCCAATCACCGATTTCCTGATTGAAAGAGGCAGCCTCAAAAAACATGTTGTTAATATCTGTCACATTACTCATGTCCCAACCGCCAATGTCCTGATTGAAAGACACGGCAGTGCGAAACATTCCGCTCATATTGGTCACATTGCTTACATCCCAGTCACCGATATCCCCATCAAAGTTTCTGGCATATACAAACATCCAACGCATATTGGTTACACTGCTGACATCCCAACTACCAATATTTTGATTGAACGATGGATTATTATGAAACATGTGATTCATATCGGTAACGTTACCGACATCCCACTCGCCAATATCCTGATTAAAATCAAATGCTCGCTCGAACATGGCACTCATATTGGTCACGCTACTTACATCCCAATCACCGATATCCTTATTAAATGAACCTGCATTCGCAAACATGGAAGCCATATTCACTACATTGATTACATCCCAGCTGCCGATATCCTGATTAAAATTGCGAGCTCGGACGAACATGAAACTCATATCGGTCACATTACCCACGCCCCAACTGCCGATGTCCTGATTGAAATCGCGGGCATCGATAAACATGCGACTCATATTAGTCACATTGCTCACATCCCAGCTGCCGATATCCTGATTGAAATCGCGGGCTCCACTGAACATTCTGCTCATATCCGTCACGTTGCTCATATCCCATCCGCCGATGTCCTGGTTGAAACTGCTGGCCCATTCGAACATCCCGCTCATATCCGTGACCGGCGTGGTGCACACCCGGCTCAGGTCCGCCCCCTCGTCTCTGCGCTGGATGAGCAGGTCGCGGTCCACCGCTTCATACTCGACCCCATCCACCAGCCCGGTCTCGCCCGGCACCGCGCCCGGACACCGGATCGTGACCCCGTTATCATCCAGTAAAAAGGTCCCCTGCGCCATCAGGACGACCGGGAAAAGCATCATTACAGTACTCAGCAACAGCGTTGGCAATACTTTGTTCGTGTTCATCTGTGTAACCAATTTTAATTGATATTGTCAGAATGAGCTCACATGACAGGGTGCGATTATGCCCAGGCGCGCCCGTGGGTGGCTGTCATGATCGTTTCATTTTTTATTTTTTATGACGGGTGGATGCGGCCCGCGAGGCCACCCCGTCCGTTGGTAATTATTAATCGGGGATGCATGGCAACCCGATAGTCGGTAATAGCACTTCGGAGATGCGTGAGCACCCCGATGGTCGGTAAGAACAGTTCGGAGATGCATGGCAACCCGATAGTCGGTAATAGCACTTCGGAGATGCGTGAGTACCCCGATGGTCGGTAATAGCAGTTCCATGTTCTGCAAGCACCCGGACGTTCTGTTACGGCTGATCCGAAATGCGCGCGCGCCTGGCAGTCTGGTTATGGGAATTCCGGGATGCGATAACAGCCGGACGATTGGTCATAGCGATCCGGAAATGCGCAGGCACCCCGACTTTTGGGTATGGCAAACCGGTTACGGCAACGCAATATGATGTCCTGCAACCGGATTCTGAGGTATGGTAGCTCTGAGATGTTATGTTATGGGTTGGACGGGTACTGACTCGTCGTAATAGCTTCTTCTAATACTCCTCCCGGCGGACCTCCAACGATGCCGATAATAATAAAATGGCACCATTCCCGCCTGTTACTCCCCTAATTAGTTAAAATTTGTAACATATGCAATACAAATCGGTTAGGGGGATTTCAGGTGCCCGGCGCGCCCCGTATTTACGTGCAATAATATGATTTCCTGTAGCTTAGATACCCCTTAAAGGACATGCAAGGCAAGGCGACCGCCCGCTTACTTGACCAGGGTCATTTTTCGGGTGATGGAAAGCCCGCCTGCATCGAGGCGGTAGACATACACACCGCTGGAATGGTTGGATGCGTCCCAGGTCACGTCATACCGGCCCGGGACCTGCTGCCCGTCCACCAGCACCGCAACGGTGCGCCCGAGCATGTCGTAGACCGCCAGCCGGACCTGCGCCTGCTCCGGCAGCGCGTACGAGATCACCGTGGACGGGTTGAACGGGTTCGGGTAGTTCTGGGCCAGCTCCAGCACTTCCGGAGTGTCGGGACCCAAATCCAAATCCGCCGGCTGCGGGTCGACGATCAGCGTGAACCGGCTGGAATTGCCCGTCCCGGACACCAGCGGCTCGACGGTCATGGCCTTTTCCGCCCTCTTCTCCCCGCGATGATAGACCCGGATGGATTCGGTCTCGCGCAGATGGATACGATCCCCCGTCTCATTATCCACCAGCACCACTTGCCAATGCTCCGGCAAACGATCCGCGCCGTGCCACCGCACCGTGAACTCTTCTCCTGCCCCACTCGCATTCAGGACAAGCGGCACGGATATGCGTCCTTCCAGATCAACAGGCCTTGACTCTTGTATTTTGGCAACTTTACTGCCATTATGCTCGCCACTAAAAGCAATTACAGCCCAGGAGCGACCCATTGGCGAAAGTTGAAGTGCATCAAGCGGGTCCCATCCACCCGTTGCCCGCTGATCGAACAAGAGCGAAGCCTGGTCGTGCAAGGCCAGCCCGGTTTTCTCATCCACCCCCTCCAGCGTCAGCAGAAGCCGGTATTGACGCGCCGGCCCGCTGCCAGCTGATAGGTTCACATGGGAATGTTCCCTGGCTGAAAAGCGCCCGGCGGCACCGCCCGTTGAGGCCCCGTGCTGCCAACGGTGACCGCCAACTGCCATTTTGTGCTGCATATCACCATGAGGCTTGTAAAAAACACCGCCATCGGTACGGGCGGACGCCGGTATGACCAGCTCCTCCGAGGAGTTATTGTGGATCATGAACCCCTGCCATGATGCCAGGACCTCACCGTCACTTCCTCCCGGGCCCAGCAATCTCCATTGACCGGAATTGCCCGGACCATGATCCCCCCCGGCCTGGTCACTCTGCCACACCTGCACAACCCAGCTTGCAAGCCCGTCCGCGCCCGTCCACCCGGGAAGCCCCGACAAGTCCAGCCCGCTGTGGTACGGATTGCCCATCAGCTGAAACCCATTGCCCTCAGTGTGCAGCGGCACGGTGACATCCGTGGTCACGGCCTGACCGGCAGCCGACAGGTGGAACGGCAGCTCCCGGCTCACCCCTTCGTCGTTGTCGAACAGGTACCACAAAAAGCCACGCCCGGGATCAATCGGATCATCGAGCGAAACGGGCGCCTGCCAGCCATTCTCAAACCCTGTGTAGATATTGGGCGCGACGGATTCAATATCAGGCGGCGCTCCACCCGGAAAATGCGTCTCATAAAACGCCGCCAGCCCGGGAATTCCCTGCAGCTGATTCTGGATGGCAAGGTCACTCACTGAAAAACCGCCAACCGGTACCGAAAGCATCCGCCATCCGGCCGCCCCGGCGATATGGCGCGCCGCCTGATCCACAAAATCAACTTCATGGTGGATGCGCGTCCGGCCCACACCATTGTTGGTCGCCAGAACGAAAGCGTCAAACCCATCCTGCCGCTGCTCAAAATGAATCGAGCCGGTGCCGTTCGCGTTCTCCGCATCACCGAGCGACGATGTGGAAGCCACCTCCTCGGCTGCGGCGGGATCACCGCCGGGAACCCGGATTAGCTGCGCCGAGGAAGCCGTAAAGTCGAACACCGCCAGATAGTCGTCACCCTCCGCGGATGTTCCCAGCACATCAACCCGAACCGATCCGGATCCCACCACACCGGCAGGGATGGCTCCCAGCAACTGCCCGAACGCATCGTATTTTCGCACGGGCTGTCCGCCGCCGGTCTGGTAAAACGGCACCCTGCCCGGACGCACGGCCGATGCCACCGGCGCATTGCCGACCGGATGGTCCAGCTCAAAAATATCAGGGACGGGATCGAAGGGCTGACCGGGCGCAGGCTGCGTGTACCTTGCCATCAGATTCCCGGCATCGCTGATCGCGAGGATGGTGGCCGTGCCCTCGGAGTAGCTCCCCGTTATGCCGGCCGACCGCGCCAGCTGCCAGCTTCCGCCGGACGGGGTTTCGGTATCCAGAAGCACTTCCTGCGGATTGTTGTCCCACGCATCCTCAAACATGCTCACCCGGAATCCGTGTGCAGAAGTTTGCCCGAAATTGGTCAGAAAGATGCGCTGGTCGTCGCTCACCAGGATGTCACTGATATGGAACACGCCGGAACCGGTATAGCCGGAAAGGTCCATGCTGCCCGCGTCGGCACCAGTGAAAGCATTCAGGATACGCACGTCAACGTCCGGCGAAAAGGGCGCTGCCGAGACGACAAGCAGGTAACCGTCATCCACATAGGCCATTGCGCGCTCGGTGTTGGTGCCAAACCAGGTTGGCAGGGATTGCGAGGCAACCGACCGCTCCCATTCGGCATCGGGGTCCGGTTCACCGCCGATTTCCACACTCGACGCCGGGCCTTCTACATTGTTCCTGCTCAACGCCGTCACAAACCAGGTGCCCTCGCCTTCATCCTCGAAGGCGGTCTCCCCTGTCAGCGCGACGATATGTTCAGGATTTTCGAGGACAGATGACGGATCGGCCACACCGGTCTCATCCACCCGGTAAACCACGAACCGGTCGACGGGCCCATCCACCCCACCCGGCAACGGCGGCTCCCAGGTGAGCTGTACCTGCTCCCCGTTTTGAACTGCCGTCAGGTTCCGGACCGCCGCGGGTGCCTGCATGTCGCGCCACGGCATGGGCGGGATCAGGGCCCGGTATGGATAAGCGGATGTGAAGTCATGGCCGGCAATGTTGTGGAAACGGAAGAAAACCTGCCCTTCTGCCCCGGTTGTGCGCACGATGTCGATCTGATCCGACAGTTCGGCCAGTACCTGGGGCTTGTAGGCCCCGTGACCGATGTACAGATGGCGGTCATTGCGCCGGTTTGTCACCCAGTCCTGCACAATGTACTCAAATTGCGGCGGCTCCACGGTGCCGATATCCCAGTAGACCTGCGGCGCCAGATAATCGGCCCATCCCTGTTCCGCCCAGTGGCGGCTGTCCTGGAACACGTCGCTGAAGCCGAACTGCGCCGGCCACCCGTTGGTGCTCTCGGCGTTGTAGTGCCCGGTGGGGGCCGCACCGATTTTTATATCCGGATTGATCTGCTGGATCCCCTCGTGCACCAGCCGCACAAATTCCGAGACGTTGTGCCTGCGCCAGTTGTTCAGCCCGACGATGCCGTCCGGGTTGTGCTCCATCATCAGGTCGAAATCGCGGACGTATCCACCCGGAATGTAGCGAATGCGGTCAAAGTGGATGGCGTCGATATCGTAGTTGGACACCAGTTCCATGACATTGTCGACCTGCCACTGGCGCGCATCGGGAATGCCCGGGTTCATCCATCCGTCCGCTTCCATCCAGTCCGGTTGGCTGAAACGGATATTGGGGATGTCGGCGGAGGCCGGACTGTCGTTGGCCGATCCATAAGCCACGGCAAATACGTTGAACCAGGCGTGGACCTCCATGCCGCGCTGACGTGCCTGGTCGATGACGAACTGGAGCGGATCCCAGCCGGGATCAGCGCCCGGCGTTCCGGTCAGGTTGTAGGCCCAGGGCAGCCGTTCGCTCTGATAATAGGCGTCTCCCCGCGCCGACGCCTGAAACACAATGGCATTGAAATGGTGCGACTCAAGGGCATCCAGTATATCAAGCAGTGACTGCTGCTGGGCGGCGGACGTAGTGCCGGTTGGCCAGTCCAGGCTCCATGCCGTCGTGATCCAGGCGCTTCTGAATTCATGTTTTGGCGGAGAACCGGCGCGTGCCGGCATAATTGCAGAGATCGAAAGGGTCAGGATGATAAACAGAACTGCTGGAAATCTCATTGGATGCAAAAAGGTAATGCCGGATGATGCATGCCGGTACGCTGCTGCAGGCATGAAATGGATGGATGTTTTCTATGCGTGACCGTTCCGTTTTCGGACGCTCCAGATGCCGAAAACAAGCGCCGCAAAGAGCAAAAGCGGACCGCAGGAGACCGGAGACTGGTCGGGTGCGCCAGGCAATTCGGGAGGCGGGATCTGGGCGAGCAATTCGCCGGCTCCGGCCGTGAGCATGACCGCCACAGCGGACAGGGTCAGCGTCAGATAGATAAACGTTTTGTAGTTCATGTGTTCAGAATTATTGATTGCTAAGGTACCACGGAGTGCCCATTACGTTTAGAAAATGCTTCCATGTGTCCGGGAGCCATGCCGGCCACGGACGGACACAGCACTTTGTGACCTTTTGTTCATGGGGTTGATGTAGATGATAATATGCTGAAAAAGGAGAAAACGTACCCGCGACAACACCAAAGGCCGGCCGCGGGTACATTCAACGGAATCATTTTTCGATGGATCCAGAAAGCCCGGGTTTACGCGCCCGGTCTTTACTTGACCAGCGTCATTCGACGTGTCACGGAATGTCCATTCGCCGTGACACGATAGAGATAAACACCGCTGGACAACGCCGAGGCATCCCAGGTCACATTGTACCGGCCCGGCGCCTGCACCTCGTCCACAAGCAAGCTGATCCGGCGGCCCGTGAGATCGTAAATCTCCAGCCGCACATGCGACTGTTCGGGTATGCGGTAGCTGATCACCGTGGAGGGGTTGAACGGATTCGGGTAGTTTTGCGCAAGCTCCAGTGATTGCGGAAGCTCGGCCGGCGGACCGGTGGATACCGGCTCGGTGCTTACGACCACCGAGAAACGGGCCTGGGCCTCGTCACCCGCTGTAAGCGGCGCAATGTCAGGCATGATGTCGTCGGCCTTGATAACGCGCTTTCCAATGGAACCTTCGAGCATGAATTCGTAGGACTCTGCGCTCCGGAGATCGACGGAGATGCCAGTTTCGTGGTCGATCAGCGTGAACTGCCATTCAAGCGGCAGGTCATCAAGCCCTTCCCAGGTGATCGTCATGTCGCCGCTCATGTTATGCACGCCCAGTTTTGCCGGGATTTCCAGATATCCGCCGAAGTCGATCGGGCGTGATTCCTGGGACTTGAGGATTGTCTCGCCCCGGCGTTCGCCGACAAAACTCAACGTGACAAAGTTTCCTGCCAGGGGCGTGAGCTGCGAGGCATCCAGCAGATCCCAGCCGTGCTCGGCCAGATCCGAGAAGACCAGGTCGGCACGGTCCCGCGTGCGAATATCCATCGACTCGTTTTCGCCATCCAGAACAAAAGTAAGCCGCTTTATGAGGGTCGCTGTTTCCTTTTGGAAGACGCCTCCGGAAGTACGTGCGGATACGGGTATCAGCAGCCGATCGGCATCGTCATTTTCCACCATGAAACCCTGCCATGCGCCGATGATGGCACCCTCGGGTGCTCCCTGTCCGAACCGGAGCCACTCTCCCTGGTGCCCGACACCATCCTGGAATCCATGATCGTCATTTTTCCAGACCTGCACGATGCCCGACTGCAGGCCGTCACCGCCGTCCCAGCCGGTAAGGCCGGACAGGTCCAGGCTCCCGGCGAACGGATTGCCGAGCAGGTTGAAGCCACTGCCCACAGCATGCAGATTCACTTCAACATCACCGTCCGGTGCGGGATTAAGGCTGGATAAGAGGAATGGCAGCGATCTGCTCACCCCTTCGTCATTGTCATACATGTACCAGAGCAAACCCTTGCCGGCTATCAGATCATTTGTAAGGGCGGCGGCCGGGGTCCAACCCGTGCCATGGTAGGCCAGATAAAGGTTCGGAGAAACAGTTTCAATATCCGGTGGCGCCGATGTTCCGTAGTAACCGGACAGCCCCGCAAATCCCTGCACCTGGTTTTGCCGGGCCAAAATTTCAACAGTGGCACCGACGGCGGGAACCGACAGCATTCGCCAGCCGGATGCGCCCGCCATCAGCAGATGATCATCTGCATAGATGCGGATCTTGCCCACATAGTGGGAATTCCAGATATCACCGCGGCGCGCACGGATAGCAATACGCCGGCCGTCACCAGGCGTGTGCGAGGCAAGTTCAACCGTATAGAGTGTGACATCCCTGCTCAGGGTCACTGTTTCGGCCAGAGTGAAGGTGGCTGCATTTTCAGGATCCGAAATAAACCCGATGTCAATCTGGTCGTTGGCGTCGCCGTCAGCGGCATAATGCGCCTTGAAACTGATTTTGAGTTTGTCGATGTCAATATCTTCGTGGATGCGGGGCATGATTGCAATGGGATTGGCGTCCGGGCTGGGAAAGCGCAGGTCCTGGGCACTGATCTCTCCCCATCCACTTACCTGAACGTTCCCGATCGTCCTCCATCCCTCAGGAAACACAGCGGCGTGCGGCTCACCCCCGAGGTTTACATCGGAGAAATCTTCAAAGTACGGCAGATCATCTATTACGACCGGGTCCGGATCCGGGTCGGGACCGGGATCATCGGATTCCGCAAGACGTATTTCGAATGCAAACAGCCCTGCATTGGTAACCATGGCGAATACCTTGAAGGATCCGTCGCCCATATCGGCCACGGCGAGGTCACCAAGAATATTGGAACCATTTATACCAATAACATCGGATTCGGCAAGGTTGGTACCATCGCGAACGGTCCATGTTCCGCCAGCATTGGCGACCTCGTTCACATAAAGTCTGTTAGTCCCCTTGATAAAAAACATGTACTGGACACCGTCGTGTGATTGCAAGTTGATCGCCAGATTCCCCAGGCCGTTGCCATCAGAGGGAAAACGACCGAAACCGGTAGTGGTATTCGATGCGGTGTAGGACCGGGTATAGCCGAGGCTTCTGCCGCCTGCCCAGAATCCGGATGCCTCACCGGGCCCTTTGGGAGCCACGTGGGCAGGGGTGCCCCAGTTGGCAGTACTTGGCAGAACAAATTCCTGCGGATCGCTGTTGAATTCGAAGCCTCCGTTACCATCACTTTCCATCACCCATCTGTAAACAACAGGAGTGGTGCCCACAGAGGCATAGATCACTGCGGATCCATCGCCTACCGAACCTGCCACGGATATATTGTCACCCATGCGATAGGTCCCAGTGGCATTCCAGGTGATGACGGATTGCACCGCACCGTTTTCCCATGTGTATACCCTGAAAGCGTTGTTTTGTGCGTTGGTGGTCAGGTTGGAAGCGAAGACGTGCCCGTCATCAGAAACGGAAAGCGCACTGAAAGGCAGGTCGCCACCGGTAAGTGACGATGCATTGAGCTGCCCGACATAAGAACCGTCCTCGGCATCCACGATACGCACAAAAGACCCATCGCTGCGGCTTGCTACGTACACCCTGCCGTCATGGTAGGCAACGGCCCTTTCCGTGTCGCCTGTTCCAAGCCAGGTCGCTTCAGTGGTGGCAATGCTCCAGATGGGCTCAAATTCCGGATTTTGTGCCTGCAGCTTTCCTGAAAAAACCGAAAGAAGGACAATAATGGCAAGACCCGAGACAAATCCTGATGTTTTTTTCATACCCGCACCCCGGTATCGTTTATGTTGGATGAGTTACACTGCGTAGCACGAATGCGACGAATGCAAATGGATTCAATATCTAAATATGGATTTACACGTTTTTAATAGGATGTAAACCATTATAAGAAATATCAAAAAAAATGCAAACGGCACAAATCCGCAGTTCGATTGCAGTGATGTGAAACTGTAGATGATATTAAGGTAGACAGCCGTAGAATACTGTACGACGGTAGCGAACTGTTTTACGGCCGGCAGGCAACCGTGAAAGCTGCCGGCCGGCTGTAAAAAGAGGCGGGATTATCTATCCCGGTTTATTTTACAAGGGTCATTTTACGCGTGATGGAAAGTCCACCGGCGTCGATCCGGTAGATATACACACCGCTTGACAGAGTGGAAGCATCCCAGGTCACTTTATGTTGGCCCGGGGCCTGCTGCTCATCCACAAGCACACCAACGGACCGTCCGAGCATGTCGTAGACCGTGAGCCGCACATGCGTTTGCTCCGGCAGGGAATAAGAGATAACCGTGCTTGGGTTGAACGGGTTGGGATAGTTCTGAGCCAGTTCCAGTTCATGCGGCAGGTCGGACGGTGTTTCTGCGGAAACCGGTTCCGAACTTACGATCACGGTGAAGCGAGGCTGTTTTTCACCTGCAATGGCAAGCGGAGCGATCTCCGGCATGCTAATTTCGGCTTCTAATTGCCGCTTCCCAACTGTGCCGTCAATACGGAACTCATAAGAAGATGCACTCCGCATATCCACAGAGGCGCCGGTTTCGTGGTCTACGAGCGAGAATTGCCATTCGGTAGGCAGATCAGCAAGACCCTCCCATGTGATCGTCATGTCACCGCTCATGTTTTGTGTACCCAGCGATGCGGGCAGTTCGAAGGTTCCCTCGAAATCGGCCGGACGTGATTCCTGTGATTTGAGGATCGTTTCGCCGTTGCGCTCCCCGACAAAGCTCAGCGTGGCAAAGCTGTTGGCAAGCGGGGTGAGCTGCGAGGCGTCCAGCAGGTCCCAGCCCTCATCGGCCTGATTGGAGAAAACAAGAGCGGCACGGTCGCGGGTGCGGATTCCGGCTTCACTGTTTACACCGTCCAATGTCAGCGCAAGACGTTTGATGGCAGGGACGGTTTCCTTGAGGAAGGTGCCGCCAGTGGTCCGGGCCTCTGCGTCTATGTCAAGCCCTGTGGCGTCGTCATTTTCTACCATAAAGCCCTGCCATGATGCCACAATTTCGCCATCATTCGCACCGAAACCGAACTGACGCCATACACCCTGATGTTCGCCGGCAACCGGTTCGGTATTCTCCCATACCTGGGCGATACCCGAAGCAAGATTCCCGCCAACGGCCCATCCAGCCAGACCGGTAAGGTCCAGGCTGCCACGGAATGGATTACCAACGAGGTTGAAGCCATTACCCGTTTCGTGAAGTGCGACAGAGACGTTTTCTGAAGGGCTATCTCCTTCTAACGTCAGATTGAACGGCAGCGGCACGCTGACGCCAAGGTCGTTATTATACATATACCAGATGAAACCACTTCCCGATTCCAGTTCATTAGTCAGTGCGTTTGCGGGGGTCCAATTTTCACCATTGTATCCCAGAAAAAGGTTGGGCGGTGCGGTTTCGATTCCGCTTGATACGGCACCTTCGTAGAAATCAACGAGTCCTGCAAAGCCCTGGACCTGGTTTTGTCCGGCGATATCGGCAACTGTTGCTCCGATCACGGGCGAGGACATCATACGCCAGCCGGCTTGTCCAGCAACTTCTACAATTGCGGGCTCAACTTCGACAAGAGTTATGTCATAAGCGAATACTCCAGCATTGGTCACCATTGCAAATACCCGGAAGGAACCATCACCAAAGTCTTTCACAGCCAAGTCTCCTAATGTTGCAGAACCTCCAGTACCTATTACTTCTGAGACGGCAAGGTTGATTCCACTCCGATTAGTAAATACCCCGCCAGCTGGCCCCACCTCGTTCACATAGATTCTGTTGTTTCCCTTGATGAAAAACAGGTACTGGGCACCTTCGTATGATTTCAGGTCGATGGCGAGGTTCCCCAATCCGTTGCCGCCCGATGGAAAATTTCCGAATCCTGTAGTATTGTTCGATTCCGTAAAGGACCGTGTGAAATCAAGGCTTCTTCCCCCAGCCCAGAAACCTGATGCTGCACCAGGCCCTTTCGGCGCTACATGTGCAGGAGTGCCCCACGCAGACGTATTTGGCAATTCAAATTCCTCAGGCTCGCTTTCAAATTGGAAGCCTCCAGACCCGTCACTCTCCATCACCCATCTGTAAACAAAGGGAATAG
>SLNO01000152.1 GCA_007132975.1 Balneolales bacterium
CCGTAGTTGATGTGCGACAGGTGCATGGTGGCGCCTTCGCTGTAAGTGAAACGAATGAGGCCGTTTTCATCCGAAACGCCATTTTGGTCCCCGTAGATAAACGTGGCCGATACGATGGGCATGCCGCTCTCCAGATCGAGCAAGCGGATCTCATCCTGCCCGGACCGGGCAAACAGGGTTGCTGGCAGCAAGCATAGCAGTGCCAGAATGATATGGTTGAAGGTCATGGTAAACGTGATTTTCCAGGAATGCATTAACAGAATGGGTGGATGCAGGAGACGCAGTTATGGCGTCATGTTCCATGGTGTCTCAAGCATCAGATTCGGGAGAAACCCGGGTAGAAATCCTCAATCACGTTTGTTTTGGAGGATGGAAAATATCTGAAATGAGCGTATAGGAATAGTGATCGTGTTCGAAGTCGATGCCCGGTTTGTCAGATGGCGGGGCCACCGGTTTGAGGTAGACAAACTGCGAATAGTGGTATGCGATTTCCACCCTCTCCTTGCTTTGCGAGGGGGCTTGTTTTTCCTTCTCTTCTTCTGCCTTGTTGAGCTGGCTCGACAGGTAACACTGCCCGTTGCAGGTGTTTACCGGCTCTTCCCTTTTTATGCAAAGCACTTTTGCAATAAAATCACGGTTGATTTTAAAATCGATGATGATCCCGATCTCCGTCAGGGCTGGAAGCATCAATGATGTAATTAATAATATGGGGAAGAATCTATTCAAGTATGTGCAAGTCTGTTGCAAGAATAGCAAAAAGGATCGAATATAACTACCGAAATTTGCTCAGTGGAGAGAGATCGGACTGGTTTCATAATGATGTGCTTGCAACATACCGCGTTATGATGCTGCAACTGTTCTCATTTTGCTATTTTAAAGGTACAGAAACATTATTATTCCGTACCATAAATCGATTATCAGCATTCGAAATGTAGAACGGGACTCCCTCTCAGACCAAGATTTCACTGATACACCTCGCCCGCGATGAAAAAAATGATTGCAGCTGCCGTGCAGATGAACAGCCAGCCTGACCTGGATTACAGCATGGATCAGTGTTACCGGCTGGTCAAAGCGGCAAGCGCTAAGGGCGCGCAACTGGTTGGACTGCCGGAAAATTTCGCATTTATGGGAGATGATCGGGGAAAACATCGATTGGCCGAACCAATTGCCAAAACGGTGCAAGAAACCCTGCCGGAATGGTCCAGACAATTTGGTATCCATGTGATGGCCGGCGGCTTTCCGGTCAGAGCTGCATCTGGTAAAGTCTACAACAGGGCCATGATGTTCAATCCGGATGGAGAAATTATCGCACATTACGACAAAATCCATCTGTTTGATGTTGACCTCTCTTCGGACGAGCGTTATCGGGAGTCGGATCTGGTGGAAGCCGGCAAGCCGGAAGTATCCTTTTGCGATGTCCCGAGTGGCGATAATCCTTCCGGCATAAAGGAATCAGAATGGTCCGGAAATGTGACAGACAGTGAAAATGATAAACCAGAAATCGCGGGGAATAAAAAGGAAACATTTCGCATCGGGTTATCCATTTGCTATGACATTCGATTCCCCGAACTGTATCGGGCATTGGCCTCAGAGGGATGCGATGTGTTATGTGTTCCGGCGGCGTTTACACAAGTGACCGGCGAGGCTCACTGGCAGACGTTGCTTCGGGCCCGTGCCATCGAAAACAGCGCGTATGTGCTGGCGCCAGCCCAGGCTGGAATGCATGGCGTAAGCCGAAAAACGCACGGCCATTCGATGATCATAGACCCGTGGGGGAGGGTTTTGGCGGACGCGGGAACAGAACCGGGTGTAATTACCGCTGCAATAGAGTTCTCCGTTTTGAAAGAAATCCGAGAAAAACTGCCGGCACTTGCCCACCGGGTGCTACCTTGATGGAGTTGCCTGCAATTCAAGCAGCTGCCCGCTATTGAAAGAGCTTCCATTCTAACATACGTCCAGTTCCACAGTTAGATACCCACGGATTCATCAAATGCAATTATCTCCCGAGGCTGCGGTGATGGGTGGACAGATTTTCGATCAGCATTTCATGGAGTTGGTCGCGGGACATCATGTCCTGCCCAATCAGCAGCGTTTCCATGTCCGGCAGCAAATATCCGACTCTAAGATCATGGTCCTCATGGAAGTTCCGGAATTGCGTGCCCCAGAATACCAGCACGCCCTCACCGGGCGCAGGCATGGTGATGGCAGCATAGGCTTTTTCATCGGCATCATGTGGCGGGTGGATGGAAACCGGGTCACCAAACGAAGCTCCACGGTCTCCGCTCCTCACCACGAACAGCTTGGCGTCGTTGCGGCGGGTCCAGATTCCCCTCGTAAATCTGTTGTCAACCCACGATACATAGACCTCGTTGCCCGTAACCATGAGGTTGACGGGACCGAGTCCCGCGAAACTGGTCAGGCGGACCGGTCTGCGGCAGGCATTGCCGGTCTGCGGATCGAAGCGGCAGTACCAGAGGTTGTGCCTGTTCGCGGCGCGACTCAGATCATCCTTTCTCCAATCGGTCCAGATAGCGTGAACGTCGCCTGTGCCGTCCACCCTCGCAATAAACTGGAAATCGCGATTGGGTGTTTCCGCCCGCGAGACCAGGATGGGCTCGCGGAAGGTGAAAGAGCCACGGCCATCGGCAAGCTGCGCCGGACTTCCCGCACCGCCGTAGACCCGGATCTGACCCGATGGTCCGCCGGGGAGTGTGGCGCCGCTATAGATCAGCGGCCTTGCAAAAACACCATCCCTGTCGCGGTAAAGTACCCAGGGACCGTCATCGGTGACGGCGACATCGAACATGAGAGACCGTGACGGTACGTTGGGTGGATGGTCCCTTGCGCCTTCTACCGGCTCCACGGCCCCGGTCCGGAAGGATGTGACCCCGCGGCCTTTCTCATCGACCACGTGGACGACATGGTGTATGCCGGAACCGTCGGTGCCCGAAGATTCATAGGTAATGCCGGAGTGTCCCGGTGCCTGAGCGCCAACGGCCATGGAGAAGAAATAGAATATGTGACCGTTCCAGCCGACGCGCTGCACCTGTGCCGTGACGTTGTTGAGCTTTTCCGAGAAAACAAAATCCGCGCCGGAGCGCTGATCACGACGGGCTGCCGATCTGCGGGTCGACCCCTGGATTTCAAACTCGGCACCCTGGCCTGCTGAAAACGTTGCCTGACCGGGACCTGATTGCGCTCCGCGAATGGCATGCCACATATCGATGGACCAGATATCGCGGTCGATGCGCGCCTCTGATTCAAGGCGAAGCACCATATCCACCGATTGCGGTTGAAAGCGCACGGATGCCTGCAGGAAATCACCCTTGTGAGGATCGGGCAGCTCGGCGTTGGGCACCACGATCCTGTTCGGGACATTGACGTCCCTGAAGTACACACATCCGGCTGCAATCAACACGGCCGCCATCAGGGCCAGGGGTTTTCGACAGGCTCTCATAAATCAAGGTCATTTAAAACAGTTGCATGAGCTTGAACAATAAGAAAAGAAATCAAGTGTTACCAGACCTGGATCCGTTTCAGGTGTCCGCGCCAGTATGGCTTTGGCCCGTCGTCAAGGAGCCACTCCACCTCGCCATGCAGCGGGACAAACATCTCATTCCGCTTCTCATATCCCCAAAATCGACCTTGCCAGGGCATTGAAACCGGTGCGCCGCTTTTCGCGTCGGCTTCTGCGCGGTATCTTCCATCCGAGTGCACGGTGCTGATCAGCCCGTCGTCATCAAAGTGAAAGGTCAGGGTCACCGTTGTTTCGCCATCAGTGAGTGTGGCGGCGGCCCGTGTGTCATCAATGGGCTCCCAGGTCACGCCCTGACCGGGAAGGAGCGCTGTGGGATACCATGCCGCTTCTGCCAGAAAGCGCATCAACTCGCCATGCGCCAGTTCGGGGGTGCCAGGCTGCTTCATCACCGTCAGGAACCCGAACAGTTTTGCTGTCAGCACACCCTCTCCAGCGATGTAGGCATCGTGGACATGCGCGGTGATTCCCGGCGCCATACGGATGCGGGCGTCCCAGACAAAACCCGGTCGCCGGATGACGACCCGCTGTGTTGACCGGAACGCCTTCCATTGTTCGGAGCCCTCGCTCATGTTGAATGTGCCGGTGTGCTCCACTTCCACCGCTGTGATCAGCGGCTGCCCTTCTCTCAGGACGGCAAGAAAATACCTCTGGACCGGCCCGGGCAGCTCCTCCAGTTCGCGTGGATCGAACGATGCCGGGGCCATAGCCAGCTGCGCATCCTCCATTGCCGAATGCAGCTTT
The DNA here is from genome assembly GCA_007132975.1 of Balneolales bacterium. GTDB lineage: Bacteria > Bacteroidota > Rhodothermia > Balneolales > Natronogracilivirgulaceae > SKNL01. The sequence continues at coordinate 4,280 of SLNO01000152.1, forward strand.
CTGGTGTCGGACTGCCAGCGGAGGGTGCCGTAAAGGATTGCGGCCGCAACGAAGAAGGCCAGCGCAATGATCCCAACCAGGCCTATTTTCCAAAGCATGGATAATCCTCCTCAGGTCTGCAATGAGAGTTGGAGCTTGCCATTCTGAAAAAATCCGAAAAGCTAGAACGTTACAAATTCTACTCTTCTGTTCTGCGCTCTGCCCTCCGGGGTGTCGTTTCCGGCTACAGGAATGGACTGGCCATGGCCAACAGATTTCAATCGCGATGGAGACACTCCCATGCTGATCATGTGGTCCATTACCGCTTTTGCCCTTGAGTCTGACAGGCTCTGGTTGTGAGCTTCGCTGCCCACGCTGTCGGTGTGGCCCTCCACGCTGAAATTCAGCGACGGGTTTTCTTTCATCAGGTTTACGATTTCATTGATCACTCCAAAGCTTTCGGGCCTGATTTCAGCCTTGTTGACATCGAAACGAATCCCGCTGGTTACAATTCTTCCATCGGTGAGAATTTTGTCGTATAGCGGAACAGCGCCCTGGGCAACCCTGATATTTTTGATGTACCCCAAATGACCACCGGTCGGGTTGTGGTAAGCAAAGGTAAGACCGATTGGGTTAAAGTCCATGTTGGGGATATTGAGGACCCTTGCTTCGTCAAGGTATACTTTCAGGGCTCTTTTGTTGAAGGATACGGAAACACGCCGCCATCCTGTTTCGGAATTCATATTATCCGCCGTTCTGTTTGCTCCGAAGCCTGGATAGTGGGAGGTGGTGCGGTCGTAACTAACGGAATTCTGGGTTATCGTGATCCTGTCGCTCCTGCCGGAGCTGCCACGGTTAAAAGTTCTGTTTAATTCCCTCTGATTTTTTCCATCGTAAAACAGGACCCGGTACGATCTCCTGGGGCTGTCGAAATAGGCATCGAACTCAATGGTAAACTCATCAGGGAGGTAGTCCTCATAGCCATTGCTCATAAGAGGTACGATACCGCCGTCGCTGTTGTTATTGGTTCTGATGAACATGATCACATTTTCGCCATTAAAGACGGCATTTTCTACGGTTCCATTAACCAAATCCCACTTGCTCGGAAACTCTCCGTTACGCTCACCCTCCAGATTATCTTCAAAAATAATCAGGTCGCCGGGTACAAAATCAAATTGTGACCAGTCAAGACCCTGTTGATGTTGGGCACTAGTGCCGCTGTACAAGCCAATAGTACATGCCAGCAGCATGATCACGAATAATTTGGTTTTTCTCATGATATTTATTGCCTACTCTGACGTTTTCGGCCTTCCCGCCTTACTCTTTTTCGCCTGATGCACGGGTTTTCAGGGTTATCCCGTATTTTTACACAAGCATGACGCACGCAGCGGTACTTCAGCGCCGGTTTGCAGAAACATCCCCAATCTTCACTTTTTCCAATATTTGAGTGAAATTTTGGTACGGCTCAAGGTGGTGTTCACCTATACGAATATCCCCCCAACGGCCGCTCTTTCCCATCCAATAATTACTCTGCTCTATAATAATACCTTGCCGGCATGTTGCGCAAGACGGCGGCGCTGGTTGAAGTACGGGATGCACACTTTTTTCTGAGGCAATGGCATGGTCCAGGGCAGCACACCATATCCACCCGGAACCTCAAGCGGATTCGGCTTTCTGCAAAGCGAGCATTTTTTGCAGAAGCGACATGGACGTGCTGACAATAAAAAACTGTCTGCAAACCCCGTAGAGAAATCCGGTACTCATCAGCAGCCAGAATATGGCACTTATGATATGAATGATTTCAGATGATTCGGTATAGAACCAGCAGTAGGTCAGGCCCAACAGGAACTGGCCAACAACCACCGCCAATCCCACATAGAATAGTTTTCGTGATTTTTTCAGCTGCCGGTCAATCAACTCCTGAAACCTGTTCTCTTTCAGCAGCTGATGATCCTTGTACAGGAAAAGGGAACTGATATCCTCAAGCTGCTTTTCGAAGAGGTTTTTTATTACTTCATTGGAGATCATCGGTGAAGGGTTTTTGGTTAAGGATTTGACAAGTGAAGAAAATTTCCGTTTCACCGGGGATGAAACTCAGGAATCCAATAGCTCCAGAAGCTCCCGGTTTTTTTCAAGCAGCTCCATGTACGCATCAAGATTCTGATGGAGCAATACCAGAAGCCCGCTGAACCGGTTTAAAAAAGGCAGTTCGTTTACAATGCCGTCCGGGTTGCGCAAGGTAAAATATCTGCTGCAATACCAATATTATCAAGTGTGTATTCCCGGTTAGCGGATGTCTTGCCGGAAGCATGCATAACATGCGTAGCTTGCCGGCAAGAGCTCGTGGTTTCACTCAAAACCGATCTTTCCAGCTTAACTTTTTTCGATCAGCACGTCAGGAACATGGTTTACCTGATCAAAGTCATTTTGCGCATCAGCACCTGACTGCCGGCCGTGAGCCTGCAGGTATACACGCCGCTGGCCAATCCAGCCGCATCAAACTGCAAACTGTAATGACCCGGGGATTTATATCCATCAAACAAAACGGCGACACGGCGTCCTGTCATATCGTACACTTCCAGCAGTACCCCGCCCGCTTCGGCCAGCTCAAACCCGATGATGGTGGACGGGTTGAAGGGGTTGGGATAATTTTGGCGTAAATATACTTTTTGGGGCAATTCGCTGGTCTGGACCGTTGACGGGAGAGCAGGTTCAGGGGGCGTTATGAAAAGCGTGTGGCTGACCGCATCAAAATTGTTGCTCACGGAGCCCCCGTTTACAAAAATGCGTCCGTCCTCCAGCAGTACGGCCGGAGCGCTCCGAAGCTGATAGTGGGATATCGTATGATAGTTGGATGATTTGGTCACTGAGCCGGTCGCAAGGTCCACAGTGAATACGGCGATCTGATACGAGCCGGTTCCGATTACCACGGCCAGCAGATAAACCCGGTTGTTCTGGTTGTCGATCACCGGCTGGCCGATGAAGTAATAGGACTGGGAATCGGGCAGGCCAGGCTCTGTCTCAACCATTGAGAGTTCTTTGTTCTCCGGATCGATCACAACAAGGCTGAACTGAGTAGCCGGGTTCCCCGGTTTCATTGCCATCCACAGATACCTGCCATCGGCCAGTTTCTGGTTGTCCGTGACCGATTCGGAATTAGTGATACTCCAGGCTTCATCATTGGCCAACAGCGAGCTTTGAAGCGTTGTGATTTCACCGGTTGATGGATCGAACAGCTCTACGGGCAGCATTTCCCAGGTGCCATTCGGCCTTATACCCCCGGCAATCATTGCCTTTCCGTCATTTGTGGGTATCACGATGGCATGGGAACGGCTTATGGCAAACGGTCCCATCTCCGAGAAAGACTTTGATTCGGTATCATACAATTCGCCGTAGGTGTGGGCGGTGTTATGGGTCCACCAGGCTCCTGCTATTACCACCCGGCCATCGACAAGAGTCGCTGCTCCTGCGCTGGCGCGGAAACGGGTCATATTTCCCACCTGTGTGAATTTCAGGCTGTCCGGATTAAAGATTTCGGTTTCGGCATGACGCGGCACGCCGCTGTTTGCGGAGCCTCCGGCGATCAGGTAGGAGCCATCCAGCAGCTTCGTGATGGCCGGCGAAGCGTGGACATGGTTCATGGTGAGTGTGTTGAAGCTATTCTCCACAGGATCGTAGATCTCAGCCGTCCCGAGCGATACGAAATTGCGCGTGATTCCCCCGATCAGCGCGACATTGCCGTTGGGAAGCACGACGGCATGATGCCAAAGTCGACTTGCAGGCATATCCGGCCCGGCTTCAAAAACCGCTTCGCTGGTATTGAAATCTGTTTGATCATTACCCTGAATCAGGAACTGCCCGAATGAACTGCCCGCTGATGGAAGTATGACATACGCCATGCAAAGCGAGATCAAAAATTGTTTCATAACATACCTCTATTGCAATAATGTGACTGTTAACCTTGATAAAACGAGCTTGATTTTCTTTACCCAATATTTTTGGCACATGAAAGAGATCAAGCGGCGATGGACCAATAATCTCGTTGAGACAAATTACAATATTTCATAATTCAGTCAATGCTACGTCCTGCGAAATACAAAACAATACGTCGACTTGCTACGTTGTTGTTTATATATGAAATATGGGTCCTTTGAGAATGCCGGTTCAAAGTTATTAAACTATTCTAATCTTCGATTAACTGCTGTATGGCAATCCTATGCACGCATAGCTGATTTTAAAAATTTTTACAATATTGAAATAATTTGACAAAATTTGACAAGTATTATATATTCTGTGAGTTATTGAACGAGGATTAGTTTGCATTTGTGAATATTGCTTTGGGGCAATAATAAAAAATAACAGGTCGTAGCCGCATCCACCCATTTGTGCATTGGTGTGCCGTGTATCCTAACCGTATAGGTCTGTAGCGGTGTGCACATGCAATGCCCCTCCTATACATTATTATCGCGATGATATTGAAGCTTAAATCAACCAGCATTTTTGCTGTTGTGTGGTTCCTGGTATGCAGCGGAATCAGCTTTTCACAAACAGCAGAGCCGCCGCCGAATTTTGCAGTTGCAGATGGTTCGCCATCTCAGCCCTATGTGATTGAAACGTGGCAAAATCTCTACTGGCTCAGTCAGAATCCCGGTCAGTGGGACAGGCACTATGTGCAGACGGATGATATCGAATTCCCGACATCCGGTAGTGATGATATCAAGAATTGGGACAACGGCGCAGGATGGGCGCCGATTGGACGAGGTCCCGTTTTTACCGGAGGATACGATGGAGGTGCGTATGTCATACGGAACCTCTACATCAACCGGCCTTCGACCAATATTGTTGGCCTTTTTTCCGAAGTGCGGGCAACTGCCGGAGCTCCGTCTGTTGTCAGAAGAGTAGGGCTCATGGATCATGACATCACAGGCGGCACAACTGTTGGCGGAATTGTCGGACGACTGACAGGTGTATGGAATGCCCCGGCGGTTGTGCAACAGAGTTTTACGCAGGGTGTTACCCGGGGGAATAACAATGTTGGTGGAATAGTGGGAGCAACGGCTTATCAGGGACGAATTGAGAACGCCTATGCTGTTGGGGTGGTTGAAATTCCCAATTGGCGCGCAGGCGGAGGGATTACAGGCACACATTATTCCAGCGGACCTGATGCCGTGATCAACAATGTCTTCGCAGCGGTTCAAATCGTTGCGCTGGGCTCGCAAACAGGGGGACTTGTGGGCGCAGGCTCGGGAACAGTAACAAATTCTTTTTGGGATACCCAGGCAAGCGGTTTGTCAGTTTCAGCCGGTGGCACCGGAAAAACTACGGCAGAGATGAAGGATATCGCCACCTTTACGGCTACGGCAACGCCTGGTTTGACCACGCCATGGGATTTTGCAGGCAACCCCAATGATGATACCGGAAATGATCATATCTGGAAAATCAACCCAGAATTTTATGATGGCTATCCATTCGCTTTCTGGCTTGTAAGGGACTACTACTCGCGGCAAAGCGGGGTCTGGGATACGGCTTCCACCTGGTCCATCAATGATTGTGACCAACCGGTGCAGCACGCCGCGGGCCATTTTCCGGTCGATCCGCTCAATGCGACCATTTGCCCGGATAATGAAGTTACGCTGGAGACGAGCCTGACAACTTCCGGCGCCCTTACCGTCAACACGGATGCAACGTTTATCATATCTGGCACCGGAGCGCTTGCTATCAGCGGTGCGATCGAGAACTTTGGCTCCTTGAACATATGCGGTACGCTTTCAGCCAGCGCAGAGGCAACAACTTCAAGCACCATGACTATTTCGGGCATTGCAGAGTTCAGCGGTTCCCTTGCGCATTCCGACACTCCGATCGTAGTGGAAAGCGATGCGCTGTTCCATAACACAACAGCAACTTCGCCCGAACTCATTATGCGCCGCGAATTGCTTGGTTTCGACAGCGTCAATCCGCAGGACGGAGAGGGTTGGCGATACATCAGCTCCCCGTCCGACGTGAATCTATCTGTTCTGTTGGCCCCCATCTGGACCCAGGGGTTATCGGATAATCCTTCCAGCGGTAATACCGGTGCAGGAATCCCGAATGTGTACCGATGGAGTACGGGAAGTGAGGGGAATGACCCCGGAGACTGGGTGGCTGTCACCGACCTCGATGTGCCGGCCACACCCGGTGAAGGGTTGCTGGTGTATGTATACGCTGCCGACATGGGCGAGATAAATCCGGGTGAAAATCTCATGCTTGAGATTCAAGGCGAGGAGTTTGGCAGTTTTTCTGTAACCACGAATGAAAATGCCGGGAATGGCGGCTGGACCCTGCTGGGCAATCCCTTTGCAACCTCCATTTCGTTTGAGCTGCTGCGCAACAGCGCCAGCTCGGGGTCCATCGCAAATGCCGTGTATGTCTGGACGCCCATCGACACGGACGGCGATGGCGGACAGGATCCCGGTAACGCCGCAGGAAGCTGGAGGGCCTGGTCTTCGGACGGTTCCCTGGGGCTCGGCGACCTGACAGACGGCCTGATTGCCCCGTTCCAGGCCTTTTTTGTGGAAAATGCGGAGGGTGATTCCGAAGTAAACCTCACATTCAGCAACGACATCAAAACATCCGCCAACCCCAAGTTCCTCTTCAAGCAAACAGCGCGCAACCTGCTGCGGCTGGAACTTGCCGGTGAGGGAATGCGCAACTCAGCCTGGCTCAGTTTCTCAGGAAATGGATCATCCACGGAGCGAGTTGGCGGGGATGCCTGGCAGCTCGACCCAATGTCCGTCGACTATGCGCTGCTGGCTTCGGAGAAACAGGGCGTAGGCCTGCTGGATATCGGCCATTATCCCATCGACGAGAACCTCATAATCCCCCTGGTGGCACTTGCTACCCGACCCGGAACCTACCGTATTTCCGTTACCAGGCAAGAGTTGAACGGTCTGGATCTCTACCTCAATGATCTTGAAACCCGTGAAAGCATGCCCTTGACGGAAAACATGAGTTACGATTTTACCATCGGGCAGGCAGCGAAAACCGCACCCGCTGATCCGTTCGCAAGTATTGCTGCCGGACCCATGAAGTCTACTATCGCGTTCGATGCGCGTTTTACGATAAGCGCCGGCATGCCTGCCGCTGAGAATACGGAAACTCCCGTCGCTGTAACCCTGCATCAAAATTATCCCAACCCGTTCAACCCTGTAACTCAGATCCGGTTTGAACTTCCGGCCAGGGAAAATGTCAGACTTACGGTATTTGATCTGCTGGGTCGCCTGGTTGCCGTATTGGTAGATGAAATAGCAGAGGCCGGTTCGCATACCGTCAACTTCGATGCCAGCTCCCTCTCCAGTGGTGTGTACACATATCGCCTGCAGGCTGGAACCACCGTCCTGACGCGAAAAATGACGGTGGTCAAGTAAAACCAGCAATTACGCAGCTCTTATTAGCAGCAGCAACGTCCCCGCCCGGGCAGGGGCCATGCCAACCCGACAAAGCCCCCTGAGCTGTTTTCCAACAGAACGCGATTCCCGTAGTATTGGGATAAACCAAGCCGCGAGCCAGCGGTTGCCGTCAGAATGCAATCCCGACGGTCAGGAGCAGTCCGCTGGTCTTCACGCTGAAGTCGAAGTCCATGAAATCGTCGATGTCGTCTTCCATTTCCATGTCAAGAATGTTGGAAAGGCCGATTTCGTATCTCAGGTCCACATGGAACTGATTGAAAGCCAATCCGGCGCCCAGTGAGAGGCCGAAATTCAGGGATTTCAGTTCATCGGCGATGCTGGTGCTTTCCCCGTTGAATTTCTCCCTGCCACTGAGCAGGATGCCGAGTACCGGTCCGGCGGTCAGATAGGGGGCGGCCGAGGCTTCGACCGGAATGTCGAACCGGACCAGAAGCGGGATGTCAAGGTAGTTGAAGATCAGCTCGGAGGTTCCGCCTTCATCCTCAAAGAAATCGTCATCCTCGAAGAAGAAATCGTCGTCTGTCATCTTTCCGCCTTTCTGGACGAACATCAGCTCGGGCTGGAAGGAGAATCTGTCGTTGATCGGGATGATGGCATAGGCGCCGGCTGCAAAACCCAGCCTTCGGTCGCTTGTGGCTTCAACGCTGAATCCGCCGCCGCTGAAACTTGTGGTTGTATTGAAGAGCGAGATCCCCGCTTTCGCGCCAAAGCGCATGTCCTGGGTCAATGCCGCACTGCTTCCCAGGCTCAGGAACAGAAGGGCCGTGAGCGTGATGGATAGTGAATGTTTCATGATGTTTTTCTTTTTGGTTGTTGGTGGGTTGCGTGTATCTCGACAGCAGGTTTGGTGCTTTATGGATGTCCGGTTATGATCAACGGGTCATATCTATCAAAATAAGCTGCCGGTTGTTCGCATCTGGAATATAATACGAGCTTTAATTGTATAACAAGGCTCATGTGAAGATGAACAGGTCATGTGAGGCTGGCCGCCAAGGGTCCTTCGAGAGGGCGGAAAACGGTGCCGGGACGCCGGAAGCCTATAACCCGATGGCGGCGAAATCACCGGCCACATCCACAAAACGCTCCCCTTTGCCGTCAAAGTCAGTGGTGCGGGCGGTCAGCTCGAACTCCCCTGCAACCGCATTGGCGACGGATGTGGTTATCCGAACCCTGCCAGAAACCGAGAAGAAAAGCTCCGCAGCTGCACCATCCGGGACGAGCACCTGCACATACACACGGCCCGGATCCAGCTCCTGCTCGAAGAGGTTTTCCGCAGAGGTGTCGTACTGTCCGATCTCGTAGGCCGCCTGCCCGGGACGCGCGCTTCCCGGAAACACCAGGAACAGCCCAAGTCCCGTCCGCGGGCTCGACGAAGCCAGTGTAATCAGAAACCCCGGCGCGCCCGTCACCGGATCGAATCCCTGCGAGGTGAACACGGCCTGGCCCGACATTTCGAGCGCGGCATCCCCCGTCACCTTGGCATGCCATTCGCCGGGGCCGGATGAAGGTCCGGCCGGATTGTCATCGCCGCACCCGGCTGCCACCACGGCGGCTAGCGCAAGACAAAACCAGTACCGATTTCCCATTCGAATCCCTCCGTTTCGTTGATCCCGACTTTGCTGCTATTTACTGGCCAAAGTAAAAAAAAGAATCAATAAACGCTATATATAATGCAAAAACAAATAGTTAACGTTTCGGCATTCCTTCGGGGTGGATGCGGCCCGGGTTTCACGCTCATTTCCGCACAAAGGCTCTGCAGCTTGAAAGCAGGGCAGCCAACCGGCTTTTTTACAAGCCCCAACCGCATCTCCGGACCGAAAAGAAGCGTATATTGATCCTCAAGGAAATCACGACCTTCACCCATGTCATCATTGCCTTCGCACTGTACGCCACAGGTACCGTGTACGCGGTATGGTCGGTCTTTCTAAGCAGGATGACTGCAACGGAGAGGCGCAGCACCTATCCTCCCTTTCTGGTCATTGGCGCCATATGCTTTCTCATGCTTGGGCTGGGTATCGCAGAACTGAAGGACGCGTCGCTGAACGAACGGTTGTATCTGCTTACCCTGGTCTTCAACGTCGTCCTGTTTATGGCCCTGTCTATCCAAACCTGCCTTTTTTCAGGCACATTCCGGATATCAATGCATGAAGATTCGGATTGTTGTACCCGATGCTATTGCTGTCCGTCTGTTTTCCATGATAAATTATAGTATATTTCAAAAATAATATTCCATCATTCTGTAGTAACATCATCAGTTTTTTTAAAAAAAATGTGGGAGGGTGCCATGCTACGAGTCCATGCTGCTGTTCCGTTTAAAGTTTTTTTTCTCTTGTTTCCGGCTCTTTTATTCGCATCTGCGCCAACGCAATATGAGGTAACCGGTATCTTGGTGGCGCTTAACGGCGGTGCGCAGCAGGCCCCGGTCTACGGGATGTCCGTCCTGCTGTTAAATCATCAGAGCGAGCAAATCGCCTCGGACCAATCCGACAGCCAGGGACGCTTCACGCTGGTCTATCAGGTCACCTCCGTGGATCCGGGTGACGGCGCTGACCTTCCCGCCGAATTCAAACTAGGCGCATCCTACCCCAACCCGTTCAATCCGCGTACCACCGTACCCTTTTATGCCCCCCAAAACACCCGGGCCACCATCACTGTCTACAATATCCTCGGCCAGGAAGTCCTGCGCACCGGGGCCGATGTGAGCGCAGGCAGCCACGAAATAGAGGTCAGCCTGGGCGGCAGACTGTCCCAGGGACAGTACATCCTGCGGGTGCAGGGGGACGGGTTTTCTCTCACGCGGAGCATGACGTTCGTGAGTGCGGGAATCGGCGGCGGCGATCCTGGAATCCGGTTGCGGACTGGTGGCAAGACGTCACCCCGCATCTCCGGCAGCATGCAAGTCCTTGACGCGGAGTCAACGTACCGGCTGGTAGTTGTGGGTACCCATGTGTTTGAGGGAAAAGAACTCGAAGTTCCGGCAGGACAGGCTTTTGATGCCGGCCAGCTTATCCTGACAAAAAAACAATACCCGCTGAATATCACCATTGTGGGCGAGGGGTCTGTTCGCGAGGAGATCGTCCAACGTAAAGTGACTGAATACGATTATGGAAAGCTGGTTCGCCTGACAGCCGAGCCCGCCCATGGCTGGGGTTTCACCGGGTGGAGCGGCGATGTGAAGGGCACCTCACCGGTCGTGGAGATCACTGTGGATGAGGAGAAAAGTGTGACGGCCTCGTTTTACAACTGGGCCAGAGATACGGAAACCGAGGTAGTCGATGTGACCAATCCTGTGACCGGACGCATCTGGATGGACCGAAACCTGGGAGCCAGCCGAGCGGCGACATCCAGCACCGACGAGCAGGCCTACGGCGACCTGTACCAGTGGGGCCGGGCCGCCGACGGGCACCAGAAACGCAACTCGCCAACGACCAGCACCCGGAGCAGCTCCGATCAGCCGGGCCACGGCAGCTTTATCCTTGTAACGGATGAACCATATGATTGGCGCAGCCCTCAGAACAATGATCTTTGGCAGGGGGCTGGCGGAGTCAACAACCCATGTCCTGCCGGCTACCGCCTGCCTACCAAATCGGAATGGGATGCCGAGAGAAACAGCTGGGGCAGCAGAAATGCGGAAGGGGCGTTTGCTTCGCCGCTCAAGCTGTCCATGGCGGGCATCCGGAACGGATTTAGCCCTGGTTCGATCTTCGCAGTCGGCTCCCAGGGTAACTATTCGTCGAGTACCGTGTCCGGTATCCGGGTGTCGATTCTTAGCTTCTTTGACTTAGGTTCCGCAGATATCAGCTCCGTACGTTCGGGCGGAAAATCCGTCCGCTGCACCAAGGATTTCGATCCTGATACGTACGTATTAACCCTTTTTATTTCCTCTCAAGGCGCTGGTTTCGCAAGAGGTACCGGCAGCTACGCTGAAGGAGCAAAAGTTACCATCACCGCTGAGCCAAACCCTGGATATACCTTTGTCAACTGGAGCGGTGATATCGCCCACATAGAAGATGAAAATGCGCCCAGGACCACGGTTATCATGCCGGCGTTTAATATCTGGCTCAGGGCCAATTTTAAGGAAATAACACAAACCGAAGTAGTCGAAGTCACCAACCCTTTGACCGGCCGTATCTGGATGGACCGCAATCTGGGAGCCAGCCGCAAGGCAACTTCGAACACCGACGAGCAAGCCTACGGCAATCTGTACCAGTGGGGCCGTGCGTCCGATGGTCACCAGTTGCGCAACTCGACGACTACCAACACCCTGAGCAGCTCCGATCAGCCAGGGCACAGGTTCTTTATTCTAGCACCCGATAGCCCCTGGGACTGGCGCAGTCCACGGAACGATGATCTTTGGCAGGGGGCTGGCGGAATCAACAATCCCTGTCCTGCCGGGTACCGTCTGCCTACCGAATCGGAATGGGAAGCCGAGAGAAACAGCTGGGGCAGCAGCAATGCGGCAGGGGCTTCTGCTTCCCCGCTGAGGCTGCTCAGGGCAGGTTATCGCGATGGCAGCAGTGGTTCGCTCTCAATGATCGGCTCTATTGGCTACTATTGGTCAAGTACCACGCCCGGTGGCTCCGCACGGTTTCTAAGCTTCAGGGACGATTATGCCGGCATGGGTAACATTCACCGGGTGCACGGGCTCTCTGTCCGCTGCACGAAGGATTTCGACCCAGGGATCTTCACACTGGATCTGCATGTTTCCCCTGATGGCAGCGGTATCGTAAGCGGTGCGGGGCGGTACTTTGAAGGCTTAGAAATTGCCATCAGCGCTGAAGCTAGCCCCGGATTTACTTTCGTCAACTGGAGCGGCGATACCGCCCATATAGAAGATGAAAATGCGCCCGGTACCACGGTAACCATCCCTGCGTTTGATATCTCGCTTACGGCCAATTTTGAGGAAATAACGCAAACCGAAGTAGTCGACGTTACCAATCCCGTCACCGGAAAGGTCTGGATGGACCGCAACCTGGGCGCCAGCCGCGCGGCAACATCCAGCACCGACGAGCAAGCCTACGGCAACCTGTACCAATGGGGCCGTGCGTCCGACGGTCATCAGCTGCGCAATTCTCCGAATACATCCACATTGAGCAGCTCCGCCCTGCCGGCTCATGGTGATTTTATCTTGAGCAACTCCATGGCCAACTTTGACTGGGTTTTCCCTCAGAACGACAATCTTTGGCAGGGTGCCGGCGGAGTTAACAACCCCTGTCCTGCCGGATACCGTCTGCCTACCGATGCGGAATGGGATGCCGAGAGAACAAGCTGGAGCAGCAGTAATGCAGCCGGGGCGTTTTCCTCCCCACTTAAACTGCCGATGGCTGGCAGCCGCGGCAACAGCAGTGGGTCGCTCTTGAATGTAGACTCCGGCGGCTTCTATTGGTCAAATTCCGTGTCCGGCAGCTCCGCATGGCATCTGGTCTTCGGTGGCAACAGTGCCGCCGTGATCACCGGCAACCGGGCCGACGGGCACTCTGTCCGCTGCATCAAAAATTAACGACACGTTGATTCACTGCCTGGCCGTTCTGAAAAAAGCAGCCAACCCGGCTGAATTCACGGGGCGGACAGGCAGACGGATCAATGCTCCAAACCGGTCATCCTATCGTCCCTTAGGCGGCTCGAAAACCGGGTACTTTTGGAACGCTCTGCCCTTATCGCGCAATCAAGCTTGCTTTTTGTTTTTTTTATGCTGAGTGCGGTTATTCGAATCCTGCAACGGCTTTTTCACGAATTTTTGTGCAGAGTTTCGTATCCTGAGCTATTCCTCCGAATCAACTTCAGGATCGTTCAGACAAAACATCAGAATCCATCAAAAACACATTCAGGATTTCCACCTCCCGTACGATAATATTGCGAGATCATTCGTGGATTTTCCTGATTCCCAATAATGCCGTGCTTTTGTGCATGTTAATAGTAATTGAGAATGGGAGTCATGACACGAGACCATGCCTTGTTGCCGATCATTAGTGTTTTATTATTGCTCTTACATCCTTCATTGCTGCTCTCATCCGCGCTAACCCAATTTCAGGTAACCGGAATTCTGGTGGATGCGGACCAGGCCCCGGTCTCCGGCGTCTCCGTCCTGCTGCTCAATGATCAGAGCGAGCAGATCGCCTCGGACCAATCCGACAGCCAGGGACGCTTCACGCTGGCCTATCAGGTCACCTCCGCGGATCCCGGAGACGGTGCGGACCTTCCCGCCGAATTCAAACTGGGCGCATCCTACCCCAACCCGTTCAACCCGCGCACTACCGTGCCGTTTCATGCCCCCGAAAATACCCGGGCCACCATTACCGTCTACAATATCCTGGGTCAGGAAATCCTGCGCACCGGGGCGGACATCAGTGCGGGCAGCCACAAAATACAGGTCAACCTGGGCGGCCGGCTCTCTCAGGGACAGTACATCCTGAGTGTGCAGGGGGACGGTTTTTCCCTCACCCGGCCCATGACCTTCGTGAGCGCCGGTATCGGCGGCGGCAATCCCGAAATCACTGTTCGGCAGGGTGGACAGGCCTCCGGCCGCATATCCGGAAATATATCCAACAGTATCCGTCTGACGGATGATGAAATGGAGTTTCGGATCGTGGTGGAAGGAACCGACCGGTTTCAGGGAAAGGAAGTGACGGTTGCCGCTTTTGAGAACCGGGATGTGGGCTCCCTTGAACTTGTCCACAGGCAAACGGATGACAGCCCCTGGCCCAGGGATACCGAAACCGAGGTTGTAGAAATTACCAATCCACTCACGGGCCGCATCTGGATGGATCGCAACCTGGGTGCCACCCGCCTTGCGACGTCAACGAGCGATGAGTTAGCCTATGGTGATCTGTACCAGTGGGGCCGGGCCGCCGATGGACACCAGAAACGCAACTCACCATCCTACAACTTTACGTTCGTGAGTCCCGTCGATCAGCCGGGACATGGGTTTTTTATTGAGGGCCATCACAGCTCAAGAATGGACTGGCGCAGCCCGCGAAACGACAGTTTGTGGCAGGGTGTGGATGGAATCAACAATCCGTGTCCACCCGGCTTCCGTTTACCAACCGAAGCGGAATGGAATAATGAAAGGATCAGCTGGACAAGCAACAATGAAAACGGGGAGCTCGGATCACCGCTTAAGCTCCCCTTGACGGGGCTCCGTATTGGCAGCAACAGCTCGCTGACTCATGAAGGCATTGTTGGCTACTATTGGTCCAGCACCGTGTCGGATGCAAATGCAATAATCCTGACCGTAAGAAGTCGACCTATAGCTACTGGTGACATTGGAAGATCGTATGGGGCCGTGGTCCGTTGCACCAAGAATTACGATCCTGTCACCTATGCTCTTACACTGGTTGTGTTTCCTGAAGCCAGCGGCACCGCCAGGGGAGGCACGCAATATGTGGAAGGAGCAGAAGTCACCATTACTGCCGGGGCCATCGCTGGATTCACATTTGTCCGGTGGAGCGGTGATACTGCCAATGTCGCAGACGAAAACGCTCCGAGCACAACGGTGACCATGCCATCCCGGGATGTACATCTGACGGCCATATTTGAAGGCATCTCCGTTACCGAGGTGGTCGAGGTCACAAACCCCGGGACCGGCCGTGTGTGGATGGACCGCAACCTGGGCGCCAGCCGTGCTGGCACGGAAATCCGGGATATACAGGCCTATGGGGACCTTTACCAGTGGGGCCGTGCCGCGGACGGGCACCAGAAGCGCAATTCACTGACCACCAGCACGCTGAGCAGCTCCGATGATCCCGGCCATGGCAGCTTTATACTTGTTGAATACCGTCCGCGGGACTGGCGCAGCCCGGAGAACGATTCCCTTTGGCAGGGGGTGGACGGGATCAACAATCCTTGTCCAAGCGGCTTCCGCCTGCCAACCGAAGCGGAGTGGGAAGCCGAACGTCAATCCTGGGTCAGTGATGATGCGGAGAGTGCGTTTTCCTCCCCGCTGAAACTTACTATGGCGGGTGGCCGAAGCCAGAGCAGCGGCGGTGAGGTTGGGTTCGGCAACTATTGGTCGAGCTCCGTTTCCGATACCTACGCACGATTCCTCAGGATTCAGGTGAGCAGCGTCTTCAGCGACGGCTTTGCCCGCATGGGAGACGGCGATCGGGCGCAGGGCTACTCCGTGAGATGCATCAAGGATTGAAAAACCTTGACAAAGCAACCGACCGTTTCTCCTGCATCCAGGTTAACATACTGGGTGGAGAGACCGGACGTGCTGAATGCGCAAGCCGGTTCTCCGGGTTGACTCTTTTTTCATCTCACTTAATAAATACCCGATCTTTATTTGGTGGAAAAAAAGCAACAGAAATATATTGTATCGAATGCATGTTCAACTGTTGATCTGGTTAGCATAAAACTTTATCTCATGAACCGGTTACTTGTTTTTTTGATCGCTTTTTTCTCTTTCGGCACCGGCACCGCAAACGCCCAGACCGTTTCGGGCACCTTCCCCGGGATGGCGGGCATGGAGATCCGGCTGGAAGGCTTCCGCGGTTTTGGCACCCACGTGATCAGCCGCGTCAATGTAGCTGACGATGGTACATTTACGCTGTCCTACCAAACAGAACACATCGGCATGGGACGGCTCGTATCCACCAGTGACCAGCCGTTCATCGTTGTGCTTTCCGGGGAGGATATCCGGCTTGAGGGCGAATCCCTGGCCCACCCCGAAAGCATCGAAATCCTCCAGAGCGGGGAAAACCTGATTTTTGACCGGTATGCCAGCGAACACCCCCGTCGCGAGCAGGCCCTGAGCGCTTGGGTCTTCCTGGAGAACATCTATCGCAGCGACTCGCTTTTTGCCGTCCACGACACTCCGCGCCAGGCCATCGCCCGGGAAAAACAGCGCATCCGGGATGAGGATCAGGCCTTCCTTGACCAGCTGGATCCGTCCACCTACGTGCACTGGTACCTGCCGGTCCG
>SLNO01000126.1 GCA_007132975.1 Balneolales bacterium
AAATTTTTTTTTATTTTCTAAAATATTTTCCAATACTTCTGCCTGCCCTGCCGCCCTCCGGACATCTTCATGCGTGGCTCCCTCTTTTCCGAAGGTTATGTTTTCGTGTATGGTATCTGAAAACAGGAAGTTGTCCTGGGGTACAAAACCGATCAAGGCCCGCAGTTCCTCCACCGGTATTTCACGGGTGTCGGTGCCATCGATAAGGATGTGGCCCTCCTGCGGGTCATAGATCCGCGGGATCATTTGAACGAGACTGGTCTTTCCTGCACCGGTACGACCAACTATGCCGATACGGTCACCCTTTTTTACACGCATTGTTATTTCCGAAAGCACCGGTCCGGCTGCACCCGAATAGGCAAAGGTCACCTTGTCAAATACGATAGAATCGTGAAATGATGCCGTTCCCGCAGGGCGCTTCGTATCTGTCGCGCCGGCTGTGCCCGTAAATTCTGATGCGACCCCGGCCCCGGATGATTTCAGTCTATTTCCTTCGCCCGTGGGGACGGACATGAGCTTTTGGATGCGGCTATTGGATGCTGCAGATCTTTGCATCAGGTTGAGGGTATAACCCAACGAGGCTACAGGCCAGGTAAGGTACGTGACATATATGATGAACTCGGCAATATTTCCAATAGTGATCAGACCATCCATTGCCATGAGGCCTCCCTGCCAAACCACGAGGACAATCGAACTACCGATGAGCAGAAGCAGCATGGGGTGGAAAAGAGCCTCCACAAGGTCCAGGCGGAGCTTCTTGCGCCTGTACCGTTCATTCTCTCGCTTAAATCGATCCTTTTCATAGTTTTCCCTGTTGAAGGCCTTTATCACACGTATGCTTGAATAGACTTCCTGAACTTTTCCTGCCATCAGGGCATACTGCTGCTGGATTTCGTTGGAACGGCGATTGATATACCTGCTTACCCAATAGGCCATGACCGCAAGTAATGGCAGCGGCAGCAGCGCCCAGAGCGTAAGCTGCACATTAACCATGACCATGATAACCAGGATGATGGCCGTACGGGAAAAGGTATTCACGGTGTACATGTACGCCGGACCAAAATATTCGCGCACCCGCACAATATCCTCTGTGGCCCGGGTATAGATGTCTCCGGAACTTGTGTTGTCATAAAAGGACTTGGGCAGTTTCTGCAGGTGGCCGAAGATCTCGTTGCGCAGATCGAATTCGATTTTCCGGGATGTGACAATGAGCGTCTGGCGAGTGGCAAAAAGCAGCAACCCGTAGAGCATCACCGCTCCTACGAGCAGACCTGTATTCTGTGCAAGAAATGATCCGGCATCTGCTGAAAGCAGGATCTGGAGCACACTGTCGGTAGGCACATCCATTCGCTCTGCCAAACGCTCGACCTCATCCATGGTCATCCGGATGAATATGGGTATCCAGATGAGGAAGAAGTTGGACAGTATTAGCAGTACTGACCCGAGCACAAGAGTCCACTTGTACTTCAGGAAGTAGCGGTTCAGTTTCAGCAGTTCTTTCACAGACCTGAATTGATCAGGAGAATTTTTCTACCCAGTCCGTTCCCAGTTTATACCCTGAGAGGTAAGCAGCTTCCATGGATCGGCCCTGAAAATAGTCACCAATCAGAGCAATGGGAGCCAGTTCGTCCTCAGATTCAAGATAGGGCATATCCAGGCTTTTTCGTGGCAGATGGTATCTCCATAGATGCGATTGATGCCATTCGGGCCTCGCTGCCCAGGGACCCAGAATCTGACCGAGTTCCATGAGCATCCTGACGTTCAGAGCAACGGGATCGTCAGCTTCTGCCAATTTCTTTGCGAACTTGTCCGTGGAGTGAACGACGAGGTTCATATCACCTGAGAAATCGCGTTTGCTGCTTTCATTGCAGATCCATGATACAACCGGATTGTCACAATAAATGGCTTTCCAGTCGACCGGGTTGCGCTCGCCGTAACCGGCAAGCAGCGATATTGCCGAGGTGTAGGAGATATCGTCGAGTACACTTATCATCTTGCGAAGGTCAAATTCGTCCTGAGCTGTGGAAATGAGGCCGTAGGCCTGAATGGCTGGTGTAGCGATGATAACAGCATCCACCCCAAAAACGTTTATGGATGTGGAATTGAGCATCCACGGACTCTTTGTGATGCGTGACCCTCCAATATGGGTGATGCCTCCCACTTTTTCTTCGAAATATATGTCCAGCGTGCGGCCCAGGTATTTTCCTATGCTGATCATGCCGCCGGGTGCCATGTAATGCGGTACCCGTTCACGGCCTGGCATTTCCGGGAGGATGCGGCCATCCGTGAAATAGGAAAAGTGATCGTTCCAGAGTGTGACCAGCCCTGCTTCCTGCATTTCTTCAAGAAAAGATTGAAAAGCGTCGGAGGTACCTGTCAGGTAGGGTGCTCCATGATCGACCCGAATCATTTCGTCACGTTCCACACGCCGCGTTGCCATCCGGCCGCCGTAACCCCGGCTTTTTTCAAAAACAACAATATCGTGACCCGCGCGGGCAAGTATTCTTCCCGCAACGAGACCTGACAATCCGGCACCAATGATTCCAATTTTCATTCTATTTAGCTCTTTTCCAATTATCGTAGAGTCCGTATTTGATCCGTCACAAAGATAAGCGGTGAAAAAACATCCGGCAAATGATTTAATCAGCACCTGAATTTGCCTATATTGCCATGAGTTTTTCTTCGATATTATTGCAGAAATGATATTATCATTTGCAACTAAGTTGCATTTTTATTATATTTCCAGAAATGCTTTCACAGAAACGTCACAAAAATATTCTCCATCAGTACGGCCTGAAAGTTACCTCGGCACGGTTGCGTGTACTTGATACGCTAATGCGTTCCAATATTGCTTTGTCACACGCCGACATCCTTTCAAAAATCCGGGATATCCAGTTGGACAAGGTAACATTATACCGCACGCTTGATGCTTTCGTAAAAAGCGGCCTTGCCCACAAAGTAGCTACGGAAGACCGTAACTGGCTCTACGCCCTGGATCTTTCGGAACATGGCGATACCGTACATCGCAACCACACCCATTTTATTTGCGACTACTGCGATCGTGTCTACTGCCTCCCTGTTTCGCCGCAGGTCGGGATACCTGACTCTTCATCAGTGGAGGGTTTTGAGGTCCGTTCGCACGAATTCCGCCTTCACGGCACTTGTCCGCAGTGCCATTGACCATTTTCCAGAAGTAATGTGAGCAAACTTTTTTCCAAGCTGAGCATTTTTCTCTCATCGCTGTGCGTGATTCACTGCCTTGCCACGCCGCTGGTGCTTCTGCTCCTGCCTGCCATGGCTTCGTTCTTTTCGGAAACGGTAGAGAGAATTATTGTTCTTTTAGTAGTTCCAATAAGCATGGCCGGGTTCCTGCCAACCTGGTTCCGGCATAAGAACTACCGGCTTTTCTGGCTTTATCTTCTCAGTATCGGGCTGATCCTTTTCAGCCAGTTCGTGCTTCATTCCGGACATGACACTGCTTCACATGGTACCGCATCCACAATCAACTGGCTCCGCCTGGGCGTTACTTTCGCTGGCGCCTTGTTGCTTGCCCGGGTGGTTTACCAGAACAACAGGCACACTCATTACTGCACACATCCTCACCATCACCACGATACGGCCCGGCACGTAACCGACCCACCGCCGTCAGCGCACTGAGCCAACGCCATTATGCATGGCGCATTCTATATCAAAAGATACTTTTTGGGAATTCCGGGCGTAAGAAGTAGGTTATGTAATGCTAAAACATATGTTGCATTCCTTCCTATGAGCCCCGAAATCATTTTCCCAAAAAACAAACTATCCGGCATGAACAAAATCTATGCCTTTCTGGCCGTATGGATGCTGATCATCCTCCTGCCAGCCTCAGAGCTTATTGCCCAGCGCATAACCTACGAGTATCTGAGGGTCCGTGACCGCCAGCCTACTGTCTTTTTTGATCAGCTTGTTGTGCCAGACACAACGCAAAACGGGATGACTCTGGTCACGGCCTTCCGGATGGAGAACAACTTCCTTTCATTCAGGAGGCTTCGTGAGAGCCAGGGCGATGAGCAAATGCGTAGATTTTACTCAGAAGCCTCCGTGCAGGTCAGCATACGCAAGCGTGGATCCGAAGCCTCCGGCAGCGACCAGCCGCCGTCAGCCATCACCCGCAGCTGGAACGAAACGGTATATGCCGAAACATACGAACAGACCCAGTCGAGCACCACATTCCTGCAGAACCTGCTGACAACGAGCCTGGAGCCAGGGACATATCGTGTCGAAAGCACGGCAAGATCAAACAACCGGACCCGTCGCGGTGTTTCGCCATCCTTGCGGATACCTGATGCCGGGGATTCCGATATCGCTTTCTTATACTTCCTGGATCAGCCGGACCTGCCCGAACCACCCTTTACGGCACCACTTATGAACATGGGCAACAATGTCTTTTTTGGCCGGGATCATCAGCTGCTGGTCTGGGTACCCTCTCCTGACGAAGAGGCCGACTACTCCATCGAGATACACAAGGTGCGCATCTCCCGCCAGGATACCACGGTTCAGGATCAAATGATGGACCACTCCATCAAGACGGATAATCTGCTCCGCGGTTATATCCAGGACATTCGCATGTCCGAAGACAGGCCACACATAAGTTTGGAAACCTTCAAGCATGGATCGTCAGATACGGGCGCATTTTATCTGCTCACTGTGCCCAACAGCACATTTGAAAATGCACATTACAGAATTCGCGTGGTGAAAACGGATTCCGAGGGGAATTCAGAGGTCATTGCACGCCGCACCTACCAGAGCCTGTGGCTGGATATGCCCGTGAGCCTTCTGAATCTGGATGTGGCCATTAACATGATGCGTTTCATCATGGATGATGACCAGCACAGGGAGCTTCGCCGCGGCAACCGTCAGCAGCGTGAGGAACGTTTCCGGCGTTTCTGGGCAGAAAGGGACCCCACTCCTGACAATGAATACAATGAGCTGATGGTTGAGTACTTCCGGCGCATTGATTATGCTTTTGACAACTTCACCACACCTCAAAATCCCGGATACGACTCCGACCAGGGCAGGGTCTACATCCGCCACGGGGAGCCCGACCGGCGGGAACGCACCTTCCCTCCCAACCAGCCTGCCAGAGAGGTCTGGTTTTACGGTGACAGGAGTTTTGTATTCGAGGCAACAACCGGATTTGGTGATTACAGGTTAGTGGAACGGAGATGAAAGCCAGCAAAGGCAGGAGCATCGGAACACGAAATGACCGGTCTCATCCGGTCCTGGCCGTTTCAATGGGCGATATGAACGGGATCGGGCCGGAAGTTATCCTTAAAATGCTCCCCGAACTTGTGCAAAGCACTGAGGGAAGCAGTGCCGGGATACTTCTGTTTGCCTCCCGGGACGCTATGCTCCGCTGTTTCCCAACCGTATTCCCTGGTCTGCCCCCCCCTGCCTGGCTGGCCACTCCGAAGCAGGAAAACTGGCAATATATTGGATCTTCCCTGTTCCCCTCGGATCCCGCCAACCTCCCCGTCCCGGAACCGTCGGAAATCATCCTTGTGCCAAGCCACGGTGATGAAGAGCCCTGCGAGCCCGGACGGATAACCGGATTTTCGGGAAAGCTTTCAATGGAGGCGGTGGCAGCCGGTATCGACGCGTGCCTCTCAGGGAGCGCCGATGCCATTGTGACCGGCCCGATTTCAAAGGAAGCCATCCATCTGGGTGGATATAATGTCCCCGGACATACGGAATACCTTGCTGAGCGCACCGGTGCCCGGGAAGTGGGCATGATGCTGGTCAATGATGCCATGCGTATCGGTCTGGCTACCATTCATGTGCCTCTTTGTGACGTCTCCGGAATGATCACTCCCGATCTTATCCAGACCCGCCTTAAACTGTACTCCCGCACCCTTGCTGCTGATTTCGGGATCAGCCGGCCTCGTATTGCGGTTCTGGGACTCAACCCGCACGCCGGAGATGGAGGTGTGCTGGGCAGTGAAGAACGGGAGATCATCGAACCAGCGCTGCAGAAACTCCGCGATGATGGCATGAATGTATCGGGTCCGTGGCCGGCGGACGGTTTCTTTGGCAGCGGCGGGCACAAGGAAGCGGACCTGGTGCTGGCCATGTACCACGACCAGGGACTTATACCCCTGAAGCTCGCC
Source organism: Balneolales bacterium (assembly GCA_007132975.1). Lineage (GTDB taxonomy): Bacteria > Bacteroidota > Rhodothermia > Balneolales > Natronogracilivirgulaceae > SKNL01. The sequence continues at coordinate 6,147 of SLNO01000126.1, forward strand.
GGGTTCGGCGGCGGGGTGAACGTCACGGCCGGGCTTCCCATCATCAGAACCTCCCCCGATCACGGTACTGCCTTCCCATTGGCCGGTAGAAACATGGCACACGCGCGCTCCATGCTGTCTGCGGCGTTGCTGGCCCTCGACATGATCAGAAGAAGGCAAGCAACGAACCCGGAGCCCCGGTAATGGATGAAAAGCACAAAAAACGACCTCTGACTGAAGCAGAGCCATCCCAGGCGGATTCCAGCCCGCATCCAACCGGTTCCCGCACCTCCGACGGAATCATCGAAATGGCTGAACCGCTTGCAGTCTACCACAAGCTCGCCCCTGTATACGATCACATCATGAAAGATGTCGATTACGAGGACTGGACCGACTACATCGACGCGGTAATACGCCTGCATCATCCATGGGGCGTTCGTATGCTGGAACTTGCTTGCGGGACGGGCACAATGGCCCTGGCCATGGAGCAGCGCGATGATTACGAGATCACCGCCACGGACATTTCCTCCGAGATGATCCGTATTGCACGTGAAAAGTCAAAGCGTCGCAAAAGTGAGATCAACTGGCAGGTTCAGGACATGTGCCGACTCGATATCGGCCGCCGTTTCGACATCATATACATGGTATTTGACAGTCTCAACTACCTGCACCACGAGCATGAGATACTGGCTCTGCTCGATTCCGTATCCACCCATCTGGAGGATAACGGCATCTTCGTCTTTGATTTCACCACTCCAAATTTCTCGCCAAAAATCGCACCGTTACTGGATGGTGAGCAGAGCAGACTGCGCAACTATCGCTACCGCAGGAACAGCCGCTACGACAAGGATAACGGCATCCACATAAACCACTTTTTCGTCGAGAAGCGGGATCCCAAAACCGGCAGGACCACCGAACGGTTCGAGGAGGTCCACAGGCAGCGCATCTGGAGCCTTGATGAAATAAAATCCATGGTTATGCGCTCAAAATTGCGTATGTTGGCTTCTTATGAAGACTTCGATTTCAGTGAAGCAACGGACAGAAGCGACCGAATAACCATGGTTCTGCAACATGGCTGAGCAACACGTCATCTCCTTTGAAAATGTCACCGTGCGCTTTGATGAACGCACCATATTCCAGGATCTCAATTTCACTCTTGGAAGCGGAGAGTTTGTCTATCTGATAGGTGCCACCGGATCGGGAAAGAGCTCCTTCCTCAAGCTGATCTACCGTGACCTTCTGCCCGTTTCCGGATCGGTCCACGTAGCCGGGATGGATGTCACCCGCCTGAAGGAACGCATGGTCCCGCAGCTGCGGCGCAGCCTGGGCATTGTGTTCCAGGACTTTCAGCTGCTGCCTGACCGGAGCGTCTACGACAACGTCGCCTTTGCCCTGGAAGTAACCGGGAAAAAGAGCAGTTTCATCAAACAGCGCGTTCTGGAAGTGCTCTCGATGGTCGGCCTCAGCCACCGCCGCTTTGACATGCCCGACGACCTCTCCGGCGGCGAACAGCAGCGAGTGGTCATTGCCCGCGCGCTTGCCAACGAGCCCCGGCTCATGCTGGCCGACGAGCCCACCGGCAACCTGGATCCCGAGGCGGCGCACGCCATCATGGATATCTTCCGCCAGATCAACAACCGGGGCATGGCCGTGCTGATGGTAACTCACAATTACGATATGGTCAAACGATACCCCTATCGCACCGTCAAGATCCAGGATGAGACGATCGTGGAAGTCGGCAAATGACACCTTCCGCACCAGCATCCCATTTTCTTGGCAACAACCAAATTTTGAATCGATTATAACCTTTCAATTTCAACTGCGGGAACATCGGGCCGCGTATTTCGTTGAAGCGACGGAACATTACAGGGAGCGGCCATCCCATCCAACATTGCATCAAATCTTTTACATGCCATGACCAATCGGTATTACCGTAACTCGGCGTTCACCCAATCCGTAGCAAACGCTGTTCCTCCACTTCAGACTGCATCTATCCCGTCACTAGCCACGGTGTTCATAATTTTCTTGTGGATGGGTTTGGCACCCCAAACCAGGGCGGCAACGGCATCCACCCTTTTCGGCAGCTCTTCTTCCAGCCAGCATGCCGCGCACCCGGAACATGCCACATCAGGGCAGTATGGCCAAAGCGGTGAAAACCTGGACTATGCCGGCATGGAGACGGGCTCCTTCGGAAGTGATTCGGACACACTCTGGTTCCTGATCCGGGTGGATGATATCTATTTCCGATCCGCGACATATCAGAATATGAGCGTCCCGCACAATTTCACCGATTTCCAGACGGCCGTGGAGCAGTTTGGCGCCAAGGTGACGTGGGGGGTTATCCCGCACCGGCTGCGGGAGGCGCTGAACGCCACGGGTCATATGAGCCGCGACCTGCGTGAGAGTGTCGCGCGCGGACATGAGGTGTCAATGCACGGATTCAACCACATCTGTCCGCTCAACTGCAGCCAGAGCCCGTGGGGGCACGAAATGTACTGCCCAACCCGGAACCACCACTTCACCTATCAGGAGCAGGCAGCGCTGCTTGACAAGTCCCTGAAGCTGCTGAGCGATTCTCTGGATGTGGCACCGACTTCATTCATCGCTCCCGGGCACCATCTGGACGATACCACTTTCGAAGTACTTGTGGATCTGGACATGTTTGCCGTGTCCAACTTCCGCGGTGGTGCCGACGAATCCTATCCAATGAAAGTGATCCAGGGGCTGGTGGATGTGCCGGTGCATGCCGAGTTCACCTGGGCGCTCACTCCTGCCAACTACGGATCCGAGCTTTCAAATGCCATTGCCGATGTCAGGGAACGCGGCGAGGCGGACGGATTTTACAACATCATGCTCCACGACCCTTTTACACGCCCGGGATATTACGATGGCCTGGTGATTGACTGGATGACCGATCTGCTGGATACGCTTACCACCTACTACGGCGACCGGATACAATTCATTACACTCAGTGAGGCGGCGGAGAAGTTCAAACAGACGGAGGTTTCCGCTGAGGAGCCGCTTGCGGATCGGCCGGACGGCTTGCATCTGCACCAGAATTATCCCAACCCATTCAATCCGGTCACAGTGATCCGATACGAGCTGGACCAGGCCGGGACGGTACGTCTGGAGGTTTTTGACGCTCTGGGCAGAAAGGTTGCCCTTCTGGATGAAGGCATGAGGTCACAGGGCGGCCATGAGGTGCGTTTCGACGCTTCGCAACTGGCAGGTGGTGTCTATCTGTACCGGCTGCAAACGACACAGTCCACACTGACAAGGCGTATGCTCCTTGTGAGGTAGAAAAACTGCTTTATACACACCTGTCGCAGAGCCAATTACTCATCCTCCCCTTCCTCTTTCCTTCGGAGGATGTAGTGGTCGACGGAGCACTTGCCTGATCCGTAAAAGAAAAACACGATCAGAAGCACAAATATGAGCAGGGAATATTCCAGCTCGGTGGTTGGGCCAAAAAAGGTACTGCCCTGCCCTGAGTAGTAAATGGCCCCAAGCAGTACAATGGGCATCTGTGCCAGCACGGCGATGCGGGTAAGCATGCCGAAAATGATCATGAGTCCACCGCCCAGATGTGCAAAGACCACATAGTGCGATACCACGAAGGCGTTGAGCGGCATGGTGGCGTCGATGTAGTCGTACAGAAGCGTAAGGTTTTCTACGAAATAGTATCCTTTGTAGACCAGCAGGGCACCGAGGAAAATACGCAGTCCTTCGATCCAATAGTGGCGTTTTTCAACGATACGCTGGTTCAGCGTATGGATTGCTGTGGCAGTCATGAGGATTCCTCCCGGGTTGGTGAGAAAAATGAAACCGCGAACTGCTACAATTGCTGCAAAATGATGATGATGCTGTTAATGGTAACCTGTGTTCTAGTAATAAAAAATAGGACTCACCAGATAATTTACGAAAAATCGGGATTCAGTTGGTAGAACTCTTGCAGCACCCGGTCCACTTCCGGCCAGGCACCGCGGATCCGGTCAGGGCGTTCCAGCCATGTCTCGGTCATGACCGCAAAAAATTCGTGGATGTTGGTTGCGGCGTACTCATCCACCATCACCGGGCGGCCCCTGTCCATTTTGTCAAGCAGTTTCCGGTAGGATGATTTGAGGATCGCGGCCATTCCCGGTTCTCCGTCGCGACGCTGCCAGGCGAAATTTTCCATGGTGGCGCCCCACTCGTAGTCGAGCTGGTGGGCACATTCGTGGAAGACGATGTTGGCACCATCGCTGGGGTGGCGCAGGTCATAGGCGACTTCGTCCCACGCGAAGACCAGCACGCCCTGGTCCCACGACTCGCCGCTGCGGCTCTCCACTCCTTCGGTGACCACGCCGTCAACACCCGACTCGCTGTACGGGGCATGGTACTCAGACGGGTAGACCAGCACGGAGCGCAGGTAGGGGTAGATGTCCGACACACCGCCAAGCAGCGGGATGCAGGCCAGCCCAGCGATCAGCAGGCTTTTCTCCTCGTCGAGGATCATCCCCCCGCATCCTTCAAAACTCTTTTCCGCCAAGAAATAACGGACCATTTGCTCGAATTTATCCCGTTGACCGGAATTCATTTTCGCGTACTGCGGAATGTTCCTGTCCATGATGCGGCGCCAGCTGTCAGGGAACGGCTGCCTGTCCAGTTTCTTGCGCTTCCAGTTGCGGATGAATCCCATGTATGGCACCTCAAAATTGTGGTCTCAACGGTGTGGAATCAGGGCACCCCGGTACCGGTGGATGCGCTCCAGATACGGAACCACTGTTCGCGCGAGAGTGAGATGGCAAGTGCATCTGCTGCCGAACGGATCCGCTCCGATTTTCCGGTTCCAGTCACGGGAAAGATACCGGACGGATGCCGCAGCAGCCAGGCAAGAGCCACCTGCTCCAGCGTATGGCCGCCTGTCTCCTGCCCTATTTCAGACAACACCCGGCGCAGCCTCTGTGCCTGTTCATTCTGATCTGAAAAAAGGCGTCCGCCGGCGAGCGGCGACCATGCCATAGGTGCAATACGCCGTTCCTGGCACTGGTCGAGCGTACCGTCATGCAGGGGTTCGATATGCATGACCGATAATTCGATCTGATTTGTGACCAACGGGAACGGCAGGCGGCTCTGCAGCAGAGACAGTTGTGACGGTGTAAAGTTGGAAACGCCGAAAAAGCGTACCTTTCCGTCGCTGTGCAGCTTTTCAAACGCAGCGGCGGTTTCATCGGCATCCATCAGGACATCGGGACGGTGGATGAGCAGCACATCGATGAAATCGGTCCGAAGGTTTTCAAGGGAGGCTTCCGCAGCACCGATGATGTATTCCCTGTCGGTGTTGTAGTGCTGGTGATCAATGCCGGGCCGGGTGTGTGAATGTTGCAGACAAATTCCGCATTTAGTGACGAGCTGCATACGGCTGCGCAGCGAATCCTGTATCCTGGCTCCGCCCCCTGCAACCGCCTCGCCGAACACCTGTTCAGAGGTATAATCGCCGTAGACGTCGGCATGGTCCAATGTGCTGACACCCATATCCAGACAGGCATGCACGAAATCCAGAAGGGTGCTGCCGGATATGCCCCAATGCTTCAGCCGCCAGAAGCCCGCCACTATACGGGAGCATTCCGGACCATCAATGCCCATTTGCCTTGTTTCCATTCCATTTCACCCGGTTAATTGTTATGCGGTCACCAGATCCGTCACCGTTGATGGCAAACTTGCCAGCGATTCGGCATCGTCATTGCCAATTGTGACGGGATAGTTTCGGTTCTGCACAGCGGCGATCCGCTTGCCCCTGTCGAAATGGAAATCGAGCCGGCCAAGCACGATGCCTGCAAAGCCGACCTGCGAGATCCAAGTGCGGCTGCCGTCCGGTTTCTCGAAAACTTCGGGTTCCGGCATGAAGGTATGGGTGTGGCCTCCAACGATGAGATCGATACCATCCACCTGTTGAGCCACCACACGGTCGCTCACGCGGTTGTCTCTGTAATGATAGCCTATGTGAGACAGGCAGATGACCATGTCGCACCCGTGGTATCCCTTGAGGTGCGCTGCGGTATCGGCAGCCACTTCCACCGGATCAAGATAGGTCACGCCCCGGTGCAGATGAGGCAGCACCAGATTTTCAAATGCAACGCCAAGCCCGAATATGCCGATTTTGATGCCTGCAACCTCACGTATCAGGAACTTATGGATGCGCAGACCCATGCGGGTAGTGCCGAAATCGTAATTGGTGGACACGAACGGGAAGCGCGCTTTGTCCATGACATCCTCAAAACCCCGCACTCCGTTGTCAAATTCGTGGTTGCCTATAGTGACGGCGTCGTAGCCCATTTTGGTCATCACCTCAAAATCCAGGGCGCCGTTGTACTTGTTGAAGTAGGGAGTCCCCTGAAACACGTCGCCGGCATCCACCAGCAGACTGTCCGGGTTTTCTGCCCGGAGCCGCCGTATCAGCGTTGCGCGCCGTGCCACACCGCCCATGCCGGCATATCTCGGCGCGGATGCGGGAAACGGCTCGATGCGGGCATGCGTGTCGTTGGTGTGCAGGATGGTGACGCGGCTGCGTGCGGCGCCCAATGCGTCGCCAAAGGGACCAAATCCACCCAGGCCGATACCGGCGCCAATGATGGCAGAGCTTTTAAGGAATGACTTTCTGTTCATGGCTGGTCAGTTTCGTATGCGCTGGTCGATGTACGGTGCGATGCTCTCCCTGGCGCGGAGGTACTCAATGATGGCATCGCGGATGAGGATGTTGACGTTGCGACGCTCAAGGGGTTCCCAGAGTGTGGGGGCGTCCCCCCCGCCGTCGGCCATCCAGTTGTTGGTGGCAAGCCAGTAATGGCGGTCCGGGTCCACGCTCAGTGAATCGATAAGGATGTCGCGCGCCTTTCCGTCGACAATGCGGAACCGGATACCGCTCACTGCCTCGCCGTTTACAGCGGCCAGCTCGTCGGCGATCTTTTTGATCTGCTCCCCGGAAAAACGAAGCACGGCTATGTAGTTTTCGAAGGGCATAAGTTCGTAGATATGTCCGACCGTGATCTCACCCTCCGGCAGCGGGACGCGCAGCCCGCCGTTGTTCATGACGCTTATATCCACCCTTTTGCGCATCTCTGCCGTAGCCCGGTATCGAACGATATCGGCCGACAGGTTGCCCAAGGCACCTTCTGGTTGTCCACGCTCGAACGGGCCCTCACTGACTGTGAGCACACGGTTCATTGTGCGGCCCATGTCACGAACGTAAGGACCTATCAGCTCGCTCATTGCCCGGTCGTCCTCAATGCCGATGTCTATGTCGTAGTAAATATGGTCGAATTCGGCAGCTTCGTGCTCATAGACACGTTCGGCAGACCCACACTGTGTGAGCAGGAAAAGCGCGAGGAGAAGGGGTAGCAGTCGTGTTTGTATCACCTTGCTGATGTAATTAAGAGGAATTTAGCGGGATTCGGGTGCCCATATCACCGATTGCGCATGCGGTCAAACAGCATCTGCTGAAATGTGATCCGCTGATAGTCGCCGGGAATTTGAAATCGCGATTCGGGAATACTTTGAGGGGTAATATCTTTTATTTTTATTATTTCGGCAAGCTCTCCGTTTGCCCACAGCTCGGCGCGGACCGGCAGCATCTCATTCACGAACCATCGCTCGGCCGGAAGTCCCGAAAGTGACAGCTGTTTTGTGAGCCATTGTTCGGAAAGCAGGCCCCATGGAATGGAAAGCTGATCGGTGACCCAAAAGTGCCACTCGGAGCTGCTTCCCTCCTGGCTGGCAATCCACTTTTCTGCTTGATACCCTTCAACTTGTTTCCGCTCGCCAGTCGACTTGAATGAGACATCCGGTTCCTCCTGCTGCTCCCCGGAAGCACGTCCACGCATGGAATCCAGCATGGCAATCATCTGCTGCAGCTCCTGCCGTGTCATGATAACGGCTTTGCGGTCGGAGGTCAGGAATACAAAATCTTCCCTTCCCTGGCGCACGATGATGCCTTCGGCGCGTATGTTTCCAAGAATTTCTACGGATCCGCCCTCGGACTGAATCAGGAGGATATAATCCGGGTGGATGAGCAACGGGGTGCTCGACACCCAATGCTCGCTCCCATCGGCGCGTACGGTGTAGCGGCTGAGCGTTATGCTTCCCTCGAAAGGATTGTTGGCGGCAGCGACTGATTTTTCTGTGAAATCGTACATGGCTCCCGGCTGGCCGGTCACCAAGGCTGCATCCTTCTGATTACCATGATTACTGTCATTGGCATTGACAGACGGCACAGACACGTTTGTCAGTGGCAAGCTCAGAAGCAGGAGCGCGGAAAACATCCAACTTATTGTGCGTTTCACAATTGCGGACTTCCGGTATACGTTTGCGTCTCGCATTTGATGGCACTCACCGGAATCGCGGCCTGGAAATGACGGCAGAGCATTGCAGCGCACATCCGACATCAAAAGCATATCTGCGCGGTTGGATCTGTTTTGAGTCTTCATCAGGAAGAAGTAAGGTTGTCAAAAAGCGGATCGGTTGCCTTGAGGATCCATCCTCCGGCAAGCACATCATTACCCTCATATGCCACCAGGGCCTGTCCCGGGGTGATGGCCGACCTTCCCTGAGGAAAGCGTACAAGGAACTCGTCATCGCCCGTCTGGGTCATGAATCCGGATTTGCCGGTGTCGTTGTAGCGGATAGCGGCGTTCACCGGCATTTCCTCCTCAGTGATGCGCTCGTACTTGCCCATCACGATGTTGCGTGCCACGGCTGTGGTATTGATCAGGTCCGCCTCCTCACCCACAGTGATGGTGTTTGTATCAGGGTCGATGTGTGTCACGTAGACCGGTTTGCCCATGGCCAGGTGCAGCCCGCGCCGCTGGCCGATCGTGTAGAACGGATAGCCGCGATGCTTGCCGACCACGTTTCCGTCGCGGTCCACAAACAGGCCACCCTCCACCTTGTCTTGCAGTCCATCCACACGGTCGCGCAGAAAGCGGCGGTAGTCGTTGTCCGGCACAAAGCAGATTTCGTACGAATCTTTCTTGTTGGCCACGTTGAACAGACCGAACTCCTCTGCAAACCGCCGTATCTCGGATTTATGATAGCTGCCAAGGGGAAAACGCGTGCGCGCCAGATGCTTCTGATCCACACCCCAGAGGGCGTAAGACTGATCCTTATTGATATCCTTGCCGCGCGAAATCACATATCGGCCGCTTTCCTCGCGCACATTGGCATAGTGACCTGTGGCGATGAAATCGCAACCCAGCTTGTCGGCGCGCTTGAGGAGTGCGGCCCATTTGATGTGGGTGTTGCAGAGGACGCACGGGTTAGGTGTGCGACCGGCCATGTACTCTTCCACAAAGCGTTCTATTACCCAGTCGCCGAACTCATCTCGGATATCGACGATGAAATGGTTGAACCCGAAGCGTCCGGCCACCTCGCGCGCATCGTTCATGGATTCCAGAGTGCAGCATCCGGTCTCTTTGTTGGATTTGCCGCCACTCTGTGCGTAATCCCAGGTCTTCATGGTGATGCCGATCACTTCGTACCCCTGCTCACTGAGCATGACGGCGGCCACCGAGGAATCAACGCCCCCGCTCATGGCCACCAGCACGCGTCCTTTGGAACTCATAACTGCTATAAAATTAAACTGATTTAGTGCCAGGCGTCAGGTGGCTGAAAACCGGAGCGGCCGGAACCGGCCGGCCAGCGCAACCCCCTGCACCCAAAAAACTGTATTTGGTAAAGATACGGCTTTTCCGTCTCTCACTAAACGTGGATTGATCGGATTTAGTTTTCCAGCAGCACATCGCGGACCGCATCCAGACTTGCTTCAACCGGGATCGACTGCTTCTTTCCAGCAGCCACTTGCAGCAGCTGCCCGGGCGTTACAAGCGCATCAGGAAGCAGGGAGGTGATGGTTTCCGGAAATTTGGCGGGATGGGCGGTGGCCAGTATCAGGCCCTGTTCGTTGTCAGCCGTGTGCTCCCTGCATCCAAGATAACCTACGGCCGTGTGGGGGTCCATAAGATACCCATATTGCTCCCATACTTCGGTAATGGCCTGGCGCGTCTGCCGGTCGTCGAACCAGGCTCCCAGAATGTCCCGAGCCATGGCCTGGTGGTCATTGCCATAGAGGTCCAACATGCGGTCGAAATTGCTTGGATTACCCACATCCATGGCATTGGAAATGGTGCGCAGTGAGGATTTCGGGTGGAAGTTGCCGTCACTCAGATAGTCGGGTACCACATGGTTGACATTTGTGGCGGCGATGAATCTGCTGACCGGAAGACCCATTCTGTGTGCCAGGAGTCCGGCTGTGAGGTTGCCGAAGTTGCCGCTGGGTACCGAGCAGACGACCGGCCGGGTCATCTCGCCTTGAGCCGACACGCTCTTGCCTTCCGGGAGCATGCCAGCCACGGCATGGATATAGTAGATCATCTGCGGCAGCAGCCGGGCGATATTGATGGAGTTGGCCGTGGTGAGCTGCCGGGCGTTGCAGATCCGCTCGTCGGCAAAACAGGCCTTGACCAGACGCTGGCAGTCATCAAAGGTTCCGTCCACTTCCAGGGCTGTGATGTTTCCGCCCAGTGTGGTAAACTGCTTTTCCTGAAGCGGACTCACCTGTCCGGAGGGATAGAGCACATAGACCTCTACACCGGGGGCATTGTGGAAACCCTGGGCAACGGCGGCACCGGTATCCCCTGAGGTGGCTGTGACGATGGTGATGGTTTCGCCCTCCTTCCGTGCGAACACGGACATCATGGCGGCCATCGTGCGGGCACCGAAATCCTTGAACGCAAGGGTCGGGCCATGGAACAGCTCCAGTATGTGGGTCCGCTCATCCAGTGAAACCAGGGGTGCGTCAAAGGTGAAGGCACGACCGGCAATTTCGTCCCTTTCAGCATCAGTGAAATCGTCCGCCAGCAACAGGTCAAAGACGATGCGCGCTTTGGATGTGATGGATCTTTCACGCAACGCCTGCCAGAATGACAGCGGCATCAGGGGCAGTGATTCCGGCATGTACAGACCGCCATCAGGTGCCAGCCCGCGCATGACTGCCGTACGAAAATCAACCTTTTCCTCTTTATTGCGGGTGCTGTACAGTTTCATGCGTTTAGAAACTTGGGATTTATAAGGTCAGATAGAACGTCCATGACGTTTTTAATCATGCTTCTGTGTGTCCGAAGCTATGTCGGTCATGGACATAGCGCTTCGCGACCTTCGGTTCATGTGCTGGTTGCGGTCTGGTGTTAAAAATCCGGCTCAACGGGATCTTCCCCGGGCTGGAGGATCCTAGGGCCAATGCTGTTGACTGGAGATACGTATATATCGCTTTCAAGCTGCTGTTCCGAAAAAGCCTGCTTCATTGCCAAACCAACCTCGCGCGCTTTTTCCATGGACGTGCTCAGAGCGAAAACGGACGGACCCGAACCCGAGATGCTGCATCCAAGGGCACCCGCGGCGATGGCCGAGCCCTTGACCTTGTCAAAGCCCGGAATGAGCAGTGATCGCACCGGTTCGAAGATGATGTCGTTGAGTGAGCGGCTTATCAGGTCAAAATCGTCTTTTGCGAGACCTGCAATCAGTCCGGCCAGGTTGCTCCACTGGATAACCGCATCGGCCAGTTTGATATGCTTGCGGAGGATCCGGCGCGAGTCCTCGGTGCGCACCTCGATGTGTGGGTGCAAAATCGTGCAGTAGAGGTTCTCGGGGTAGTCGATGGGTATGACATCCAGCGGTTCGTAGCTTCGTATCAGGACGAATCCACCCATCAGTGCCGGCGCCACATTGTCGGCGTGCGGCGAACCGCACGCGCTGGCTTCGGCCTTCATGGCAAATGGCAGCATCTCTTCTTTCTTGAGCGGACCCCCAAGCAGCTGGTTTGCGGCATGCAGTGCGGCGACCGAACTGGCGGCGCTGGACCCAAGTCCGCTGCCCAGCGGCATGCGTTTGTGGAGCACCATTTCCACACCCCGCGACTCTCCCAGATGCGCAAGCAGTGCAAGCACGGCTACACCCGCCGTATTTTTTTCCGCCTCAAGCGGAAGCCGGCCGCCGTCGCCGGTGATATCGGAGATACGCACCCCTCCCTCATCCGTCAGTGCAGCTTCAACAATATCACCAGGCTGGTGGATGGCAAATCCGAGCGAATCAAAACCGCAGGCCACATTGGCAACGGTTGCAGGGGCAAAGACGCGTATTCGGTTCATATTATTAGTCAAGGGAACAGGTAACTTTCATCGCTTTTTGGAAATCAGCGTACTGCTTTGAGGATATCGGACAGCACCCCGTTGGCGGTAACGACCGCACCGGCACCAGGACCTTTTACCACGAGAGGTATTTCCGCATAGGCATCGCTTACGATGGTCAGCATGTTCTCCGTACCGCTCAGGGCATACAGCGGGCTGTCGGGTCCAATGGCTCTGAGCCCTACGCGCAGCCCGTCATCATCCATTGAGGCAACATACCGAAGTACCTTGCCGCTCTTCTCAGCCTGCTGAAACTTCTCGTTGAATATGGAGTCTGATTTCTTCAGCCCGTCGAGAAACCCATCGACGGAAACCTCCCCGCGCAGGTCGTCAGGTACAAGATTTTCCACGTTGATGTCATCCAGTGAGGCTTCGCTGCCCGCAATGCGAGCCAGTATCAGCAGTTTTCGGGCGGCGTCCACACCGTTCAGGTCTTCACGCGGATCGGGTTCGGTGTATCCTTTTTCACGGGCTCCTCTCACAAGCTCACTGAACGGGCTGCTGCCGTCAAACGCATTGAACAGGTAGCTGAGCGTACCGGAGAAGACCCCTTCCAAACGGTGTATCCTGTCGCCGCTGGCGACGCGTTCACTCACGGCCTGTACCAGAGGCAGGCCGGCCCCGACGTTGGTTTCATACAGAAAACTTGCATCGTTCTCACGCGCCAGCTCCGCCAATTTACGGAACCGTTCCAGCGACCCGGTATTGGCCTTCTTGTTAGGGGTGACCACAGAGATTCCCTGCGACAGATACTTCTCGTACAAAGCGGGTAATTCATCGCTTGCAGTGGCATCCACCAGAATGGAATTGGGCGACTGGTTTTCCTTCACGAAATCGAACAGTGCATCCATGTCGGTTGCCTGTTGGCACGCATCAAGCTGTTCTTTCCAGTCGGCGCCTGAAATCCCGTGTTCATTCAAAAGCATTTTTCGACTGTTGAGGATGCCGTTGATACGCATGTCCAGATGACGAGTGGTCAGGAACCACTCCTGTTTCTCAAAAACATCCCGGATCAGCTGACTGCCGATCAGACCGGTTCCCGCGATGTAAATCTGGACCGTTTTACGGGGCCCATAGAAAAAGGCATCGTGGATTACCCGCAGCGCCTTCTGCTTGTCCGAGCGCCGGATGACAGCCGAGATGTTCAACTCCGACGAGCCCTGTGCAATGGCCGATATGTTGATTCGGCTGCGTCCGAGCGCCTGGAACACCTTGCCGGCGATGCCCGGCGTCTGGCGCATGTTCTCCCCGACCACGGCTATGATGCTCAGCTCATCCTCAATGATGATATCGGCCACGCGGTGTGTTGATATCTCATGCTGCAGCTCTTTCTGGAGCAGTCTTTTCGCTTTAGGAGCGTTTTTCGGGAGTACAGCCAGGCAGACCGAATGTTCCGATGACGCCTGCGTGATCAGGATGATGTTTATGCTTCCTGCGGCCAGCGCCCCGAAAATGCGCTGCGCCACGCCGGCCATTCCCACCAGACCGCTGCCCTGCACGCGGATCAGCGCCACATGGTCAATGGAGGATATGCCTTTGATGATATACTCCGGTCCACCCGAGAAATTACCCACCAGCGTCCCGGGAAAGTCAGGGTTAAGCGTGTTTTTAATTCGGATGGGGATGTTCCTGTTCATGGCCGGCTCTATGGTGGGCGGATGGATGACCTTGGCACCGAAATGCGAAAGCTCCATGGCCTCTTCATAGGACAGGACATCCATGGTGAACGCCTCGCGGACCAACCTGGGGTCCGCGGTCAGCACGCCATCCACATCCGTCCAGATCTGCAGCTCATCCACGTCAAGCGCAGCGGCAAAAATGGCGGCGGTGTAGTCGGAGCCGCCCCGGCCAAGCGTGGTGGTCACGCCCTTTTCGGTGGCGGCGATAAAACCGGTGACAACCTGCAGCCGGTCGCTGGATGCAAAATGGGCCTGAATGTTGGCAAAGGTCTTTTCCATGTCCACCTCGGCACTGCCGAACTGGTCGTCGGTGACAATGACTTTGCGGGCATCCAGGAAATCACAAGCGATCCCATGCTTCCTGAAAGCAAGATGGATAATGTAGTTGGAGAGACGCTCGCCAAAACTGGAGATAAAATCGAGGCTTCGGGGCGTCAGTTCCTTTACCAGGAAAACACCCTGCAGGATATCCTCAAGATCGTTCAGCATGAACTTAACGCTGGCAATGGCCTGGCTCTGCTCGGTTGTAGCCAGAAGCTTGCGCACAGCTTCAATGTGTCTTTCTTCGAGACGGCCCAGATCGGTTGTGTAGGTATCGTCCCCTTTTCCAGCACGTTCCGCCATGGATATGAGCTGGTCCGTGACCCCCTGGAATGCGGAAAAGACCACAGCCCGGCAATGCTCTTTTTCCACTGCCTCGTGGAACCAGGAAGCAATTTCCTGGATACGTTCGGGCGTACCTACCGACGACCCGCCAAATTTGAATACTTTCATCTGTTTATAATTTATGACTCACAAGGTCAGATAGAATATTCATGACGTTTTAATCATGCGACTGTGTGTCAGTGCCACGGTCATGAATATTTCATGTGTTTAAATTCTAAGATTTATTAGGTCACATAGAATGTCCATGACACTTTTAATCATGCTCCTGTGTGACCGGGCAACGGTCATGGACATTTCATCTGTTTAATATCACTGGATCCATAAGGTCACATAGAATGACCATGAAAATTTTCAACGCCAAAGTCACCCTTACCAAGATGCGATGCAAGGGGGCAACATGATGCCCCGCGCAACTCCCGAAATAATTGCGGATTTACTGCAACGGCCGGCTAGGGCCGCATCCTAACGATAACACCAACACCAGAAACGGGAGCACGGAATCCGGGCAAACTTACGAGGGAAGAAGTTACAAATATTTAGCGCAAAAAAAAGCCTTGCGGAACAGGCTGGCGCACTCTTCGCAGACTTCATGGTGCAAAGCATTCCGTGCCGCGGCAGGGCATTACGGCTTTGTCAACGGAGGTGCGTGGCACTTCAATAGTAGAGGTACGGTTTCCAGCTCTCGTGGACGTTGCCGTAAAAATCGCGCAGGTAGATGATGTGATTCGGCCGGAACGGTTTCCCAAGCAGGTTCATGCCGGCTTCACGGGGTGTACGGTTCCCTTTTTTATGGTTGCAGTCGGTGCAGGCCGAGACCAGATTCTCCCAGGAGTCGTCTCCACCCCGGCTTCTGGGGATCACATGGTCGATGGTGAGCCGCTCTCTGGATCCGCAATAGAGGCAGCGGTTGTTGTCGCGTTTGAGGATATTCTTGCGCGACAATACAATGGTCTTGTAGGGAATGCGGGCATACCGGCGGAGCCTGATGACCGAGGGGTAATCAAACTCGGTGCGGATGGTCCGGATTTTCCTGGTGGGCAGGTCATGCAGCATTTCCGCCTTCTCCAGCAGAAGAAGCAGCATAGACTTCCTGACGTCGCACACGCTCAGGGGCTGGTAGTCCTGGTTGAGGACAAGCACGTTACCGTTGAGTCTCATGATTCTTGAGGATGGATTGCACGGGTGATGGCTTGTACGGCCGGATTATGCCCTCTATGCCTTCGGAAAGGGCCTGATTAAAGGAGTACTCTGTTTCAGACTGCCGAGCCGGATCAATCTGCTGGATGCGTACCTGCGCCGAAGCATGCAGCAGCAAGCCCTTTCCGAGGTAAAACCCAATATGGGAGACCGGTCGGTCCTTGTATTTGAAAAAGATGATATCGCCGGCCTCTGCCTCATCCAGCCTGGTCCCTTTCTGCTCCCCGAAACGGAACTGATCGCCGCTGTCACGTGGCAGGGTGATCCCGTGGAGCATGTGCACCGTCTGAATGAATCCCGAACAGTCAATGCCGCCGTCGTTGCGTCCGCCCCATAGGTAGGAAACACCAAGGAATGCGTGCGCTGTTTCGATCACGTCCTTGCCTTTGATGCGAACCGGTTCACTGCTGAAAAAGTAATCTTCGCCAAACCACTCAATGCCGCGGTAAGAAACCGGCAGGAAGGCCCCGCAAGGAATCTGCAAGTGACTTTGCGAATTACCTTGCACAAGCGTGCTCCGGTACGGAAACCGGCGGCGTTCGGGATGGGTGACCCAGTGATGGAAATCCGGTTCTGAGAGGCCTCTAATCTGGGTGGAACTTACCCATCCCTGATAATTATCAAAGTGAGATATGATATGGGTCCAAATCCCGTCATCAGAAAGAATCTCAACCGTCTCGCCCAACAAGAGCTGGTTGACCATCTCGGCAGCATCAGACGGAGTCTCCCTGATCGGCACTATGCCGATATTCGCAACCCCGTATCGCTTTACCTCTTTCATGACTGTGGGATCCTGGTTTCACCTGGACGGGTGCAAAACCGCAACAGGTTGTATTCATTCGCCAATGTCAGTACTACTGCCCGACGATGGACCTGCCTGCCGGATTTCGCGGCAGTTATCTGTTTCTCTGAAGCTATGCTTCGCGACCGTATTCCGGTTGACTGACGGTAATGCGAAGCAGCCAAGGAAATCTTTGCGTCAGGATACATTTTAGTAAATATCGAAAAGCGGCGAATTTGATGCAACTTTACCTTTGAAAGCTTTACCATAATGAAACAATTGTTTTTTTTATCTCTTTTGCATTGCTCTTACTATATTTCGGCGAGTGTCCTGTTGCCGACCTTTAAACTATTTCCAAATGTCACAGAAACCAAACAATTACAGCTCTGCAATTTACAAAGAACCGGGACCGGTTCTTGATAAGGAATCCCCGTTTGAATCCATGATGGAGCGGTTCCGGTTTGCTTCAAATATCCTGGACCTGGATGAGGGCATGTTCCAGTACCTTTCAAACCCGGTGAAAACAGTGATCGTATCCATCCCCATCATTATGGATAACGGGAACATCCGTGTGTTTGAGGGATACCGTGTCATACATGACAACGTACTCGGTCCGTCAAAAGGAGGAATCCGTTACACCCCGAACGTTACCCTGGACGAGGTGAAGGCTCTGGCGGCCTGGATGACCTGGAAATGCGCCGTGGTGAACGTACCCTTTGGCGGTGCCAAGGGCGCGATACGCTGCAATCCAAAAGAATTGTCTCTCCGCGAACTGGAGCAGATCACCCGCCGCTACACGGCTGAGATGATCGAGGTAATCGGTCCCGACCGTGACATCCCGGCACCCGACATGAACACCAACGAACAGATCATGGCCTGGATCATGGACACGTACAGCATGCACGCCAGGCGCACTGAAAATGCGGTGGTTACGGGTAAACCTGTCATCCTTGGCGGCTCGCGCGGCAGAAAAGAAGCGACCGGCCGCGGTGTAGTCACTGTGACTCTCGAAACACTCAACAAACTGGGCATCATGGCCAACAAATGCCGCGTGGTGATCCAGGGGTTTGGGAATGTGGGTTCTGTGACGGCCAGGCTGCTCTATGAAAGAGGTGCGCGCATTGTCGGCATCAGTGATGTAACGGGTGGATATTACCATCCCGATGGCATCAATATTGACAATGCCCTGATGCATGTGCAGCAAAACGGTGGTACGCTGGCCGGATTTGAGGGCGCCGAAATGATCACCAACGAGGCCTTGCTGGAACTGGATTGCGACGTGCTGGTGCCGGCGGCACTTCAGGACCAGATCAACAAGCACAATGCCCGTAACATAAAGGCCAAGGCCATTGTCGAAGGGGCAAATGGTCCCATTACCGCCAATGCCGATGCCATCCTGGATGAAATGGGCATAATGATCATCCCGGACATACTGGCAAATGCCGGCGGAGTCACCGTTTCCTATTTCGAATGGGTGCAAGACCGCCACGGGTATTTCTGGACGGAAGACCGGGTCAACCGGCGACTGAACCGGATGATGCGGGATGCATTCCAGCTGCTTTATCAGGTAAAGGAGAAGTATGACATTACCCTTCGACAGGCTGCCTATGTGTACGCCATCCAAAAAGTTTCCGATACCCTTCGGTTACGTGGTATTTATGCATAGAAACCCTTGCTCATGAACAAGACCCTGTCCCTTAAACTTGCCTCGGATCTTAATGAACTGGAACGCATTGAGCGGTTTGTGCTGGATACCGCCAAACTGGCCTCGTGCAATAGCGAAACAAAGCACAACATCATGCTGGTGCTTACGGAAGCGGTAACCAATGCCATCTTGCATGGCAACAGGCAGCAACCGGAAAAAACCGTTGATGTCAGCGCCGATGTTTCAAAAGATCGTATCGTACTGACAGTGCAGGATCAGGGTGACGGGTTTGACCCCAAAAAGGTCCCAAATCCATTGGATGAAAAAAACATCCTCAAATCAAGTGGCCGCGGGGTTTGGCTGATGCAAGAATTTTCCGACAAGGTCCGCTTCCTGGATGGTGGCAGGAAAGTGGTGCTGATCTTTGATCTATAGTTCCTTCAGCATGTAAGGCCTTTTTTTAAGAAAAAGGATACCGTGCCGGCAAGGGTGCGCCTGGAGTGGCGGCGAGATTCACCATCCACCCGGATCAGGATTCACCGACTTCCTGCATCCTTTCTAGGTTGTCCTGGATACGCAGGGCCTTGATGACATCAGCAAGGTCCCCTTTCATGATAGCGTCCAGGTTGTAGAGTGTCAGGCCGATACGGTGGTCGGTCAGGCGTCCCTGCGGGAAGTTGTAGGTGCGGATTTTGGCGCTTCGGTCGCCGGTAGATACCTGGCTTTTGCGCGCGGCGGCGCGTTCGGAGTGTTTTTTCTCGTATTCATGCTCGTAGAGGCGGGAACGGAGCATGGCCATGGCCTTGTCGCGGTTCTTGTGCTGGGAGCGCTCCTGCTGGCAGGTCACGACCACTCCGGTGGGCACGTGCCGGATGCGCACGGCCGAGTCGGTGGTGTTCACGTGCTGTCCGCCGGCGCCGCTGGACCGGTAAGCTTCGAATTCCAGGTCGGCGGGGTTGATCTGGATGTCCACCTCCTCCGCCTCGGGCAGGACGGCCACGGTGGCCGCGGAGGTGTGCACCCTTCCCTGCGATTCGGTCTCAGGCACACGCTGGACCCGGTGTACCCCGCTTTCGTACTTCATTTCCGCGAAAACATCCACCCCTTCCAGCTTGAATACGATATCCTTGTAGCCGCCTTTTTCGGATTCGTGGAGGTCCATGAGTTCGAGTTTCCAATTGCGATCGTCAGCATAGCGCCGGTACATTTCGAACAGGTCACCGGCGAAGATCGCGGCCTCGTCGCCACCCGTTCCGGCGCGGATTTCGACGATGGCGTTTTTCGAGTCTTCGGGATCTTTGGGGATGAGCTCCATGCGGATCTTTTCCTCCAGGGCCTCGGCCTGGCCGGTCAGGTCCTTGAGCTCGGCGCGGGCCATTTCGGTCAGCTCGGGGTCTTCATTCTGTTCGATGATCTCACTGTTGCCCTCGATCTGCGTCCGGAGCTCCTGCAAGGTGCGGTAATCATCCACCAGTGATTTCAGGCTGCTGTGCTCTTTGGTAATCCTGGTCAGTTTCTCGGGCTGGTTGTAAATTTCCGGATCGCTGAGGGCCACGCTCAGTTCATGGAACCGGGACTGCAAATGGGCCAGTTTGTTGTCAATATTCATGGGTGGTGAAAGCGCTGATTGCGGACTTCCGCCATTTTGCGGGGAAAGTTTCCCACATATTGCCGGATTTCCTGTATTTTCCGTGGCGAAGCCGCTTCGGCTGCCAACTGTATCAAAGGTGTAAAATAGGCATTTTATCAGCTTTAAACCTGCATGAAGAAGAATTCCACGTTACCGCTATCCGCCGAAACTACCATTGGCTTTCTGGGAGCCGGCCAGCTGGCGCGCATGTCTGCCGCCGTAGTGATGCGTCTGGGCATGAGAGCTGCGGTCTACTCAGGCTCCGCGACCGACGCGGATAGGCATCCCGGCCTGAAACCGGAGTTTGCCGCATCGCTGCAGCCGCTGGAATGGATGACGCCTCTGCGCTATCCCGGCCGCTTCGACGACGAGGAGGCGCTGGTGCGGTTTGCCCGTCAGTGCGATGTGATCACCCTGGAGAATGAATTCCTGGACGGGGAGCTGCTGCTGCGCGTTCGGGACAGGTCGGGCACTCCCATGTGGCCGTCGCCGGAATCATTTCTGAAACTGGAATCCAAGTGGCTTGAGAAGGAATCGTTCCGCAAGGCCGGGATACCGGTGACGCCTTATGCAAAAATCGCATCCATCCGGGATATGGAGGCCTTTGGCGAGGCACATGGGTACCCGTTTGTGCTGAAATCCTCCAAAGGCGGCTATGACGGCTACGGAAACCGGACCGTCCGGGGCCGTGAGGATATGTCCGAAGCTTTTTCCTCCCTTGGTGGCGATGCCGGGCATGAACTCATCGCCGAGGCATTCATCCCGTTCCATAAAGAACTGGCGGTGCAGGTTGCCCGGAACCACACCGGCCATGTGGTCTATCCCTGCTGTGAGACCATCCAGCAGGGACATATCTGCAAAACGGTGATCGCCCCGGCTCCGGTGGACCCGCTCCTGGCTGTGGAGGCGCAGCGTCTGGCACTGCAGGCAATCGAGGCGGTCGATGGCATCGGACTTTTTGCTTTCGAGTTCTTCCTGACCGATGACGGGCGCCTGTACCTGAACGAATCGGCGCCGCGACCGCACAATTCGGGTCACTACACCATCGAAGGATGCATAATTTCGCAATTCGAGAACCATGTCAGGGCCGTTGCGGGGCTCCCGCTGGGTCCGGCAGACATGCGGGCGCCAGCGGCCGTAATGGAAAACCTGCTCGGCCTCCGTGACGGTCCGGCCGTTGCCGAGGTGCCTGATGAGCTTTGGGGATCAAAGGAAACCCACCTCCACATCTATGGCAAGCATGGCAGCCGCGTTGGGAGGAAAATGGGGCACCTCACCGTGCTGGGCGATGAACTGGTGGAGACGGCCGCAAGGGCTTCGGCCCTGGCTTCGAAAATTGTTCTGTAGGGGGTATGGATGATGGAGACTTGACAGCCAAAAAACGGAAAACCGGCTCACATTGCCCGATGAATGTTAACATGTTATTTTTATCGTCACTATGAAAAGCAAAGATCAAACAACTTCGAAAGCCAAAGTAGCCGTTATCATGGGCAGTGACTCCGACTGGCCCGTCATGAAAGCGGCGGCAGAGATTTGCGGTCAGTTTGGGGCCACTGTCGAGAAAGCAGTTGTCTCGGCCCATCGCACCCCCGTCCACATGGCCGAATTCGCCTCATCAGCGCGGGAAAAAGGGTTCGGCGTGATCATTGCCGGTGCCGGCGGCGCTGCGCACCTGCCTGGCATGGTGGCCGCGCATACCACACTGCCTGTGATCGGAGTACCCGTATCCACACGCCATCTGAAAGGCATGGACAGCCTGCTGTCCATCGTACAGATGCCCCGGGGTGTACCCGTTGCCACGGTAGCCATCGACAATGCCATGAACGCAGGACTTCTCGCCTTGCAGATCCTTGCCGTCAATGACCTGGAACTGGCCAATAAGCTGGACACCTGGCGCGAGGAGCAGCGCGAAGCTTCCATGCGGAAAAGCGAGCTTTTGAAGTAAGGACCGTTGGCGGGCAACACTATGGGCCGGTGGCTCTGTCCTGCCGGTGTTAAAACCGCAGTCTCAGGAAAACACCGACTTCACCCGCTCAAACAGGTTCTCCCTTGCCTCCTTGCTGTGGGCCGGATTGAAGTTTTTGGATTCTCCTAGCGCCTGGATGTGCTTCTTCTCCTCATCCGTCAGCTTGGTGGGGATGAAGACGTTCACCCGCACATACTGGTCGCCGAATTTGTGAGAGTTCAGCCCCTTGATGCCTTTCTCTTTCATTCGCAGCATCTTGCCCGGCTGCGTTCCCGCATCGATCTTGATACGCGCTTTTCCTTTGAGGGTAGGCACTTCGGTGGTGACACCCATCACCGCATCCGGAATGCTGATGTTGAGGTCGAAGAAAATATCGTCACCCTCGCGGCGGAAATGTTCGTGCTCCTTTTCCTCGATCAGGACGATCAGGGTGCCGGCTTCCCCGCCACGGATACCCGCATGTCCCTGGCCTCTCAGACTGATGTAATTGCCTTTGCTTACGCCGCTCGGAATCTGGATCTTGACGGTCTCTTCACCCTTGACCCGGCCGTTCCCATGGCATTTCTTGCACTTGTTGCGAATGGTGCGCCCTTCGCCGTGGCATGATGGACATGGCTGCACATTCACGAACTGGCCAAACATGGTGCGGGTAACCTGCCGGACTTCACCCACGCCGTTGCAGGTGTCACAGGTCATGAAATCATCATCTGAGTCGGCACCGGTTCCACCGCACTCGCCGCAAGATACGTTCTTCTTGACCTTGATCTCCCGATCCGTGCCGAAAGCTATCTCCTCAAGTGTGAGATGCAGCCGGACTTTCATATCCTCGCCGGGCTGTCCGGCACCATTCCTGCGCCGGCTGCGACCCTGGGCGCCGCCCATGCCGCCAAAGATATCCCCTCCGAAAATATCGCTGAAACGGCTGAAAATATCCTCAAAACTCACGTCCTGGAAGTCGGCGCCAAATCCACCGGCACCTCTCAGTCCGTCATGCCCGAACTGGTCGTAGCGGGCCCTTTTGTCCGGATCCTTGAGCACATCGAAGGCCTCAGCGGCTTCCTTGAATTTTTTCTCTGCTTCGGGATCGTTGGCGTTGCGGTCGGGATGGTATTTCATTGCCATCTTGCGGTAGGCCCGCTTCAGTTCCGCTTCGTCGACGCCCTTGCTGACGCCCAGTACTTCGTAGTAATCTCTTTTTGCCATTTGTTGGTTATTGACTGACTATTACCTTTGCGTGCTTTATGACCCTTTCACCGATCTTGTAGCCCGGCTCGAGTATTTGTATGACAGTGTTGCTTTCGGTGGATGCGTCCGGCGCGGGCTGCATTAGCATGGCGTCATGCTGCTCCACGTCAAACGGCACTCCGGTTTCTTCTATGGGCTCCACGCCGTAGTCCTGCAGCACCCGCTCGAAATTGGACAGGACCAGTTTCAATCCTTCCACAAAACCTTTTTCCAGCTCCTTTCCTTCCGAAGCCTCCACACTGCGTTTCAGATCTTCCCGGATGGGGAGGAAACGGGAGACGGCGTTTGCACGTGACTCCTCAAACAACTGCAATTTCTCCTTTTGCGTTCTGCGCTTGAGGTTTTCAAACTCAGCCGCCTTGCGCAACATGGCGTCGCGGGTGCGGGCAAGTTCATCCTCCAGCCGGGCGATTTCAAGCTCCGGGTCCACAAGCTGCTCTTCGCGTGTGCCCTCCTCTTCCGGGGCTTCCGCCTCCGGGGCGGTGTCACTGTGTGCTTCCTTTTCGGTGTTACCGTCTGTCTCTGGGGCAGATGCCTCTTTCTCCTTCTCGTCGGAAGGGCTTGCACCTGTCCGCTGTTTAGCATCCGGTACGTCAGCTGTCGGCTTTACGTTTTTTTTCTTTTCTTCAACAGGTTTCATACTGCTTACTAATATGGATTATTCGCTATTTAGATTTCCCTCATCGCAACGGCTGTCAGAATGCCGATAGTACCATGCTGTTTGCAGGCTACTTTCATCGGCCGCCGTCACCCCGGGCTGAATTGGTTGAACCGGTTGGCCAGCTGCTCAACGAGCGCCACCATCCGGCTGTAATTCATACGGGTCGGGCCTACCAGTCCAATTGTGCCCTTTATCCCGGCATAGTGGTAGTCGGCCGAGACCACACTGCACTGTTCCACCTGTTGGATCTTGTTCTCCTTGCCGATGCGTATCTGCACATCCCGGTCGCTCCTGAGCTCCCGGTTTTCATCGAACAGGTGGATGATCATGTCCTCGTTTTCCAGCAGCTCCACAATGCCCTTATAACTGCTCAAATCACTGAATTCAGGCTGCAGCGCCATATACTCCACCCCGCCAAAATGGAATTTGCGAAGCTGCCGGTCGTCGAAAATGGTGTCGGCACTGTCGAGGAAGACACGGATAAGCCCGGCGGAATCGTCCCCGTCGAAGCCGGCCAGCATTTCATCGATTTTCTGTGCGATCTCGCTGAGCTTGTAACCGTGCAACCGCTCGTTGAGGAATCGGGCGACCCGCTCCATTTCACGCGGACTGATCTCGCTCTGTACTTCAACGGTCAGCGTCTTCACAATGCCGCTTTCGATGGTGAGGACCACCAGGATCCGGTTGGAGCTGATGGAGACCAGCTCGATCTTGCGGAAAACGCCGTGTGCCAGCTTGGGGGCAATGACCACAGCCAGCAGGTTGGAAAGCCGTGCCAGGATGCGCGCTGCCGACTGCACCGCCTCGTCCACATCCGCCGTCAGGTAATTCTGTATGGTATCCAGGATCTGCCGCTCCTCCCTGCTGAGCACCGATACCTGCATCAGGGAGTTGACGTAGAGTCGGTACCCGTCCTCGGTGGGTATGCGTCCCGATGAGGTATGTGGATGATCCAGCAGCCCTTTGCTTTCCAGACTGTTCATGGCATTGCGCACCGTGGCCGAGCTGATGTTCAGCCGGTAACGATCAACCAGAGTTTTGGAAGCTACAGGACTGGCCGTCACAATGAAGTTCTGGATGATGTACCTGAGTACCTCCTGCTCACGGTGTGTCAGTTCGGAAAACCCGGATAATCTCATTTCGTTCTGTGATTTTGGAATCTTTTACAACTAAGTAAAATAACAAAATTCCATGCAAAATGAAACGGATGCGACGGTATGGCGCCGGCTCCGCTACGCCTCGTTGAAGATCTCGATCATGTTGCCGTCAGGGTCGGATATAAAGACGAAGCGGCCGTTTTTACGGTTGGATGGCCCGCTCAGAATAGTCACCTCCTGTTCACGGAAAAACGCGGCCATTTCATCCACCTGCTCCGGGCTGTCCACAAAAAAACCGAAATGGTCCACACGGTAATCCTTCGAGGTCTTCTCGTACTCGGTCTCGGCTTCAACGAGCACCAGCGAATCCTTGCCGATGCGGTAGACGGTCATACTGCGCCCCATCTTCTTTTCGATCCCGAATCCAAGTATCTCGCTGTAGAACTGCTCGGCTTTCTCAATATTGTTGACCCGAAGGGTAATATGATTGATTCCTTTAAACTTGAACTTGCTCATATAATACTGTTTTAAATGGGTGGATGATTTCAGCGGCCCGGCCGCCGGTACCGCCGATTGCACAGCGTGTTGCAACATGACGGAACCTTCCGTCTGGATCCGGCACTGCCACAGCTTGTCCTGGGGGAATCCAGATGGAAGGCGCACGCGCGCAAGCTTTCGCGCTTAATATAACGCAATTTTATCTTTTTCAGTTTAGTCATACCTTTGGTATCAGCCGTCCCGGCCCTCCCGGGGATCCCGGTCCATTCCGATCACACAAAACCCATCATCATTGGGAACTCTCTACCTCGTGGCCACTCCCATCGGCAATCTGTCCGATTTCTCGAAGCGTTCGGCGGATACGCTGCGATCGGTCGACGCTATCGCCTGCGAGGACACCCGCACATCCTCCCGGCTGCTCCGCCACTACGGCATTGAAACACCCATGATACCGTTCCATCAGCACAATGAGCACAAAAAGGTGGCCATGCTCATGGAGCGGCTCGACAGCGGACAGCAGATTGCGCTGATCAGCGATGCGGGTACCCCAGGCGTCTCCGATCCTGGATTCCTTGCGGCCAGGGAAGCGCACAAAAAGGGTCACACCGTCTGTGCCATACCGGGCGCCTCCGCTCTTCTCACGGCCCTGGCGGCAAGCGGACTGCCCAGTGACCGGTTCCTGTTCGAGGGGTTTCTGCCGGTCAAAAAGGGTCGGGCTGGACGGTTGGACGCCATTTGCAGCCAGGATGTCACCGTCATTCTCTTCGAAAGCGTCCACAGGATCCAAAAACTTGTGGATGAGCTTGCCGCCAGGTGCGACGGACAGCGGATGATTGCCGTCTGCCGCGAGCTCACCAAGCAGTTTGAGGAGATCATACGCGGATCAATTGAAGATGTTCGTGAGCGGATATCCAGCCATCCCAATCTTAAGGGCGAGTTTGTCGTTATTCTCGCAAGCAAAAACTACTCTGAAGACTACTCTGAATAGATGCATTTCGTGACACAATTCTGGAATCAAAAGTGGTACGTCAGCCTGGCGGCGGGACTGTTGCTGGGGCTTAGCTTTTCCCCCTTACCGTTTCCATTCGGGCTGCTTGTGCTGCCGGCCTTCCTGCTGTTTTTCCGGCTTACGGACCTCACCGGATCGGCCCGTGAAATGGCCTATGTCTCCTATGCGGGCCTGCTGCTCTGGAACATCATCACCACCTACTGGCTGATGTTTGCCACGGTAGCCGGCGGCGTGGCCGCCATCCTGGCCAACTCCGCCATCATGACCCTGCCTCTGATGGCGATTTGGCACCTGCGCCATCGGCCGATGCCCTTGTGGCTAACCTCTCTGATGGTGCCGGCCGTCTGGCTGACCTACGAGTTCCTGCACTTCCGCTGGGACCTTTCCTGGCCGTGGCTGAGTCTGGGCAACACCTTTGCCACGGCCCCCTGGCTGGTGCAATGGATCTCCGTCTCCGGCATGCTCGGGATCACATTCTGGGTGCTACTCGCCGCCTGGCTGCTGTACCGGAGCGCCCCATGGGCCGCCCTGCTGCCCGTACTGCTGGTTCCGCCCGCCGGATCGCTCCTGATCTATGCGGTCCACGACCCCGAACCCGTAGACCACATCGAGGTGGCCATCATGCAGCCCAACTACGACTCCTACCTGCACCTGTCGGGCTATCCGGATGCCATCACACCGCTCGAGGAGCTGCTTGATCTGACCACCGGCGTCATCACCCCGCAAACCCGGGCCGTCTTCTGGCCTGAAAACGCCATCAAGGCGCTCATTGTGCAGGATTACCCGGGACAGGCCGACCGTCTCATCCACCAATATGTGCGAGAGTGGGACATCCCGCTGATCGCCGGTTCCTCCTTCCTGCGACGCTACGAACCCGGCACCGAGCCGCCGGTCACCCGGGGCGAGTACGGCGGAAGGCCGTTCAACATCTACAACTCCGCACTGGGTTTCTATCCCGATGGCAGCCTGGATTTCTACAAAAAGGCCAAACTCGTACCCATGGTCGAGCGCATCCCGTTCGTCCACACACTCAGCCGCATGGACGTTTTCGGCTGGGTCGACTGGAGCGAGCTGGCCATGTTCGGCAAAGGCCGCACCACCGATATGTTCGATGTGGACGGGTTCGCGGTGCCGGCGCTGATCTGCTATGATTCGGTCTACCCAGACTGGGTCCGCCGATTTGTCCGGGAGGACGCGGCCTTTCTTGTGGTCATCACCAACGACGGATGGTGGGGCAACACCAGCGGCCACATCCAGCACTATGAATTCGCCCGCCTGCGCGCCGTGGAAACCCGCCGAACGGTGCTTCGGAGTGCCAACAACGGTCTGTCAGGCGTCATCCACGCCAACGGGGACGTGGCCGTGAAAACCACGTACTGGACCCGTGATATGTTCACCTACAATGTGCCGGTATTGGATGGCACTACCTTCTACGTCCGCTATGGAGACTGGATCGGGTGGATGAGCCTGCTGCTCGCCGTCGCGGCGCTGGTACTTGTCCGCCTCTATCCGCGCCATCGGAATTTCTGACCCTTGACCCGCCCAGCCGATGTCAGGGAAAACGAATGAGCCACCCTGCGAAACAGGGATGACGGCTGACCCACGCTGCGAAACAGGTTGTATTGATCAGCAACCCCGGATGGCAAGTGTCCTGCAAGCGGACGAGAATATCAAAGTGCGAGGCAAGGTGAAAGGGAAAGTGCGGGTGAAAGCGCGAGAGGCATACGCACAACTTGCCGGGCATACCATTCTGTCAATTCGAGCGGATGGAGACCTGGATGTTGAAGCGGATGTCCTGGTCGGTTCGCGGGAACACACCGGTGGAACGCGGCATGGTGCGAGAGAAGCTGTATTCAAATCCGGCTGTGATGCTCCTTGAGAACTGGTATTTAATGGACGGACGCACCTGGAACGTAGCGCTGCCCTGCTCGTCAGGGCGTGCCCGGACGTGGGCGTCACGCTGTTCCGGAGGCAGTCGGAGCACATCCACAATATCCTCGTTCAGCCGGTAGGTGTAGGTGATATCGCCGCTGTAGCTCACGGACAGGTTGAAGTCGATCTGGTTGTTGAGCTGGCGGAAGAACGGGATGCGGAACCCGCGTTTGGAGT
Source organism: Balneolales bacterium (assembly GCA_007132975.1). GTDB lineage: Bacteria > Bacteroidota > Rhodothermia > Balneolales > Natronogracilivirgulaceae > SKNL01. The sequence continues at coordinate 34,524 of SLNO01000126.1, forward strand.
ATCCGATGGTGGATGTCAGGCCCTGCGACTGGCGCTCACGGATCGTGTTGTTGGTCAGGGTGATGTTGATCGACTTGCTGCGGTTGTACTGGATCTGGGTCCGCAGGTTGTTGACCCAGTTGAGCTGCAATCCGATCAGTGGTGAGAAGCCACGCTGCAGGTCAATGGAGCGGCTGTGGAAATCCGGACGGTCGTAAATATAGGTGTATGGTCCGAGAGACTGGCTTATTTCGTTGCCGCGGTCGGGGTTGAGCTGCCAGCCCATGCGGTAGGTGCCTCTGTACGTGTGATTGATGGTGGCCGATTGCAGGAAGCGGTCCAGGAACCCGAATCTTTTTTCCCAACCCGACCACGATATTTGCCAGTCGGGGAGCGGGAACGGCATGTATCCCCGGTTTCCGATGGTGCCGGATGCGAATCCCAGATAGGCCTCCCGCACATCCTTTTCCAGACTGGTACGCGTGAGCGGGATATCGCCGGCATCCAGTCCCCGGATTTCGTTGCCATCGCCGATACTCCGCTGCGCACGATCGAGCTGAAGTTCGAATAACCGGTCGTATCCACCCCCAAAAGCCCAAACTGAGGTATTCATGCCCCCGCTGTGATCCAGCTGGACGATGGTCGAGTCCGGGAAGAAGAGCGTCTGCGAGCGGGTTTCGGTATCGTCCCAGCTGGTCTGCCAGCCAAGTGTGACACGTATGTCGGGGTGCGGGCGCAAACCGGAGCGGACATTGAACTGGTTGTTAAAACGCTGGGTGCCACGCAGGTTCAGGGAGCGGGTGGGGTCTGTGTTGCTGATGATCGCATCGTCCGGGATTTCGTTGATGATACCGATCCTGTATCCGAACGGCGGTGAAAAATGTTCGTCATCGCTGCTGCCGAACATGTAGAAGATCTGGGACTGACCGGCATAGCCGCTCTGGGTGGAACTTCCTCCGCGATTGAATGTGATATTCAGGTTCTGGATGCTAAGCACACCCAGAAGCAAGCCCCGTGCACGGTAGCGGAGGTTGTCTGCCATGGTCCGTTCTGACTCCGTCCCGTTGTTTCGCCGGCGCGTGCGTTCCTGGTTTCGCTGGCGCCGCTCCTGTTCGTGGGCTTTGATGGCATCATCATACAGGGAAATCCTGCGCATGAGCGTCTGGGTGCGCAGTTCCGGGTTGTGGTTCCAGCTGAATGAGTTTTGCAGATTAGACCCAAGTCCCGAACCCTCCGGGCTGTTCTGCCAGCGGAAGCTGCCCTGGAAGGAAGTGGAGTAGGTGAGCCAGTCGAGACCCGATATCTGATTCAGGCGCGGACGCCACGACGCCGACCAGTTCTCCCCGTAGGAGTCACGCCTCGGATTTACGGAGGGATCGAAAATGATGTCTTCCAACACCTGGAAGGTGGGCACCAGCCGGAATTGGGCGCTCTCGTCTCCCGGATCGAATGGAAGATCAAACCCGTCATCCGGCATCCTCCGCACTTCTCCAATTGACTCCAGATTCAGCTGGGTCTGATTGGAGTAACTCATGGATATGGACTGGGTGAAGTTGTAGTTCAGCGAGAAATTGGTGCTGGCGTTGAACGTATGCTGCTGGCGAAGATCGAACGGCTCGCCTGTAAAACTGCGCTGCCGCTCCTCGCTGTAACGCCGGGTAAGGCGGCTCTGGAAGGTGACCCGCGAGGGAACATAGGTGAAGCCCGTTCCAGCGAACCAGCGCAAGACCGGTACCGGCTCAAGGAACAGCAGCGGTCGCACGACGTTCACGTTCCGGACATTGAGCTGGTAATTGAAGTTTGCCGTGTAATCCCAGGCATCACGGAACTCGGTGCGCGGATTGCTTTCCTCGCTCACATTGTAGGTATAACCCAGGGTAATGTTATCCACAGTGTACCGCAGCAGGGCCGATTCCGAGTTGCGCTTGGATATGTTCGACAGATTGATGGAGTAGCTCTGGCGCTGAGTGCGGATCTCGTCGAGCATGGCCTGTATCTGCCGGTCCTGCTCCTCCTGGGGGAGGTCGCTGGCCTCCACGGCGTCGCGGAAATCGGAAAACCGGATGTCCCCTTCTCGGGCCAGGAATCGCGGTGTCTGCTGACGGCGGCGGGCCGACAGGGAAACCGGGATGTTCCATCCGTACCGCTCCGGCAGGAACCGGTGCATGTAGACCGTGGTGGACAGGTCGTAGGAATACTCGTCGCGCATCTGCCTGTTGCCCAGACTGGCGTCGAGCGGACCGAAACCGTCGGTCTGGCGACTGTAATTGGCCTGCACGGTTGCCAGGTCAGCCATCCGGATGGTCGAGCGGATGCTGGCCGCCCACCCCTTCTCGTCATCAAAACCCGACACGCGCAGTTCGTTCACCCAGAGTTCGGCATCCAGTGATGGTTTTCCGACGTTGGCTGTCCGGGTGGATGTGGTCCCGCTGCCATTTCCGTTGTTGTTCCCATTGGGGTCAACCTGGTGTGGATTCCTGATCCCGATACCGATTTCCCGAACCCGCTCCAGCGACGGGTTGCCCCTAATGGCGATAATAGTGCCCGGAGGCGCATCCTGGACCAGATCAGTACGCTCGTACAGTTCGCTCTCATCCACACCGGCAAGGTTCCTGGCCTGCTTGAGGGAGTTCATGGAAGCCAGCACGAGATTCACGCTATTGGAATCAGGAAGCCAGATAAGATCTGTTTCGCTGCGCAGTACCGACCCGTCGGGATTTTGCGAAAGTGGCGTAAATTCAAAGGTGGGATCGGTGGGCGTTACCGGCTGGCGGTACTCGTAGTAGTTGTTGGTCAGGTCGTTTCCAAGACGGATGACCACCTCAACATCCGACCGGCGCTCATACCCCTCGCCATGGACGAACATGCGCAGATTGGAGTAATTAAGCAGGTTGAGCCCGGTGGGATAGAGGCGCTGGATCATCCGGTATTCGCCCGACCGCAGGTCTTCCACACGCAGCGATAGCGACTGCTCGTTGGCAAGGATGTTCTCCTGCTGACCGCGCTGCACCGACCGGATCGCACCGTTGGGAATGCGGTACGGGATGGGCTGGCGGTTGGAGTTTTCCTCAATGTTAATGGTGGAAATATCGAATACCGTATTCGGGCTTCCGGCCTGGGAGAGTTCGTCGAACTCACGCCACTGGTTGCCGACCAGCTCAAAGGTGGCAAACCGCATGGTGAAAGCCTCGCGATAGCCGCTCATCCAGAAACGGATGTGCTGCACGCGCTCCAGGTCTTCAATCGCCCCTACCTGCCGGGCGATGTCACGAAGCGGAATGCGCACCAGATACCAGCGGTCCGTCGGCTGGTCGCCCTCCACCTTGTCCACAATGTAGTTCTGCCCGATCTGCAGGGAGGACTCGTCCGCCGGGTTGAGCGGAATCTCATACTGAAAGTAGGAATTTGACGTCTGCACGGTGGCCGGGTTGATCAGGCCTTCGGTATCCGGGCGGTTGGTGATGGCACGGGATTCGCCCCTGGTGAGGGAGTTGCCCTCGAGGAAGCCATACATCCTGTGGAATCGCTCGTGCAGCGGGCGGTCACCCACAAGCGGGTCGTTGAAATAGTAGTACCGGTCATTGGAAGGATCATTGAGGATCTGCTGAAGCAGCTCCGGCTGGTCTGCGTACACAGCTTCCATGATTTCCAGCCAGTCAGCAAACAACTGCTGTTCAGAAAAATCACCGTCGGTGCTGTGCACGCCGTCCAGTCCCACATCCTCCCGCTCCTGGGTCTCCACAGAAAACTGGCCGGTAAGGTTGGTCACTTCCCTGATGAGCCGCGACCGTCCGACACCATCGATACGGACGTTGTCACGGTCGATGGCGCGCGCCAAACCATCTTCGGTATTCAGGTTGTTGTTCGGGATCACATCCTCGGAGACAAGGCCGAGGTCGATGTAGATCCTGCCGTTGTAATCGTCAGGGTTGGCAGAGCCCGGCGGCGCCCCGTCGGGAAGCAGCGGCTGGACCCAGAACTCAAGGAATTCGATGTTGTTCTGGCGGAGGTTGTCGAGCCCGCTGGGCAGCACGGCCGTCATACCGCCCCAGGTGTCCTCAGGACGCATTTCGAGCAGGTCGCGCAAGTTTGGGTTGTAGTTGTAAGGGCCCCTTTTTCTGGGATTGTAGTGGATGTCCAGGGTCTGCAGGCGATCCTCCTGCCGCAGAACTTCGCGGTTCGGGAACACATCGGAGACCGCAACGGGCAGGCTTTCCGGCGTACGTGCGGCATCGGTGATACGGCTAATATTGACAGGGATCATGTACCATGAGAACTTGCCCCTCAGGTCGGAACGGGCAACACGGGACTCAGTACTGTTGTCCTCAAGGTCCAGGTCGAAATCGAAGCCAGGAACGGCATGAGGGGCGGCGGCCATGTTCCAACGGCCCGGACTCAGGAAGTTGATGCTGGTCTTGGATCCCTCAAAATCGTCGATGAAAGAGAGGCCGCGCTCTTCGTCGGGGTAGAGTTCGCCCCTGTTTATCGCCCGGGAGACCGCACGCGTCTGCGCCACATCGGGACGCAGCTGGGCGAATTCACCACTGATCCGGATGTCGGAATCGGCACGGGTCTGCAGCAGCGGAAGCCAATTAATGGCACGGGTCATCCAAGGTGTATCGAATTGAGCGGTTCCATCAAAACCGATGATCGAATTGTTGATCGGCTCGTCACCCACGGGAATCTTGTCCTGCAGCGGCCGCTCCCGGAGCGTGAACCAGGTGCTGCCAAAGCGGATGTTGTCGTTAACCCGGTATTCGGCGCGCAGACCGGCAAAGGTGGTCTGCTGGATCTGGAGCATCTGATTGCTCTCATAGTCAATGACGATCTCCTGACCTGACTGCAGATAGCGATCATTGGTGATGACGATATTTCCGATGTTGTAGTCCACCTCGTAATCTACGCCCTGCGAAAGCTCCACACCGTTGGCGCGGACCCGGACCGAACCTTCCACCAGAGCAAAACCCAGGTTGTAGCTGTCCTGGACCATTCCCTGGCTGATCCCCGTGATCATGTAAAGGTTGTTACGGCCAATCTGGCGCGCATTCTGCTGGGTGTTGGTGTAGAGTTCCGGAAAAGCGTAGCGATCGATGTTCTCCTCGATGATATCCTGCGGAAGGTTGCTGGCCTGGTAGACGTCAATTATGCGCTGGCCGAAGGGCTCCAGATAGGGGAAAATGATACGGCCGCGCACAGCATCCAGCGTTCCCGTTCCAAAGTCGATCTGGTTGTTGGGATTGGGCTGCTGCTGGGAGTTGACCCGGTCCAGGCCAAGGTCCTGCATGAGCACGTTGCCAAGGCCGGGCAGGTTGGTCTGCTGCGTATTGGCACCATCAAAGACGATCTCCGCATCAAAATTTTCCGGGGTCAGATTGGTGGCATTGAGGTTGTAGATGTTCCTCATGGTCAGCACCCATGCCGAACTGCTGGAGGTTATGTAGGATGGACGGAGCAGCTTGAGGAACAGGCGGCGCCCGTCGCCGGTATTGACATCGCCGACTCGCACAATGCTTCCGTCCACATCCCGGTAGGTAAAGGCAACCGCAAGCGCCTGATTGGCTCCAAGCCGTGAGTCAAGTGAGATATACCCATAGGTTTCATTGACCCTGTAATCCCTGTTCTCTTCCAGCAATTCAAAATTGCCTTCCACGAATTCATCGGCCGACACACCAAAATCCGATGCCGACGGGGTTTCTCCGGGATCGCGGAATTGATCCAGAAGAGCCGGATCAAACATGTCGCCATCCTGGTTCGGACGCAGGAACAGGTCGCCCTGGCGCACCACGCCCAAGTCCACCAGCGCTGCGGCACGCACCTGGTTTGGCCGCTCCTGGGAGGATGTGTTCAGCACATACACCTCAATCTCCTGGATCTGGAACATCTGCGTGGCGGTGATGGGATCGGCCATGGCGTTCTCATATTCCTGATGGGCGTAGAAATCCAGCAGGAAGTGCCTGTCGTTGTCGTAGGAGGCGGGACGGATCTCAAAGCGGCTCTCCTGGGCACCGCCGGTAATGGTTTGCGTGTTGCCCTGGCCCTCCTGCTGGGATATGACCGACGTAAGACTGAGGGGACCGAATTTGGCCTCTGACTTGATGCCGAACAGCGCGCTTCCGCCTCGTATCAGGGAGTTTCCGGTCTGCATGGAGACGTTCCCCATCTCGATGCTCTGCAGGATCTCGTCTTCGTAACCTTCGTAGCGGATGCTGAGCCGGTTCTCGAAGTCGAAGGTGCGTTCGGTGTCCCAGTCGGTCCGGATGGTCAGCTTGTCGCCAATGGTCCCCTGGATGTTGAGCCGCAGGTTCTGGTCGAACGTGGGGTTCACGGTCCGCTGCTGGTCGGGTGGCAGTGAGGGGTTTTCGGTTTCCTGGATGGATGCTCCAACGTTCATATTGGCCGTACCGGTGACCCGCAGGTTCACTTCAGGGCGGCCGAAAATGGTGGTGAAGGCGGAGCGTTCGCCAACCGGCAGGTCGATGGTAAAATCGAGCAGCCCGCGCCGCGCGTCGCGCTGGCGTCGGTTTTCATCCACCAGTCTCCTCCAGTTGGACTGCATCCTGTGCTGAAAGCTCATTTCGGAAAAGGCGGCGAAGTCCATGCGCCGGCCAAAGCCGGAGGGTATATCCACGATGGTTCGCTGGGCGGTGTAGTAGCCGAGGGAATCAAGCGTTATCTGCACCTGATCGGCCGGGATGTTGATCTCCACCATCTGGGAGCGACGGCGCGGGAACGGGTTGGTCATGTGGCCGGTTCTGGGTCCCGGCAGGCGAAGCGTGTCGGTGCGTAGCGCCACGGTGTCCGCATCCACCCCCATTTGCGACATCGCTTCGGGATTGACCCTGCTTTCGGCAGCGGGATCGGCTAGCGTGTCGGGCATCATGGCAGAGGACGCCCTGGGCATGCACAATACAGCCATCAGAAGCACAAGGCCTGTCAATCCAGTTCTAACCGTTACTAATTGCAAGGAATAGACCGCTATATAACCCGGTTACAAATAAAAAAGGTGGTATGTTGGAGCGAACGGTAACTGATGGACAATAGGCCGGCTGGTTACTTTGGGAGGATCTGATGGATATAGACTTACAAATTATGGCCCACGCCACAAGGAATCAATGCCTGATCATGATTTTCTTGGCAAGATTCGACAGAATTGTCATATTTTTTCGTTATTCAGAAGTGCCTTATCAAAATTTCTAACGTCCCTTCGGGACTTTTATTCACTGATGGTGTTTGAATACTTAAAAAAACTTGCTCCGGGCGGCATAGAGCGTGACCTGCTCAAGCGGCATATAGGGCCGTTCGTATTCTGCTTCTTCACCATCATGTTCCTGCTGCTGATGCAGTTTCTGATCCAGTTCATGGACCATCTGATCGGCAAGGGCATTCCGCTGATCGTGATCCTGGAGCTGATCATGGTCAACCTGGCCTACATGGTGGTGCTTGCCATTCCGATGACCATTCTGGCGGCCTCGCTCATGGCCTACGGCAAGTTTTCGGAGCAGAACGAATATACGGCCGTGCGGGCGGCGGGCGTGCACCCACTTCGCATCATGCGGCCATCGCTGACCATGGCGCTCATTTTCACCGTGTTCCTCGGCTGGTTCTCCAACGAGGTGCTGCCGGAGGCCAACTACAAGGCCCGCGCACTGTTCCTGGATATCCGGATGAAGAAGCCGGGATTCGACCTGCAGGAGAATATTTTTTACGAAGGGATTTCCGGGTACACGTTCCTGGTTAGGGACATGCCGGCCGAAAGTGACTCGCTCTACGACGTGACCCTGTTCCAGAACCCCGAGCAGGGGCGCGACCGGGCGGTCATCAAGGCGCACAGGGGGTTCCTTGAAAGCGACGAGCGGCACATGAGCCTTACGCTGCACCTGTTCGACGGCACCATAATGCGTTACCTGCAGCGCGGGCGCAGTACGGGCAACCTGATCCACGAGGAGACGGCTTTCGATTCCTACCGCATCAGTTTCGACCTTTCCGACCTGACCTTTTCGCGGACCAATCCCGAGGACCGGCGCCGTGACGGCCGCTCCATGCGCGCCCAGGCAATGCTTGCGGTCGTCGACTCGCTCAGAAGCGACATCGACCGCGAGATCCGGCACTTCAAACACTCATTGCACCAGTCGCACGTCACGCTGATGAGGGAGGATGAGGTCGCTCCCCCTTCGCGTCCCTCCGATCGTGAAAGCGACTACCAGACCATGCACGATGACTACTCCGAAACCGTGGAGGCAACGGTTGGACGCAGGGACCGAGATGTTGAAATTCCACCGGCCGATGACCTCCCCTACATGGCGCTGGGGCTGCTGGAGACACTGCAGGACCAGCGGGAGGTGGCCCTGAGGGCCACAACGCAGATGCGCAACACACAGGCGGCGGCTGACAACCTGATCACCAATCTCAGCTGGCGAGAAGAGCGCATTGCCCGGTTCATGGTGGAAGTCCACAAGAAAGTCTCCATCCCGTTCGGTTGCCTGCTCTTCGCCATGATCGGCGCCCCGTTGGGACTGCTGGTCAGAAAGGGCCACATGGGCATCCACGCCATCATCAGCACCGTCCTATTCACCTACTACTGGATAAGCATCATCCAGGGCGAGAAACTGGCCGACCGCATGTTCATCTCACCGTTGATGGGCATGTGGTTCGGCAACATCACCATTGCCATGGCTGGACTGGTGCTCATGTACATTGTCATATACCGAAGGTAACGCCGTTCCGCAAACAGGCAGACCGACCATGCTCAAAACGTTCGACAAATTCATTTTCTCACGCATGCTGGTGCTCTCCGGCTTTGTGACCGGTCTGCTTATTTTCATCTTCATCATCATTGATTTCTCCGAAAACAGCGGGGATTTCACCGACCGCGGCGCCACACTGAGCGAGATCTGGTCCGACTATTACCTCAATTACATTCCGGAGATGATCCGTCTGGTCTCCCCTGTGGCGGTCTTTGCCTCGTGCCTGTGGCTGACCGGACAGATGGCCAACCGGCTGGAGATCGTGGCCCTGCGGGCGGCCGGTGTCAGTCTGTACCGCCTGCTGGCGCCCTACCTCGTGTTTGCCGTGCTCGTTGCGGCCACCATCAGCTATCTGGATGGATACGTGGTGCCCCGCTCCAATGCGATCAGGGCCGAGTTCGAGCAGGAATTCATCATGAAACGCACCGAACGCATCGACCGCAACCGCATTTTCCGCCAGGAATCGCCCAACCGGCTGATGCTTGTGAACTATTTCGATATCCGGCAGGATATCGGCTACCGTGTGACATTCTACACCTTTGACGACAACAAGCTGGTGGAAACCATGGAGCTGGGCCGCATGGCATGGAGCCCCGAAAAGGGAAAATGGGAGCTGATCAACGGAACCATTACCCGGTATAATGAACGCGGCTTCGAAAAGATCACCTTCGACCGGCGCGACACCACCCTGAATCTGTATCCCCGCGATTTCGGGCGCACTTCGTCCGATGTCTACCAGCTCACCTATCCGGAGATCCGCGATTACCTGGCTTCCATTGAGCGTAGCGGCGCCGGGGGTATTGCCATGCCCACCGTCCAGTTTTACGGCAAACTGAGCTATCCCTTCGCCATAATTACCGTTACCATGATCGGCGTGGCCATAGCATCGGTGCGGAGGCGGGGTGGACGCGGCGTGCACATCGCCGCCGGGCTGGTCATAAGCTTCCTGTACCTCGCCCTCATGAAGCTGTTTGAGCCGTTCGGCTACAGTGGTGCCCTGGACCCGATGCACGCGGCCATCCTGCCACATGCCATCTTCTTTACGGTGGCCATCATCCTGCTGCTGACGGCCAGAAAATAGCGTAAGCCGCTTGCTCTACGCTTCCGGAAGCGGCCCCCGGAAACTGATGGACTGCTGCTGGTCCTGCATGCCGCGGGTCTGGATCTCTCCATGCAGATCTTCGTAGCGGCGGATATTGTCCTGTAGCGCCTTCGAAAAGCGTTTGGCATGCTCTGGCGTGAGCACCATGCGCTTCATGACCTTCGCCTTGGTGAGCCCGGGCATGATGGCGATGAAGTCAAAGACGAATTCGGAAGGCGAGTGCGTGATCATCACCAGATTCGAATACGTACCCGGAGCTTCCTCCCTTGACAGTTCAATTTCCATTTTCTTTTCTTTGCTCTTGTCCATAATACCTTCTCTTTTTTGGTGATGCTTGCAGTTTCGGGTTCTCTTCAGTTACATACGTGCGGATCCCTCATTTATTCCCGGCACTGTTGTTGCTTGCCGCCAGGGCATAGATGAGATCACTGCGAGTCACAATGGTGTGGCGGCCGTCATCCATCCGGACCATGACCGCTGCCAGGCCTTTGGACAACATGCGGGATATCTGATCAACTTTCAAGTCGGCGGCCACAATCGGGAAGGGTTCGTCCATTACTTCACCCACTTTGCGATTGCGGGCGTCCGGTGACTCCATGAGCAGCGCCAGTATCTTCGTCTCGCTCAGACTGCCTACAATTTCGCTGCCGGATGTGACCGGAAGCTGTGAAATGCTGTGGCCGTTCATCTGGTGGATGGCTTGTTCGAGCGTCTCGTCGCGATCGACGGTGACCAGGCCGCGATCGTCCATGCCCCGAAGGTTGATCACTTCCTCCAGTTCCGGGCGTTCCTCCTCGTCCATGAAACCGTTGGTGCGCATCCACTCATCGTTGTAGAACTTGGATACATAACGCGTGCCGCTGTCCGGCAGCAGGATTACCATGACGTCATCGGGTTTGAGCGGGTTCTTTTTGATGTACTGCTGCGCGCCCCAGACCGCCGAGCCGCACGATCCGCCAACGAACAGCCCTTCGCGCCGCGCCAGTTTGCGCGTCGTTACGAACGCCTCGCGGTCCGGGCACTGGATGATCTCGTCGATCAGATCGAAATCGACATTGGCCGGGATGATATCCTCCCCGATCCCCTCGGTCAGGTACGGGGCGATGTGGCGCTTGTCGAACACGCCGGTCTCGAAATAGGACTTGAAAATGGAGCCAACCGTATCCACCCCGATGATGGTTATTTCCGGGTTTTTCTCCTTGAGGTACTGCGCCGTGCCGCTGATGGTGCCGCCGGTGCCGATGCCGGCCACAAAGTGGGTGACTTTGCCTTCGGTCTGCTCCCAGATCTCGGGGCCGGTGGTCTCGTAATGCGCCTGCCTGTTGCTCAGGTTGTTGTACTGGTCGGGGTAGTAGGAATTGGGGATCTCCTCGTTGAGCCGTTTTGCCACCGAATAGTAGCTGCGCGGGTCGTCCGGCTCCACGTTGGTCGGGCAGATCTGCACCTCGCACCCGAGGGCGCGCAGCAGGTTCACCTTCTCCATGCTCTGCTTATCGGTGGTGGTGAAGATGCACTTGTAGCCCTTGACGGCCGCCACGAGCGCCAGGCCCATTCCGGTGTTGCCCGAAGTGCCTTCGATGATGGTGCCGCCGGGTTTGAGCTTGCCGCTTTTTTCGGCATCCTCGATAATCTTGAGGGCGATCCGGTCCTTGACGCTGTTGCCCGGATTGAAATATTCGACTTTGGCAAGCAACGTTCCGGGCTGCTCTTTATTGACGGTCTGCAATTGCACCAGCGGCGTGTTGCCGACGGTCTCAATGATGGAACTGTACCACATGTTTACTGCGTTTTGAGGATGAGTGACGATGCTGGATATGGCTCGCCGCATTACCTTCTGATAGCGAAGGGCACCAATGGCTCAGTCCTGTTCGGTCACTGGTGTTTCTGACAGCGAAAGATACTATATTGCGACGTTATTATTAACAATTAAGTACTTGAATATGTTTCTCCCAAAAAGAAAACCTGCCGATTATGATTGCGGGTTGAATCTGGATCTGATGATTGAAGCCGTTCCGCGCATCCGGGATGAGCAGATGCGTGTCGAATACGCCAAGCGGATCGTGGGCCTGATCAAGCAGAGCCATATCAGCTGGGTGGATGAGAACGGCTGCAGCGAGGAGGCATGGAATTACTTCTTTAAGATGGCTGAGTACGATCCGAGGGATTACGGCATTCAGAATCCCTACGAGGTAGGCGAAGTCGACGACGCAATGTAATCCCTGCATCCCAACCCCTTTGTACCCCCGGTCTGCATTATGTCGGAGCATATCGATAAAATTTCAACGGCCCCCGCAGGTTTCATGGACACTCTGGTGGATTCGGAGCGTTTTGTCCGTTTTCTCGAAAGGACCCGTTTGCGGAAGGAATCCGGTTTTCTCACGCTCTGCATACCGTTTGAGAACATCGATCCGCTGGCCGTACTTGAGCTCAACGGCGATTCCAACGGGACGCGCTTTTTCTGGGAGCGGCCCGACCATGAGATGGCCGTGGCGGCCGGCAACCGCGTGGCGCTGATAAAGAACTCCGGCAGCAACCGGTTTGAGAAGGTTTCGGCGCAGGCCAACAGCCTGCTTTCCAAAGTGGATCATTTCAGCGAGATCAGCCACAGCATGGCCGGGGCGCATCTGGTCGGCGGATTTTCCTTTTTTGATCAGCCGCTCTCCGGGGCGTGGAGTCCGCTGGGCAACGCTTCGTTTTTCCTGCCGGAATGGTTTTTGGTAAGGGACGGACAGTTTTCCATGATCAACATCACCCGGCCGTGGAGTTCCGTGGACACGCTTGATGGCATCCGCGACTGGTATCGGCGCTGGATCAGCGATTTTATTCAGCGACTCAGCAGCAACCTGGAACGCAGCCGCATCCTGCAGGATGAATCCCATCCGGGAAAAAGCATCGTGGAGCTTGAGTCGCAGTATGAGCGAAAGCGGTGGATCGGGAATGTGCAGATGGCCCGCGAAGGAATCCGCGACAAGCTCTATCGCAAGATCGTCATTGCCCGCGACCTGCGCCTGCGGACCGAAAGCAGGGTTTCCAGCACAAAACTGGTCCATTTTCTTCGTAAGGAATATCCCTCCTGCTACTCTTTTCTGTACCAGCTCAATGGCGAGGCGACATTTCTCGGCAGTTCGCCCGAGAAGCTGGTCTCGTTGCAGTCGCCGTACGTGAAGACCGAGGCGCTTGCCGGGAGCATGCCGCGCGGGGTTACGGCCACCCAGGATGCGATCAATGAAAAAAAGCTTCTGGACAGTGCCAAGGACCGCGAAGAGCATGCCTATGTGCTGGATTCGATCAGGGAAAAACTCGACGGTATCACAGATTCGCTGGAGCATGCGCCGCGTCCGGTCATAAAGAAGTTTGCCAACGTGCAGCACTTGTGCACGCCGGTGGCCGCATCGCTCTCCAGCGAAATGAACGCGGTGGATATCGTTGCGCGGCTGCATCCGACACCGGCGGTGGGCGGATACCCCGAATCCGGGGCCTTGCACCACATCCAGGAGCTTGAGCAGTTTGAGCGCGGATGGTATGCCGGGCCCATCGGCTGGTTCAACACCAACCGGCGCGCCGAGTTCTCCGTGGCCATCCGCAGCGGCCTGATCCGCCGCAAGCATGTCCAGTTTTTCGCCGGATGCGGCATTGTCGAGGATTCGGACCCCGAGGCCGAGTGGGAGGAGACCCGGCTGAAGTTCCTGCCCATGCAAAAAGGACTGGAATATGCCGTCGAATGAGCACGCCGCCCTGTCGCTGAAGTGGAGTTTTCATCTGGTGGATGCGCTTTGGCGCCATGGCGTTCGCGAGGCGTTCCTGAGTCCCGGTTCGCGCTGCACTCCGCTGGTCCTTGCCCTGGTCAATCATCATGGGATCCGATGCCATTCCGTGCTCGATGAGCGCTCGGCGGCATTTATGGCGCTGGGCGCCGGCAAGGAGAGCATGAGGCGGGACTCGGCAAAGTTGCCCAGGTCAGCAACCTCATACGCTTCGGCTTCTTCAGATGAAGCAGCCCCGGCTGTCCAATTCGCCCCCGCCCTTTTTGTCTGCACATCAGGTACCGCCGTGGCCAATGCCCTGCCGGCTGTGGTTGAGGCGCGCATGTCGGGGACGCCGTTCATCGTGCTGTCGGCGGACCGTCCCCCCGTCCAGCGGGCCACCGGCGCATCGCAGACCATCGACCAGGTTAAACTTTTCGGCGACTATCCGGTCTTCTTTTTCGATACCGGAGAGCCGGTGGATAGGGACATTGATTTCCAGCGAATTTCCCGGCTCGGATGGCAGGCCGTTCACTATTCTGTGAGCAGAGGCGGACCAGTCCACCTGAACCTGCCCTTCCGCAAACCGCTCGAACCTGACGCCGAAACTATTTCCCGATTTCGGGAACAGTACCGGCAGGATACCCTGAAGGATGATAATCAGGCTGACCCCCATCCTTACACCCGACTAGAAAGTCAGCACGAAAACATCCACGCTGCCACTCGGCATGGAACTTCGCATGCAGTCCAGGATGAAGACCGACAAAAAAGCCGGCATGGAATACAGCCGACTATGCTGCCGGAAGCGCCGCGTCCCCTGCCCGATGCATTGCGCGACCTGCTGGCCGGCAGCACCAGGACCCTGGCCGTTATCGGACCCGAACTTCGCCTCCCCGGATCCTTTTTTGAATTCTGCCGTCGAAACGGCATTCCCGTGCTCAATGAATCGGGCAACTCGGGAGCAAAGGGCGTATTCCTTAACCGTCATGCACTGATCCTGCATAATGAGCAAATGCGGGCCGACCTGGTACCGGACCTGGTACTGCGCGCCGGCGGTGATCCGGTCCACCGGGCAACGCTCGAGGCGCTTTCGGACTGGAGTGTGCCCCAGGTAGTCTTCGGAGATCATCCGGACCATCCGGACGCCACCCTCTCTGCCACGCACCATGTGGACGGCTCCCTGGCCGATTACGATTTCACTGTGGATGTCCGGAATGGTGGCGAAAAAGTCCCGGACTCGGCATCTACGGGTTCTTCTGTTACTCAGGCTGAATTCGCTGCACTATGGACCCATGCACTCAACCTGGCCGGCCAAAGTCAAAGCGAACACCTGCAGGCAGAGGCACGACTGACAGACGCCCACGTGTACGCCTCGCTCCTTCCGCTCATCGCACGCGAGCCCGGTACCCTCGTGGCCGTATCCAACTCCTTCCCCATCCGGGATTACCTGCAATTCGGTCCGGAGGAGGTCGTCCAGAAGCTTCCGCTGCTGGTCAACCGCGGCGCCAGCGGCATCGACGGTGTCACGTCCACCGCCATCGGCGCAGCCCTGGCGCGTAGTAAACCGGTGGTGCTCTTCACCGGCGACCTGGCCTTCCTGCACGATACCGGCGCGCTGAACAACCTGATGTCCAGGGACGTGCCGCTCAAAATCATCGTGCTCAACAACCGCGGCGGGACCATCTTCCGGATGCTCCCCCTGGACACCCAAGACCCCGCCTTCATCGACTACTTCGAAACGCCGCAGCAGGTGGATCTGGAGGACATCGCCCGTGCGCACGGCATCCCGTATGCGCTGGCCGAAACCCCATCCACCCTTGAAACGGCATGGAAAACCCTGTTGGCGCATCACACGGCCATCCTGGAGTGCCGCACCCACACGGATGCATCCATGAAGCTGCGATCGTCGATCTGACCAGCCATGCACAGCACATCCGGGCACCCATCGACGGAAACGATCCGCCACAGCGGGCTTGAATTTCGCGTGACGCGCTGTGATGAGGGCATCTCCAACAAGCCGATCCTTGTTCTGCTCCACGGCTTCCTGGGCAGCGGCGAGCAGTTTCGGCACCTGATGCCGGAGCTTGGCAAGACCTGCCGGCCAGTCACGGTGGATATTAGCCCGGCGAAATATCCGGATTCTCCCCCGCGCTTGGGTACATCCAAACGGGAGGATGAATCTTCGAAATTAGAAGCAAAGTCTCAGGTGGATGAATCCGCACGGGTGGATGAATCTTCGCAATTGGAAGCAAAGTCTCAGGTGGATGAATCCGCACGGGTGGATGAATCTTCGCAATTGGAAGCAAAGTCTC
>SLNO01000066.1 GCA_007132975.1 Balneolales bacterium
ATCACCGACGGACGGGTTTATCTGAACAACAAACCGGAGATCGAGCTTCTGGAAGAGTTGGAATTGGGGAATTTCATACAGAACAACCGGGGCGCCGGCGTGCGGCGGACCGGAAGCAACCTGTCGGCCAACCTGGAGATCACCTCCAACTTCTTTTTCAACAATACCGGTATGGGCATCGACATCGGGCCCATTGGCCCCGGTACCGGTGGCAGCTTCCACGAACCGCCGGTCCTGATGCAGCCGGTCTTTGTCCAGGAGCATGCCCGTCTGCGGGGAGTATCGGGCGTGAGCGGAGATCTGCAAATCTATACCACGCCGGTATGCCATCCGAGCGGGCATGGGGAGGGGCGCCTGCACCTTGGCAGCTACGACCGTCAGGTTTCAGCCGGACAGGAATTCTCGGCCGACATCTCCCTGCCCGGCAATCTGCGCGTCGGTTTCTACATTACGGCGCTTCTTACCACAGGCAGGCGCACCAGCGAATTCAGCCGCTGCATGAGAATAGCGAGCGAGGATAAATACCAGGAGCAACTGCTGGATGAGCTTGCTGACCGCACCCTTGAGCTGCTTCGGCTGACCCTGGAGCTTGGGGATTCACCGACCGGCAAACTGCATGCCAAGCAGCAGGCCCACCGGCAAACCAATTATCAGGGTGATGAGCATGGCAACAGACAAGCGGATCAGCGAAGCGATCGATATAGCAATGAACAAGGTAACAGATCGGACGATCAACAAAGTCATCAACAAACCGGCAGGTACGCCGAACAGCAAGGCAATCAGCATTCCATAAATACAAACTCTGCAAGTGCAAGTGCCAATTCCATCCCGTCTTACTCCACGTCCGCCCCGCCCATGATCTACGCCGTGGAATTCGACCTGCCGGCCGACCACAGCCGGTTCGAGGGCAGCGCCCTGGCCACCGACGGACTGGAAATCACCCCGAACACCATCGACACCACCCTGTACTGGACCCTCGGGGCGGTTAATGTCCCGCAAATCAGCTACGACCTGTGCGTGGATGTTGGCGGGCTCCCGCTCATGCAGGACCACGAGCAGCACGTACTGGTGCACCGCAGCGGGATCGGCGACCGATGGAGGCCGCTGGACACCACAACGGGTGCCAATGGGACCCTGTGCTCCTCCGGGCTGACCGGGTTCGGCGATATTGCCGTGGCTACATACAACGATGCCCTGCCCACATCCATCGACCACGCTCCAAACCCCGAAGAGCAAGACCAGCTGCCCTCCCGGGTAGCCCTGTGGCAGAACTACCCCAACCCCTTCAACCCGACCACGGTCATCGGGTTTGAGCTGCCAGCGGGCGGCGAGGTGCGCCTGGAGGTCTACGACATGCTCGGCCGAAGGATTGCCACCCTGGTGGACGGACACCGGGAGGCGGGACGGCATTCGGCAACCTTCGAGGCCGGCAACCTGGCAAGCGGCATCTACATATATCATATCACCGCGGGCCAGTATACCGCCACGAGGAGGATGACGCTGGTGAAATAGTATCACATGACCAGAGGGTAGCCTTGCAAGTGTTCTGCTTTTTTAAGGCATGATTTTTTTCAATGAGCCGAATCGGATGGTTTTGGTGCATATAACAATATCACACGCAACCAAAACTGTATCTGATTATGAGCAACTACTTGAAAAGAAGACTCACATGCCTTATACCGCTTTTTACATGCCTGACAGTTCTGATACTATCTGATGTTGCCACGGCCCAGCAGGATCACCATCTTGGCGGGGTCATGATGTCGGGATCCGGCGATGGCGGCTTCTCGACCCGGAGCATATCCCTGTTCAATCCGGATACCACACGCCTCCACCAGGTTTCGGTGACAACGCACATATGGGGTAGTTCTCACACCAGTTCAGACAGTCTGCAGGGCGTTCCCAGAGGGTCTTCGGGTGGAGGAGCCCGTTCAAGTTCATGGAACCCTTCGCTATCACCCTCCGGGAGGATGGTTTTTGTGGTCGACTGGTTCTCGGACTCGGAAGGTGCTTACACAATAATTGCCCAGAACAGGGACGCCACCGACCGGGTTATTCTTGGGGGTACTTATCCCGCAGGGGGAGGAACAACAGACCGGACATACCGCCCGTCCATTTCGCCGGACGGGCAGACCGTAATTTTTACCGTAACCAGGGGCCTGAACGGGGTACTATACAGGGTGCCCTCGGATGGCAGCCAGGAGCCGGAAGTTTTCAGCATTGATTCCGAAGGCGGCTGCAACGAGGTGATCCAGGCCGTATTCAGTCCGGATGGCACTGAAATCGCCTTTCTGGGTTTTGCACCCCGTTATGACGATGAAGGAGTTCAGACGGGCTGCGTTCCGGCTACCAGGGTCATGAATGCCGATGGCTCGAATATTCGCACGCTTTACCAGAACGGGCTCGAGAATCCACAGACCCAGTGGCACCTCGACAGGATGGTGATCGACTGGAAAGCCGACCGTATTCTGTTTGCCCACGCCAGCTCGGGATTTCCGGCCAGATACGAGATCAGCATTATCGATTCGGAAACGGGTGCTATCCTGGCAAGCCGCGATACCAACATTACCGGCCGTATTGGAACCTCCTATCAGTTGTCGCCCGACGGGCGGTATCTGGGCTATGCCGACCAAACGACCGGAACTTGCTGGATAAAAGTTGAGCATATCGAAACGGGTGAGATCGTGTTCGATCTAACCGATCGTCTGAATACGGGGCAGTACTGCTATTTCAACTGGTCGGCGGCCGACCCGGTGCCCGAACCTGCCCGGTTTGAACTTTCCGAGCAGGAAGTGATACTCTGGAATGGCCAGACAGCCCATGTGTATCCTACCTTATATGATGTGGATGGGAATGTAATCGTTCATGAAGCACGTATGTATACGGGTACTTTGAATTCAACCCAGATCCAGGTCAACCGTCTCGAAAATATCTACTACGGCAGGGCAAACAATATCACAAACAGGCAAAATTGTGCTCAAAATGCCGGCTTCGAAGCCTGTGTGACGCTTTGGAATGCCGAAACCCCCCTCATGTTCATGTCGGCTGTTGCAGATACCGCTTATGAATCGGGGGAGAAAACCGGATTGTACCGCCTTCACAGAATTGGCAATCCGCGTCCAGCCATGGTGAGGCTGAGCCGTACAGGTACGGCATTGATGTTCAGGGATTACGTGCTGGATCACCCCTCACAGTTTATTGCATTTGAAGAAGGGGTACATGAACGGTTTATCCGGCTCATACCCGTCGAAAACGGCGTTGTAACGGCCAACAGATTCGCACGCCTTCAAATTTCGAGCGGTGACGGGTATGCCGTATACTCCACAGGCAATAACCATTTCGCCGATATTACCATCATCGACAGCGGTGTATCATCAAATGACCTCTCCATTTCGGGTGTTACGCCGGTAAGGGGTACCGTTCGCGGCACGGCGGAGCTCAAAGTGGCTGGACGTGCCTTCGAAACGGGAACCAAACTCTACTTGCAGAGGGGCGGAACAAGGATTGAGGCAACGCAGGTAACCGCAGACCGGCGGTTGACCCAAAGCAGTCTTAGTGGCCGGGTTGATCTTCGCGGACAAGCTCTGGGTAACTGGGATGTGGTGGTTGAAACCCCCGGCGGTGCAACAGCGGTGCTGCCCGATGGCTTTGAAATCATCCCTGAACAGGAGTTCAGCCTGTTTTCCGGTGTCTATGGGAATCCTTTTGTCAGCATCCGGGCGTTTGGCCATACCTATCGTGTAAAAATCACCAACGCCGGCGACAGTGATGTGTATGATGTATTGGCTTTCGTATATCTGAGCAATGGAGTGGAGGGTACCATCACGAATCTGCTCGAGGTCGAGTATGATGATCCCGAGCTCAACAACGATTTCCCCCAGTTTATTGAAAGGGGAGATTTTCAGATCGCACCGTTATGGATTTACCGATTACCTGCCAGGGAATCAATTGAACTGAAAGTGCATGTAAAGGTGCCCCTTGAGCTTCTGGGAACGGAAATGGTGCTGGGAGTGTCACATCGGACACCAAACCCCGACGAGGATTTCTCCTGGACCGGAATTTTTGATGAAGACGAAGAGCGCCTTCCCTGGAATATGGGCGTAATGCTGGGCATGATACAGCAGGCGGCTCTGGAGTTCGATGAGAATGTGATGCAGAGCATCAAAAATGGAGGCCGTGACGAAATCCTGTTTTGTCCACCTCCGCCACCCCCGCCATCGGACGGCGATTGCGGGGATACCGGTTCCGGAGGGGGAATCACCGGCAATCAATCGGATGATGCCTTTGATCTTGCCATGCAGTTGCAGAATGACCGACGTCGCATGTTCAAAGCGCTCAGTAAATCCGCCGAGTTTGGTACCGGGCAATCGGTTATTGCATTGTCCAAAATGATTGGAGGCAAAGTTGGCGAGTGCATAGCCAAACACCTGGTCCACCGCGTAACCGGCATGAGCAGCTCTAGTGATTTTGCCAGGGCCATTGGATTCGCCAATGGCGGAGGCGGCGGTCAGGGCGGGGGTGAAAATTGTTCAGAAGTTGTCTCCTCCTGGGATCCCAACGACAAGCTGAGCCTGGCCGGAGTCGGAGAGGGCCGGTACATCAGGGAACTGGATGAGTTTCCCTATCAGATCCGCTTCGAGAATGAGGATTCGGCATCCGCGCCAGCCCAGATTGTGATCATCACCGATACGCTCGACACCAGTGTGTTCGATGTCAACACCTTCCGGCTGGGACCCATTGAGGTTGCCGAAGAGACCATAGTGGAACCACCCTTCGGGGCAACTTCCTATGTGACCACGGTCGACCTGCGGCCCGAAAAGGACATGCGGCTGCATGTCAGTGCCCAACTGGAGCGCAACGATGACGAGAATTTCGCCCGGGTGCAGTGGATACTGACCACCCTTGAGCCCACGCAGAATGTGCTGCCGGAGGATCCCATGACCGGGTTCCTGCCCCCGAACGTATCAGAACCCGAGGGCGAGGGCAGCGTGCGTTTCTATATCAGTCCCTTCGAAAGCCTCCCCGACGGTACGCGGATCAGCAACCATGCCGAGATCGTGTTCGATTCCAACCCGCCGATCGTGACCCCGGTATGGACCAACACGCTCGATTTTTCGCCTCCCCAAAGCGAGGTGCTGCTAGTCGAGGCCACCGATACCGCTGGTGTATACACTGTGACATGGGATGGCAGCGATGCCGGCTCGGGTATCCGCGAGTACGGGATATTCGTGCAGCGAAACGACGGGCCGTTTGAGCTCTGGAAGGAATCGCGCGAGACCTCGGGTATTTTCCGGGGCGAGCCGGACACCCACTACGGATTCTTTGCCATGTCCATCGACCGTGTCGGCAACGTGGAGCCGGGCAAGACACAGGCCGAAGCCTTCACTCCCGGCACGGTATCGGCGAGCGAGATCGATCTGCCGCAGGTTTTTGCCCTGCACGCCAACTATCCGAATCCGTTCAATCCGGTAACGGTAATCCCGTTCGATCTGCCCGAGGATGCCCATGTGCGCCTGAGCGTGTATGATGTGCTGGGCCGGAGGGTCCAGACGCTGGTGAGCGCCGATATGCAGGCCGGCAGGCATACACGGAACTTCGATGCGGCCCGGCTGTCGAGCGGAACCTATCTGGTGCGCATGGAGGCCGGTTCGTTCACCTCAACCCGAAAAATCCTTCTGGTGAAATAAAAAGCGCATGCAAGGATAATCCCGAATGGTGTGGATTATGCATCCTGTCACATTGAGCGATGCACTGCGGAAGTTGTGCTACTGGTTTCTCAGCAACCGGACATTGTCAAGCCTTTGTTCCGTTTCTGAAATCAGCCAGCCGGGGATAATTTCATCATCCATCAATGATAGCACGCTTGTCAGCTCTGATTCGGCCATATCATAATCTCCCTCAATTTTGATTAGCCGGGCCATGGTTGACCTTGCCAGAAGAAGATGAAAGTGGCTGTCTGACAAATTACCCGCCATAACCTCCAGGGCAATCATCGCATGGGGGCGGGCCTCATCCACCCGTTCCTGATCGAGCAGGAATCTTGCCAGGTTCAAGTGGCTGAATGCCGTTATGGGATGAGACTCTCCAAGCGTTGCCTGCCGTATTTCAA
>SLNO01000089.1 GCA_007132975.1 Balneolales bacterium
GGGGACCGGCTGCTGCCCGAACCGCCCCTGATGTTTACCTGCGCGGCGCAGGTGGAACCATCCGTTCCGGACGAGACGGTCATCCTCGAAGAAACCGGCGACTATTTGCTGGTCTACAAACCGGCACCGCTGCCTGTCCACCCCGGGGGGCGCTATAACCGGAATACGCTCATTACCATCCTTCGGGAGCGGGGGCTGGCGGACACTCTCCCGTTGCTGGTGCTGCACCGGCTTGATTCGGTCACGTCGGGTTTGGTTCTGTTTGGACGGCAACCCGCGTTCACTCGTGCCGTGCAGGGAGCCCTTGCCCGCGGCGAGGCGGTTAAAACGTATCTGGCACTGGTCCGCGGAGTACCGGCCCGGGACCGGATGTCCGTGGACAGCCCTATCCGGAGAAAGCATGGCTATGTCTTCGAGTGCCACAAAAGCGGCAAGGACTCACAGACCGATTTTGAGGTTCTGCGCCGATTTGATGGGTCTGCGCTCGTTCGCTGCCGTCCCCGCACCGGTCGCACGCACCAGATACGGCTGCATCTCCGCGAGTGGGGGCATCCTGTCATCGATGATCCGGTGTACGGTCAACCGGCTTCGTATGGTACAATTTCAGGCGACTCGAAACAAAATGATCCGGTTTCAGATGATCCGGTCAGTAGCGGCAATGCGATTTCGGGTGTTCCGATGCCAGGCGTTCCGGTTCCAGGCGGAAAACGAATCCCGGATGCGCATCTGGCGGGCACAGCGGTCCAGAACCGTGCGATTTCCCTGCTCAACTGCCGGCTCCGGATCGAGAAAGAGGGCCTGGATTTTCGATTGTCCTACCATGTTGCGCAACCCGAAAACACCCGGCCGGTGGAAGCCGGGCCAGTAACGCGCAGCCCGTTTGAGCACGCACCGGCGGAACCATTTTCCGGGCTTCCGGTTCCAGGGGCTCTTGCCGGGGAGGACCTTCGTTTCCTTTTGGATTAGCGGATGGTATATTGTGAAATGATCCCATTGCAGAAAAACCCCGTCTCAGTAATGCTCTTTCGCCGATATCCTCTCCTTTTGCGGGGTGGATGGGGCTTGTTGTCCATTATGGCGGCACTCTGCCTGCTGGTTGCCTCTTGCAGTCTCTTCGAGACCCGCGATCCCGAGGAACCCGGCACCACCACGGTCCCGGTCTTCATACAGCCTGACCGACCGCAGGATGTCATCCAGAATCTTCAAAATGCCGTCCGAACCATGAATCTCGACAATTACCGGCGTTGTCTTGAGTCCGAAGCCTTCTCCTACCAGCCCTCCTCCGTGGCGCAGAGTGGCAACCCCGATCTGTGGCAAGGCTGGGGGTTTGCCGAGGAAGAAGCGTATTTCAACAACATGCGTGCGGAGACAGAGGGCTTGAGCGGCCACGAGCTTCGACTTGAAAACCGCCGTTTTGTCCAGATATCCGCGGATCAGGAGCAATTCGATGCGGATTACAGGATAACGGTGCAGCATAACCGCCAGGGGTTGCCTGCAGTGGCTGAAGGGGTCATTCGACTGATCATAGTCCGCGACGACTCCGGAAACTGGGCCATCGAGTCATGGAGCGATGCGGCCGACGGCAGCGATTTCACCTGGAGTGACTTCCGGGCGGCGTTTCTATAACAGGTCAAGTACATCCCGGCAAAATATATCCCGGCAGGATTCATCAGTATCTCCACGATATCAGTACCCCCTGGCCGGTCCACACACACCCCGCCTGCCTCTAATCCAGGATAATAGCCTCCCGCCTCTCCTCACATTCAGGCCACCCATGCTTCTTGTATCGGTGCATAAATGCGGCATGCCTGGAGCCGGTAACAGCAATATCATGATTTGATAACTTTTCGGTAAAGCGGAACACGATATCATTGACATGGCGTGTGCATTCCATCTGACCTGCAGTTGAAGTGCAACGTTGCTGGTAACATTTGCGGAGTTACATCCTGGGAGGTCGAAGAGCACCGTGCCTGCCATATCCCCGCTGGTAAAACCATGTCAATCAACATTAATAACAATGTTTCGCAATATGCTTAATAAAATTACAACCATTGGCTCTTTGATCCTGCTGTGGTCCTTGATGACCGTTTCAGTATCGCTGGGACAAGGGGTCACTACTTCGTCCCTGACAGGGATTGTAACCGATGACACCGGTGAAACACTTCCCGGCGCAACGGTTGTAGCCGTTCACGAGCCCTCGGGCACCACTTACGGTGCCGCCACTCGCAATGACGGCAGCTTTCGAATTTCAAATATGAGGGTGGGTGGGCCCTACACTGTTACATTCCGGTTTGTTGGATTCCGCTCCTATGTTGTTGAAAACATGCACCTAAGCCTTGGTGAAACGCATACTCAATCGGCCAGGCTCAGCTCCGAGACCATTGAAATGGACGAGCTGATCGTTCTGGGTGTCGAAGACATGATCTTCAACCGGGAGCGCACCGGAGCCTCCACGAATATCACGTCCGAAAGAATCACGTCCATACCAACAATCAGCCGTAGCATCAACGACCTCACCAAACTCACACCACAGAGCAGCGGAACCAGTTTTGCCGGACGCGACAACCGGTTTAACAACTACACGGTTGACGGAAGCGTCTACAACAACAATTTTGGTCTGGGCGACGCCCAATTTGCGGCCGGCAACCCGATCAGCCTCGACGTAATTGAAGAGGTTCAGATCAACCTTGCTCCATACGATGTGCGCCAGGGTGGCTTTACCGGGGCGAACGTCAATGCCATTACACGCAGCGGCACCAACCAGTACCGCGGGACGGCATATATCTTTTACCGGAACCAGGACTTTATCGGGACAAAAATCGGCGACAACGAAATAAGTGTGGATGATTCTTTCACCAGAACAATTGGTGCATCCGTGGGTGGTCCCATCCTCAGAGACCGGCTTTTCTTTTTCCTGAATGTGGAACAGGAGGAAGCCGACAACCCCGGCGACAACCGGCTCGCATTGCGGCCGGGGCAAACTCCGGATGGTTCGCAAATTACCCGGGTTCCCCTGGAACAGGCTCAATTTGTTCGTGACCAGATACAGCAGCTGTATGGATACGATCCGGGCCGCTTTGAGGACATTGCGTTCGAGAACAAAGGACTCCGGCTCAACGCCCGTCTCGACTACAACATCAGCAATCAGCACCGCGCCATGGTCCGGTTTAACATGTACGATTCCTTTGTTGATAATTTTGTGAACGGAAACAGTATCCGCGGTTTTACCGGAGCTCATCGATACCGAAACACGGAAAGGTTTGGTCCTGAGGCGATCACGTTCAGAAACGCCCACTACTCAACCGATGCCAAGGTAACCTCGCTGATTGCCGAAGTGAATTCTACATTTGGCAACAACATTGCCAACAGCTTCCGCATTGGCAACACCTGGTCCACTCCGCAGCAGCGTAGCGTGCCCGGCGGCGATGTATTCCCAATGATCGAGGTCCTTGAGCCGCTTGACGGCACCCCGAACGTCTATTACATGTCGCTCGGAAATGAGCTGTTCACCGTTGGCAATCTGCTGGATAATGACACATTTAGCGCTTCCAATACTCTGACCTATTTCACCGGCCGGAGCACCATCACAGCCGGGGCCAACTTTGAGTATATGACCTTCGCAAACGCGTTTAATCCGGTCTGGAACTCCTGGTACCGATACACTACCTACGACGACTTCGTGGAATCGGTGATCAACCAGAATCCGAATGTGAGGCCCTCGCACTTTGCCATTGGCTTTACTTTCGACGAAGATAATCCAACAACCATGCCACTTGACGAGGTCTCATTTGCACAGGTTGGGCTTTATCTTCAAAACGAATTCATGGTAAACCCGAATCTGCGGGTCATCGCCGGCCTCCGGGTTGACCTGCCATTCTACCCCATGGATGCACCGAGAAACCCGACAGTAGAATCGCTGAATCTTTCCATTCCCAACCCCCGTGGCGGTGCAAATATCTCCCCTGATGTGAGCGCTTTCCCTGGAGTGAACCCCCTCTGGTCTCCCCGGCTTGGCTTCAACTGGGATGTTACTGGCAATGGAACAACCCAACTGCGTGGTGGTACCGGCATGTTTTCCGGAAGGCTGCCTTTTGTTTGGATTTCGAACCAGATCAATGCCAACGGCGTCATGCGCGGACAGCGTGGCTACTTTGCCGACAGCTGGGGTGAAAACGGGAATCCGGAATGGCAGGGATTCCAGTCGGATGTGAACTTTTACCGCCCGGATCCTGCAACACTGGATGCGGAGATCCCAAACCAGATCAATGTCACTGCGGACGACTTCAAGCTGCCGCAGGTTTGGCGTTCCAATCTGGCAGTGGATCAGCGCCTTCCTTATGACATTATCGGTACGGCAGAATTGATTTACGCCCGCGACTACAACAGTCCACTGGCTGTTAACCTCGCACATCAGAGAACCGGTGAAAGTGTCAATATCGGTGGCAACAGCTACGATCTTTACCGCCAGGCAGTACCGGGCGCCGAGGGTACGCGGCTCGAAGAGATCTACTACCTGACAAACATCAACGAAGGATCCTATTTTGCCCTTACCCTTGGTGCTGAAAAAACATGGGACTTCGGTTTGTTTACCAGCTTAAACTATACTTTCAGCCGCGCCCGTGACTACGGGCTCATCGGAGGATCCCAGGCACAGTCACTCTGGCCTGATGTGGCAAGAGACAACCGGAACAACCCGGAAGTTGGCTACTCCCGCTTTGACACCCCAAACCGGATTGTTGCCGTAACCTCTTTTGATACCCGGGTATTTGCTCCCCGCTACCTTACCCGGTTCTCGCTCGTATATGTCGGCGGCACCCAGGGTCGCTACAGCTATACCTATGCCGGAAGCTTCGGTGACGGCTCTGGTGTGCGCCTGATGTATGTACCTGAAAGTTTCAATGATGCGCAACTGGTGGATCAGGTAGACGATGATGGCAATCTTGTTCGCACTGCCGAGCAGCAGTGGCAGGATCTCAACGCCTTTATCGAACAGGATCCCTACCTGAGTGGAATGCGTGGAAAAATAACCGGAAGAAATGAGGCAAAGCTGCCCTGGCTGCACCGATTTGACCTCAGGATTGTCCAGGATGTGAGTTTCTTCAGTGGACACCGCATGCAGCTCACTATGGACGTACTGAACATCGGCAACCTGATCAACAACACATGGGGTGTATCACGGGTGCCGGTCCAGAACAACCCGATGTCATACCTGGGCCCGGACGAAAATGGCAACGCCACATTCAATGTTAATTACCCGTCCAGCGGGGAAATGAACGAAAGCTTCCGCAGAAGTATCGGTATCGATAATACCTGGAGTGCCCAATTTGGAGTACGCTATCTCTTTAACTAGAAATGCGCAATAGAGACGCCATGTCAATGTGACCTGCTTGAGTTCACAACATGGGATGAACCCCAGCCCGTTACCACAGAAAAGGCTCCTGACAGGAGCCTTTTCTTTTTTTATTCTGCACTCAGGAATGCCCGCACGATACGCTGGAACCGGTCCGGCTGATCCAGAAAGGCATAGTGTCCGGCCCGCTCAATCCCAACAAGCGCCCCCTTCCTGAGCCCTTTCTCCATTCGTTCTGCCTGATACCAGGGCGTCGCCTCATCCTCCCGGCCCCACAGGAGCAGCACATCATTGGGTATTTCCGGGAGGCAGTGCTCCAGATGCTCGGACACCGTCCTGACAAACGTCTCTCTCATTACCCCTTCGAGCTTCTGGTAGTCCGATGATCCCAGCGATTTCCAAATGGCTGTTGTGCGGAGCCATTCCTGCGCTTTGGCCTTCAAAGCCCCCGGAAGCAACGCAAATGGTGCCTTCAGGACCATGGCCGTAGTTCGGCGGCGGTAATAGGAAAAGCTTCTTCGCGGTTTCATGCCGGCACCGCCGGTGATGATGATCTTCAGCAGTTCCGAATCGGGTTCTCCGCCTGATGCCGCCTCTTCCGGCTGGCGGCCAGGACCGGAATCCGACTCTGAAGCCGCCAATGTTTTGCTCCCGTTACGGGCGGCCCACTTCAGGGTTATCCTTCCGCCGAAGGAATGGGCCAGCACGTCCACCGGGCCCCCTGCCACCTCTATGGCAAGAGCCTTTGCCAGATCCGTGTAGTCATCAATGCCCCATGGCTCCGGTGGCGGCGGTGTGGCCCCAAAACCGGGCAGGTCTGGCACATAGCATGTCCGTATATCTGAGAGCGAATGAGCGAGGGGCATCATTACCCGCGAACTGCTTCCCCATCCGTGAAGGATCAGCAACGGCGGACCGCTTCCTGTCACGCGGCAGGACACCGGCTGTCCCTTGTAATCAAAAATCTGTGTTATTTCTTCAGGCACGTATTATTGCTTTGTATGAGCTTGCCATTAGCCGGCCTTTCTCCGGCCGCGTGCTTTTTGCACCATTTCCCGGGCACCTGCCACGGCATGCTCGCTCACATCGGCGCCGCTCATTAATGAGGCGACCTGGCGTATATGCGCTTCCTCGTCGAGTTTCCGAATGTGTGTGACCGTTCGCTCGCCAGACTCCTGTTTTTCCACGCGGAAGTGATGGTCTGCCTGCCCTGCAATTTGGGGCTGGTGGGTTATGGCAACTATCTGGCAGTGTTCGGCCAGTTCATGCATGGTGCGCCCCACCTGTTCGGCAACCGCGCCGCCAATGCCCGTGTCTATTTCGTCGAAGATCATGACCGGCAGGTGCTGCTCGCGTGCGATGACCGATTTAAGGGCCAGCATGACCCTCGAAATTTCCCCGCCCGAGGCGATCCTGGCCAGCGGCTTGGGTGACTCACCCTTGTTGGTGCTGATGTAAAAAACGACATCGTCGGGACCATCGGACTGGCACGAAACCAACTTTTCGTCCACTTTGAACCAACCGTTGCCATCAAGGCGCCAATCCACCCGCACTTCAAACCTGTTGTTTGGAATCCCGAGCTTCATAAGTGCTTCCGATATCTGCCGGCCCAGGCCAGCACCCGACGCCATGCGCTCATTGTGCAGCTCCGTCGCCTTCTCCCTGAGCACTTCGGTGGCGGCTGCAACTTCCTTCTCCTTCTTTTCCCGCTCAAGGTCGAAATTCTCTGCCAGGTCGACCGACTCCTGCAGCTCCTGTCGATAAACGATCAGGTCCGGCAGCAAGCGTCCGTACTTTTTTTCCAACCGGCGCAACTCCGCCTGTTTTTGCCGCAGCTCTTCAAGCCTCCCCGGATTGAATTCAATGCGCGAGCGGTACCTTTCTGTGTGGGATAGCAGCTCCTGTAAGCTCACCCGAGCCGAGCGCAGCTCCTCCGTATAGCTTCGGAACTCTTCGTCCATTTCGGCCATATCGCCCAGCGCATCTTCGATCATGCCCAGCATATCCATCAGGTTTCGCTCGCCCTCAGAGCCCAATTCGCCGATCAGGGCTGCCTTGCCGTCCAGGTCCTCGGCATGGTCCAGCCGCTTCATCTCTGCTTCCATCTCTGCAAAAGCCTCTTCGTCGAGGCTTGCGGCCTCAAGCTCCCTGAGCTGGAACCGGTGCAGTTCCATTTTTTCCTGCAGTTCACGCTCCCGCCGGACAAGCGTATCGCGCTCCTTCCGCAGGCGCAGAACCGCAGTATAGGCCACATCATAGTCTTTCTTGCGCACGCTGACGCCGGGCAGGGCGTCAATGACCTCGCGGTGGTGGTCTTGTTTGAGCAGAAGCTGGTGGTCGTGCTGGCCGTGCAGGTCCACCAGGCGGTCGCCCACCTCGCGCAGCAGAGAGATGGTCACCGGCGTGTCGTTGATAAAGGCGCGGCTGCCGGCGGGACGTATTTCGCGGCGCAGAATGATCTCGCTCCCGCTGTTTTCAACTTCGTTTTCATCCAGCAGCCGAACCACCACCGGATCCGGATCACCACCTGTGCCAATGACCGCTTCCACAATTGCCTTGCTGGTACCCTCCCGCACTGTTTCCGTATCGGCACGTTCTCCCAATACCGCGTTAAGCGCTCCAATTATGATCGATTTCCCCGCTCCGGTCTGGCCCGTCAGTATGTTCAGGCCGGTTCCAAAGGAAACTTCCAACTCATCAATCAGAGCGTAATTTTTGACGTAGAGACTTTTAATCAAGGTACCTGTATTTATGGCATTCACGCCGGCCGCATTCCCTGCAACCAGTGTCATCCGATTAGCAAAGATAGGACTATTTTTCATTCTTGTGGAATCCTCCTGCTTCCTGGTCTAAAGCTTGTTAACAAGTAATTTTGCGCGAGGCCGCCCTGGGCGCCGGTTCTTAATAGACCCGGAAAAAAGGAAAGGCTTACACTGCGAATTTGGAAGAAAAATGGCTATTTTGTGATGATATGGAAAAACAGAATCAACACCTTCAGCATCAGCAGCTTATAAATGCTCCGGACCGCGTACCCGTCATTCCTTTGAGGGATACCGTCATTTTCCCGAACACCATGTTCCCCATCCTGGTCGGGCGCCAATCCACCATTGCCGCAGTCAACGCGGCTGTGGAAAAAGACAAATACGTGCTTCTTTGCGCCCAGATGGAGCCGGACGATGACAGTCCGACACCGGAAACCATCCACAAGAAAGGCACACTTGCCCAGGTCATACAGGTACTGCACCTGCCCAACGACCTTCAAAAAGTGCTCATAAGCGGAATCCGGCTGGCAGAGGCCGTCTCATTTGACCAGACCGCCCCCTATTTCGAGGCCACCATCAAAATGGAAGAGCCGCGCAAGATCCGGATGACGCCGCGACTGAAGGCGCTCATCAGGAAGACCAAAGAGGGCTTTGAAAAACTCGTACTGCTCAACCAGGAGCTCCCGGAAGAGGTGCTGCTGGGCTTTGAACAGAATTACAACCCCCAGAACCTGCTCTATTTTGTAGCCTCCTATCTTGACCTGGATATCGAGGAAAAACAGCTGCTGCTGGAGGAGTCGGATCTGAGCCGGCAATACCGCAAGGTGCTCACCCACCTGACCGGTGAACTGGAGCTGCTGGCCGTATCCAACGAAATCAATGAAAAGGTGCAGGACGAGATCCAGGAAACCCAGCGCCGGTTCTACATCCAGGAGCAGATAAAGGTACTACAGGAAGAGCTGGACGAGGAGGGTTTTGCCGATCCCGAACTTGCAAAGATCAAGGAGGGGCTGGATACGCGCCCGATTCCGGATGCGGCCCGGGCCAAGGCGTACGAGGAGCTGGAACGGCTGCGCAAGACGCCTGCCATGTCGCCGGAATACAGCGTTTCACGCAACTATCTGGACTGGATCCTGGCCATGCCATGGGGGCAGTTTTCGGAGGATCGCCTTGAAATCGGCGCGGTGGAAGAGGCGCTGGAAAAAGATCACTTCGGATTGGAAAAACCCAAGGAGCGCATTCTGGAGTATATCGCGGTACTGAACCTGGTCAACAAGATCAAGGGGCAGATTCTGTGCTTTGTGGGACCGCCCGGCACGGGAAAGACCAGCTTGGCCAAGTCCATAGCCGAGGCGATGAACCGCAAAATGGTTCGTATTTCACTGGGCGGGGTAAGCGACGAAGCGGAGATCCGCGGGCATCGCAAGACATATATCGGATCCATGCCCGGGCGCATCATCCAGGCCATCAAGAAGGCCGGAACCATGAACCCGGTCATCATCCTGGACGAGATCGACAAGCTCGGACGCGACCTGCGCGGCGACCCGTCATCGGCCGTGCTTGAAGTGCTGGATCCCGAGCAGAACGACACGTTCAACGACCACTACATGGACCTGGACTTTGACCTGTCGCAGGTCATGTTCATTACCACGGCCAACGTGGCAAGTCACATCCAACCCGCCCTGCTCGACCGCATGGAGGTCATACCCCTGCACGGTTATCTGGAGCACGACAAAGTGGAGATCGCGCGCCGCCACCTGATCCCGAAACTGCTGAAGTCTCACGGCCTCAAACCCTCCCGTGTTCGGTTTCGGGAGGATGCGATCCGCCTCATAATCCAGCGGCATACCGCTGAAGCAGGGGTCCGGGTCCTGGAGCAAAACATTGCCTCCATCTGCAGAAAAGTGGCCAAAAAAGTGGTACAGGAACAGATAAACGGTAAAAAACCGTCCCAAATCACGATCAACGCCAAACGCGTTCGTGAGTTCCTAGGTGTTGAGAAGTTCAAGGAACGCGATGTCGAGAAGAAGGACCGTATCGGAAGTGTCAACGGCCTGGCATGGACCAGTACGGGCGGAAGCATCCTGAATCTTGATGTGGCGCGCATGTTTGGAAAGAACAAGCTGCTGCTTACCGGAAAGCTTGGGGATGTAATGAAGGAATCGGCCCAGGCGGCGCTCACCTACGTCCGTTCCCACGCAACCGAGTTCGGCCTGTCGGAAGATTTTTTTGAAAAGAACGAAATCCACGTGCACATTCCTGAAGGAGCCATTTCAAAGGACGGACCCAGCGCTGGCATGGGTATTGCCCTGGCCATGATCTCCCTGCTCACCGGCAATCCGATCCGGCACGATGTGGCCGTGACCGGTGAAATCACCCTCCGTGGTGACGTTTATGCCATTGGCGGGCTTAACGAAAAACTCCTGGCCGCCCAGCGCAAAGAGATAAAAACCGTAATCCTGCCAAAAGAAAACCTCCCGGACCTGGAAGAGATACCGGAAAAAGTGAAACAGGGCCTTCAGATCTTAGGTGTAGACCACATCTCTGAGGCACTGCCCCACGTTTTCCGGTCCGCGCGTTTCGCTTCCCGCTCAACCGGGGGCCGACGCAAAAAAGAGGCACCGGTCCGGCAGAAAAAGCGCCCACCCTCCGTCACAGGACAGAAGATGCACACGTCACCCATTATGAATAGTTAACTATAAGACCCCCGGGCGGGGTCAATCTTACAACTTTTTTATATTCTTATTTTTGCATCCGGTTCCAATCGGTTGCACCAAAGACCGGCGGACATGTCAAAAGTAGTTTCACCCCACCTGTTTTACGAGGAAGAACGGGCGGATTTCACCCGTTACGACCTCGATGTGCCCGAGGGGCATCATGAGCAGATGCGCCTGGACAAGTACATCACCCAATTCATTCAGAATGCCACCCGCAACAAGGTTCAGGATGGCATCCGCAACGGCTGGGTGCGAGTGAACGGGCTGCTGGAAAAAGCCTCCTACCGCGTGCAACCGGGCGACGAAATCGTGATCATTGTCCCAAAAGCGCCCCCGCCCGAAGCACAGGCGGAGAATATTCTGCTGGAGATTGTCCACGAGGATGACGACCTCATCGTCATCGACAAGCCCGCCGGGATGGTAGTGCACCCCTCCTACGGCAACTGGACCGGAACACTGGTCAACGCCCTGCTTTGGCATACGGAGAAGCTGTCGACCGTCAACAACGAACAGGACCTGCTGCGCCCGGGTATTGTGCACCGGCTCGACAAGGGCACCAGCGGCCTGCTTGTAGTCGCAAAAAACGACCATGCCCACCACCACCTTTCCAAACAATTTGCAGAAAAGAGCGTTGAGAGGTCGTATCGGGCGGTTGTCTGGGGCGCTCCGCAGAAAAACAGGGGAACCATCCACCAGCCCCTTGGACGCGACCCCTCGGACCGCAAAAAGATGGCTGTCGTTGATCCGGGAAAGGGAAAGGACGCCATCACGCATTACCGCGTACTCAAGCGTTACGACCACCTGGCCATGCTGAACGTCGTTTTGGAAACGGGACGGACCCACCAGATCCGGGTCCATTTCTCGTGGATGGGGCATCCGGTACTTGGTGACCCTGTCTATGGTGGTGATTCCGTTAGATACGGGCCGAATACAGGTTCCCGAAAAACCATGTTCCATAATTTAATTACGCTGCTTGGGCGCCAGTGTCTGCATGCGCGCACCCTGGGGTTTGAGCATCCGACTTCCGGCGACTGGCTCCAGTTCACCTCGGAAATTCCCGGCGACATGGAAAAAGTCCTGGAAAAATTGGATAATTACTGCTCATGAATTTGGCGGTGCAACAGCGCTTGCGCAGAGATGGCCCCGGCCGCATCCATCCCGGATGCATCCAGCTTGCGGGATTACTGACGCAACCCGATGCTGCGACGCACCGCCATCCCGATGAATAATCCTCCCAACCCGATAAGCCCTCTTTCATATGACCAACAAAGAAATTCGCATCAGCGTAACCCTCGACGACAAAAACATCCCTGAAAATATTGTCTGGAGTGCTGACGACTCGAACATCTCGGAGATGCCCGTCCGGTCGATGCTGCTTTCGCTTTGGGACCACACAAACAAGGACACCTTGCGGCTGGACCTCTGGACCAAGGAGATGAGCCGCGATGAAATGAAGATCTTTTTTTACGAAACCCTTAAAACCATGGCCGACACCCTTGAGCGATCCGTAGATGATGAACGCATTGCCGGCGACATGAGAGATTTCTGTTCCTATTTTGCAGAAAAAATGGATATAATAGAGAAGCCGGGAGAATAAGAGAGGCCGAGTATCACAAAACAGATGAAGCAATGACGACAAAAAAAATTTTATACGTCGAAGACGACCAGGCGAACCAGATGCTGGTGAAGCTGTTTTTCAAGAAAGAGCCGTTGGAACTAATATGTGTGGACAATCCTGATGAAGCGCTTGGTGCCATGAAATC
This sequence comes from Balneolales bacterium, assembly GCA_007132975.1. Classification (GTDB taxonomy): domain Bacteria; phylum Bacteroidota; class Rhodothermia; order Balneolales; family Natronogracilivirgulaceae; genus SKNL01. The sequence continues at coordinate 12,593 of SLNO01000089.1, forward strand.
GCAGCCTTTTGATGTGGTTATCGTGGACCTCAACCTGCGCAAAGAGGGTGACGGGGCCGAGCTGATCCGCCAGCTGCACAATCTGCCCGGTTACGAGAACGTGCCCGTATTTGTTTTCAGCGGCCAGGACATTCACGCGTTCAAAGAATACGGCATCGACGGGATCGTAAGCCGCTTTTTCAGCAAGCCTATCAGTAAAAAGACGCTCTTAGGGGCTATCTGGGAAGTTCTCGGAATAGAACAGAACCAAATGTGACCGCGCTCTCGCGCTCGCGCTCATCCCAGAGATCATAACTGGTAACCTTGCCCTTTACTCCGCAAAGCGACTTCAGGGCCGTGTATAGCGGTGGAAATCCGCATATCCTGAAAGGGTCCTGGTCCTTCTTCATCTGCCGGAGCAGGTCGTGGCTGCTGGCAGCTACGGTATGGCCGAGGAACTCACGGTCGAAAGAGCGGATATGGTCAAACATCTCGGATGCATGAACATCGTCACCGAACTTGCTGCCTACATGGCACAGGTCCCCGGAGATCACAAACAGGGTGTCGGGATCATCCGCAAATCTTTCCCGCAGCAGCGATGCCATGGCTTCCACTTTTTTTCCGGTATCCCCATCTTCCATATAGTAAAGCTCCTCCAGCGAGCCCACCAGAACGGGTACGAGGGAGAAGGAGTGCTGCCAGAGATACTGGAGGAAAAGGAGGTGGAGCTCGATACTGTGCTCATTGCGGTGTGCGCGGTCAGAAAATGAGCAGCCGGCCGCTTCCGCATGCTTCTCGAGCAGCCGGAGTGTTTCATGGTCGGCGGGGATGGTGCCCAGCGGTGTTTCAAAACTCTTTCTGGTGGCAATGAACGGCTTTCCGTCGTAAAGCGGGTAGTAGGAGCCGGCATAATGCGAGGTGGCAAGGAGTACGACACGGCTTGGTTTCAGGTCCCTCAGCGGCCTGAACGCAGGTACGTAAGATGCCAGCCCCACCCTCAGGTCGATGTGCGGTGCGTACAGTGCCTTGATGGCACCGGCTGGCTCCTGTTCCGAAGCCGATGCCTGTGCATCACCATTTTCCGGATTGCCGGAACTGCCGTTCGAAGCAAAAGCCGCATCCAGCATTTCCCGGATCTCTTTCTCCGTGGATGGATAGGAAGAGCCGGCGCAGACGGCCGGACGCACATCCTCCCGTTCAAAATTCTCTTCTATTTCCGTTTTGCAGTGGCTGAACCAGGGCGAGAGCAGCAGGCGCGATTCGTCGAGCTGCCGGACAAATGCCAGCAGGTGCTCCTCGTCCACATCGCTTCCATAACGCTTGAGGTCATTGCAGATATCCTGAACGGAAAACTGTCCGTTTAGCATGGGAATGAGTGCGGCAATCTGCCGGTCCAGGGCAATGGGGCCGGGAAGGTAGCCTTGCGGATCGTAGAAGTATATCAGTTCCGATCCGTCGTGGGTGACCGGTATCATCTCGATATCCGACCGCAGTGGTGGCAGCTTCATGTCGGTGCGACCAACCAGGAGCTCTTCCTTGGCGGGAGCGGGGCTCTCGCCCGAATTGGCTTTTTTGCCTGCGCCTGGGGTGGGACGGTCATGCGCCCCCTTGTCGCTGCCGGATATGCGTCCGCGGCCATTGTCCCCGGACGGTTCTTCCCGATTGATATTGCCGTTTTCACTGCTCATTGAATCTCTGCTTATTTAGCTTCTGTTCGTTAACCGTTGCCTGTTACACCTCTGTTCCTTTGCCCCTGTTTGTTAAAACTATGATCATTGCTTCACTGTTCCTGGATGTGTTTCTCATGGTCGCAGCTTATTGCAGGTGCACCGGATACCGTATTTTTCACAGACCGAATGGTCGGGTGGGGTTGAAAAACGCGCCTTGCAGGCGGCGCGGCCATGGGCAATGAAAAGGTGTGACAAGTTGGTCCATTCCCCCTGCGGGAACAGCGCCATGAGGTCGCGCTCGATCTTGACCGGGTCCTGGTGCCGGGTCAGGCCGAATCGGTTGGCCAGCCGCTTGACGTGCGTATCCACAACCACGCCATCGTTGATCCCAAAGGCATTTCCAAGCACCACATTCGCCGTTTTCCGGGCGGCGCCGCGGAGCGACAGCAGCTCGTCCATGGTGCGCGGCACCTCTCCGCCATGCTCATCCACAATCTTCCGCGATGCCTCCCTGATCGCCAGGGCCTTGTTCCTGTAAAATCCGGTGGTGCGTATCGCCTCCTCCAGCTCCGGCAGCGGCGCCTTGGCCATGGCCTGCGGGGTGGGCCAGATCCGGAACAGGTCTTCCGTGACAATATTCACCCTTACATCCGTGCATTGGGCGCTCAGGATGGTGGCGACCAGCAGTTCAAACGGATTTGTGAAGTTGAGCGCGCAGTGCGGGTTCGGGTAGTACTCATACAGCTCGGCAAGCAGCTCGGCGGCCCGCTTGCGCTGTTCCGCCGTCTTTCTCGGCAGCTTGTTCCTGTTATCGGATGTCTTCACGTTACGAAGTAGCTACTTTATTTTTTAGTGGATGTCATGTTTTAATTTTACGCAATTTGTGTATACTATAGAAGCTGAGACGAAAACCAGCACTATTTTCCACCAATCAGCTGTCTCCGATCATCATTATACTCCAAGGCAATGGCTACCGAACCAATCTCCCTGGATTACCGCAAGCTGGACAATCTGATCCATTCCCGTATCCGGCTTGCCCTGATGTCCGTTCTGGCAAGGGTCGATGATATCAGTTTTAATGAACTGAAGAAAGCCCTGAACGCCACCGACGGCAATCTCAGTACACATCTTTCAAAACTGGTGGATTCCGGATATGTCTCCGTGCAGAAGATAACGGAGGGGCAAAAAACCGAATCCCGGTACAGGGTCACCCAGAAGGGCTTGACCAAATTCGCCCAGTATATTGTGGACCTGGCCCCGTTCATCGGTTGATTTTCGGGTGGATTTGGCCGGTGCCTTTTTTGCCAAGTCGACCCCTGCAGGCCTATTCTGGTAGTGGCATTGCGGCGACACGCCTGGAATCAGGCGCTAATCATCCATCATGGCATCAAAGTAATCGCCGGTACGCTCCGGGGGAGCGGTGAACAGGCTGACCACAACGGTCACTGCCAGCCCGGCGGCAAAACCGGGAATCAGTTCGTACATCAAGTTGTTGAGAGCCGGCACCAGATACCACACAATGGTCACCAGCGCGCCGGAAAGGAACCCGGCAATGACCCCGGCGGCCGTAGTCCGGCGCCAGTACAGGGCCAGCAGTGCGGTCGGACCAATGGCCGCTCCCAGTCCCGCCCATGCGAACAGAACCAGCCAAAACACCAGGTCTTCAGCCAGCACGCCGAATGCAACCGCGCCTGCCACCAGCAGCCCCACCACCAATCGGCTCATCCATACAAGGCGGCGCTGGGAAACCTCCTCGCCACTCTTCAGGATCTTCTCATAGACATCCCGCACCACACTGGATGCCGCCACGAGCAGCTGTGAGTCGGCCGTGGACATGATGGCCGCAAAGATGGAGGCGATCACCATACCAAACAGCACCGGGTGCAGGTACTCCTGAGCCAGGACCGGGAACAGGTTTTCCGTATCGCCGGCGGGCAGGGCGCCCACATCGGGCAGCACCGCGCGTCCGGCCAGGCCAATAAATACCGCACCTCCGCCCATGAGTACGTTCCAGGTGGTCCCAACAACCGCAGCCGTTCGGAGCTGGCGCGAATCACTGATTGAAAGGTAGCGGGCGATGATGTGCGGGTTGCCAGGCGACCCCAGACCGATGGCCAGGAATCCGAGCGCCGCACCCAACCCCAGAGCCGCCGGATCCACCAGTCCCGGATCCATCTCCGCTAGTGTTGCGGACACCAGTCCCCATCCACCCAGATCAAAAATTATGAGCACCGGAAGCACCACAAGCGAAAGGAGCATGAAAACCGCCTGGATGGTGTCGGTCAGGCTCACGGCCAGAAATCCACCGAGAATAGTATAGAGGAACACAATGACAGCGGTGAGCAGGATTCCGTGGACCGGATCGAGGTGGAAGCTTGATGCAAAGGTCTTGCCGCCGGCCACGAACTGGGCCGAGACGTAGCCGAGCATGAAGATCAGGATCACGGCCACCAGCACTATCCGAAGCAGACCCGTGCGGTCTTCAAAGCGTGAAGCGAAAAAATCGGGGATGGTGATGGAGTCGTACCGGCCGGCGAAGTTGCGGATGCGGCGGGCGAAGTAGAGGAACAGGAAAAGTTCCACGACGATATACCCGACGATCGCCCAGACGGCCGAGGCGCCCATGGTGTAGGACATGCCGGTGACGCCCAGCAGCAGCCATGCCGAGCGCCCCGATACCACCGCCGACAGCGCCACGACGAAGCGGTTCATCCGGCGCCCGCCGATGAAAAAGTGCCCGACCCCCTGGGAAGAGAACCGCGACGTCCACACGCCCAGCCCGACTATGATCATCAGGTAGGCGACAAAGGCGCCGATGGCATAGCGGTCGACGGCCAGTTCCAGTACGGTGGTCTCTTCCATCAGCGGCGGTTTGGTTTTCGTAAAAAAACAGCGTTTTTTAGCCAAAAATCAAGTGCACGGTCGCCGGTGGCGCCGGGCCCGCGCCGCTGATAGCTGAGAAGCCCGGATATTACGGGAAGATGCCCATCTGCTGGTAGGATATGGCCACTTTCTTGATCGCGCTGATGTAGGCGGCATTGCGCAGGTCGGTGTCGTATTGTCTTGCCGTTTCGCGCAGCATCTGATAGGCCGTGACCATGGTGTCTTCCAGGCCGGAATCCACGATATCCCACTCATCCGGTCCCTTGGCGATGCGCTTGATGTCGTTGTCGCTGAAGTGTTCGCCGGTTATCCCTTCGATCGCCTCCAGAAGCCGCGTCATCGCATTTTCCTCATACCGGCGGTCCATGCGGCCGAAGCGGATATGGGAAAGGTTTTTGATCCACTCGAAATAGGAGACCGTCACACCGCCTGCATTGAGATAGATATCCGGCACCACCATGATGCCGCGCTCGCGAAGAATGACGTCCGCTTCGCTGGATGCCGGGCCGTTGGCTCCTTCACCGATGATTTTGGCGTTGATGCGTCCCGCATTCTCGGCTGTGATCTGGTTCTCCAGGGCGGCCGGCACAAGGATGTCGCACTCCATCTCAAGCATGCTGGCCGTTTCTTCGACAAACCGGCCTTCTGGATATTCGCGGATGGATCCGGTTTCTTGGATATGCTCCTTTAGTTTGGCGATGTCGATCCCTTTCTCGTCGTAGATGCCACCATGGGCTTCTGCCACTCCCGTGATGATGGCGCCGGCCTCGCGCAGGTAGTGGGTGGCATAGTAGCCAACATTACCCAAACCCTGTACTATCACACGCTTGCCCTCCAGGCCGGCCGTGAGGCCCAGCGCCTCCATATCCTGCTTGTTGTCGCAAGCTTCCTTGAGGCCGAAGTAGATACCGCGGCCGGTGGCCTCCGTGCGCCCGCTGATACCGCCCTGCTCAATCGGTTTGCCCGTCACACAGCCCTCGCTGTCCAGCAAATCCGCCATGCTCTGGAACGTGTCCAGGATCCACGCCATTTCGCGCGAGCTGGAACCGTAGTCCGGCGCCGGGACATCCAGGCCCGGACCCAGGAAATTCTTTTTGATAAGCTCGAAGGTATAGCGCCGGGTTACCCGCTCGATCTCCGCAACGGAATATTTTGACGGATTGATGCGGATGCCTCCCTTGGCGCCGCCAAACGGTACCGAAACCACCGCGCACTTGTAGGTCATGAGCGCGGCCAGTGCCGTAACCTCGTCTTCGTTTACCTCGAGCGCATATCGAATCCCGCCTTTTGTGGGCATTTTGTGGGTGCTGTGCGCTGACCGCCATCCGTGGATCACCTCCACGCTGCCGTCATCCCGGCGAAGCGGAAAGGTCACGTGGTACGTGCTGTTACACGCCTTTATCTGGTTGAGCAGGCCCTTCTCAATGCTCAGGTATCCTGCGGCCCGATCGAAGTTTTTGTTTACCTGTTTGAAAAATTGGTACGCTGCCATAATGCAATAGTATTAAAAGGATTGTTGGTGGCTATGGGGAAAGATTCTGTAAGCGGTTTTCTGTAAGAATAATGGCGTTTTGGGAAAGGATATGCAGTGATTGTCAGGAAATTATGAAGGATGGAAGTTTTTTGTCGCGAAACGCTCTTTTTAATGTGCGACAAGAGGTACGTGAAGCAGTTCATGCCAGGTTTCGGCAGGCCCTGAGACGCGGACAAGGTGGATTTTGTCGGGTATGAAGACCAGGTCGAAACGCTTGCCTACGCGCTCAATGATCTGCATTTTTTTTCCGGAATCAATTTCCTTGTACATCAGGCTGATGTGTGGAAGGTAGGGCTCATGGTCGAGCCGGAACTCCCTGAGGCTCCGTTCCCGCAGTGCCAGCAGGGCATCATTGGGGGCAATCCGCACAAAAAGCGACCGGTAAAACGAGTCCCTGAAATCAGTGTCGCCCAGATACAACGTCATGGGATCGGCTGACTTGGCCACACTTTCCAGCCGGCCAACCATTTCATCAACCGGCATCCGGATGCCACTGGCAAGTGTTATGTGCGGCTCAAAGACCGGCGCCCCGAAATCAGCCGCAAGCCGGTCTATGATCCTTTTGAGGATATCATACACCTCGCTCTCGGGCTTAAGCCAGAGCGCAAACTCCCCGCCATCTCCTTGCATCTCATCCAGTGATGAGTTTTTATCCGGAACCATTTCGCATCTCCTGGGTCTTTTCTTCCAAAAGTTGTCTCAGGTCTAATCTCTTGATAACGGCAATGGAAGTCAACCAATCAGATCGGGCTTTTTTTCTCTCCGTTCGCCGGCTTTGATGACCATGTTTGTGGATCCGATGCCGCAGCTCAATATGGTGCGCAGCGCCTCATCCACAGGCACATCCACAATGTGGACACACTCCCTGGAAAGGTGGTATATGTTGCCGGATGTGGGATTCGGCGCCGTTGGAATGAAGACGGTATAACTGCCGTCGGGATGTTCGTCCGTTACAAACGCGGTCATCATCGTATCGCTTGAAAACGGGCGCACCAGGGCAACGGCAGAAAAGGGCGATTTGCTGCGCCCAAAGAACATCATGACCGTTTCCTTGATCATGCTGTAGCCCGGCGCGTGGCGAAGTGTGGCGTTTTCAAAACCCCGGATTATGAAGTTGCCCATCTGGGTCTTGACGAAAACCCCGATGAGAAAACAGATGATCAGAATGGCCGCGATCACCAGAATGTCGGCGAGAAGCTGCTGAAGCGCCGTCTTTTCAACCAGGTAGGAAGTGAGTGGATAAATTACGTCCGTCAGCACGCCATACAGCCACCGCACCACCAGAAAAAAAACAATAACCGGCATGAGGACGACAATCCCGCCCAGCATCGAGGTCCGTATGAAGTTGTTAAACCGTGTCATTGCGCTTTCTCCTTGAAAAGTTTGAGTTGCCGGTACCAGTCCGGTTCCTCTATCCTTCGGGTCGCACAGCCGCTTTCGCTTTTGGTCGGACCGTCTTAGCCGCCTGCTTCCATCCGCTACTGTCTGCGTACTATCCCGGAATTGTAATCATAACGTATTTACACTCTTTTGCAATACACGCGCAGTGCTTTTTTTATGCATTTCTTTGTCACTTCCAATTTGCCATTCCCTAATGCGGGCCGAATCCCGTAACTTGGACCCACGGCCCCGCATGGATTCATGGCATGCATTGGCCATAAATCCGCGCGATGCACCATCAGCCGCGCAGCGGTCACCCGTTCGAAAATCCGGTCAAAATCCACGCAACCCGGGCGGTGCGCATTAACTCGCGCCCTGATTGCAAATATGCCAGGCCGCAAATATCTTGCCTGTTTCCTTGTAACCCGATCTTGCCGAATGAGCAGCAACAACAGCGACAGTTCTGAACCGAGCGTGATTCCCCCGGAATCTGCGGGACAGGAGCGCACTCTTGCCGGCAAGAGCAGCGGCTTTAATCCGCTCGCACCCTACAAGAGTATCGCCCGGCGCCTTCTGCTCATCCATCGCCACGTCACCGGCCTGTTCATGGGCGGCATCATCGCCTACGTCGCTTCACTTTCCAAAGAGCGCAAAAAGGGACTGCGATCCTTTCCCTCCCGCTTTACGGCTTTCCTGGTAAGACCGTTCGTCAAGAGGGAGCTGCGCAACCTGCCGTTTCCGGTCCAGCTGCGCCGCCGGCTCGAATTCCTCGGCCCCACCTACATCAAGCTGGGTCAGATCCTTTCGCTCCGGCAGGATATCCTCCCGAAAAACATCACCGACGAACTGAAGAACCTTCTTTACAACCTGCCGCAAGTGCCGTTCGAGAGCATCCGCGCCATCATCGAAATTAACCTGCGCGGCAAGCTCGAAGATTTTTTCATTCTGGTGGATGAGGAACCGCTTGGCTCAGCCTCCATCGCCCAGACACACCGGGCCGTCACACTCGACGGCAAAAACGTGGTGCTGAAAGTGATCAAGCCCGGTATCCGTGACACGGTGGAGACCGACATCATACTCCTGCGCTGGCTTGGACATTTTCTCAATTGGATCATTCCACAATACCAGCCAAAGCGGCTGATCCGCGAGTTCGGGGCCTACACCATCAAGGAGGTGGATCTTGAGAACGAGGCCGACAATGCCGAGATATTCAAAGCCAATTTCCGCGATCTGGACTACATCCGGTTTCCCGAAATTTACAGGGATTACAGCACCCAGGACGTGCTTTGCATGGAGTTCATGGATGGAATACCCCCGGACTCCGGCGATCTGGCCAATGCCCCGGCCGACCGCAAGAACAAAATCCTGGATCGGGGCGCGGAAGCCATCATCCGAATGCTCTACAAGGATGGTTTTTTTCACGCCGACCTGCATCCCGGCAATCTGATGATCATGGAAGGAGACAAAATAGGGTTCATCGATCTGGGCATGGTGGGACGCTTCCAGGACCGCACCCGGCGACGCATGTTATACTACTTCCACGCGCTGGTATCCGGGGATATCGAAGGCGCCACACGCAACCTCCTCGCCATGGCGCGCATAGGCAAGAACGGCAACCCCGAAGGCTTTAGGCGATCCGTTACCGACCTGCTTCGGCGTTTCTACCAGCACGCCTCCTACGGTGATTTCAGCCTGGGACAGCTCATTATCAACTCCCTGGCCATTGGCGGGCGCCACCGCGTCTTCTTCCCTGTGGAAATGACCCTCATGACCAAGGCGCTTGTTACCTATGAAGGGGTCGGAAAAATGCTCAACCCGAAAATCGACATCCCGGAACTTTCAAGGAGGCACGCTTTTAACATCTTCCAGGACCAGTTCCATCCGGCCTCCATTGCCCGTGAGCTCTGGCGCGGCACCCCCGAACTGATCGATGTGCTTATGCGGCTGCCTCGCATTACCGCGGACTCTCTGAACCAGCTTGAAGAGACCCTGACCGATCGCAGCCCCAGGCCCGATTCCATCCAGGGTCTGGGCGGCAGCATCATGAGCGGCGCTTTTGTACTGGCCGGAACGCTGGCTGTTGTGCAGGGCGGACCCTGGCCTTTGTGGAGCCTGCTCTTCCTCATCGGCTCTCTATTCTACCTGTTCAACCGGCAGCCGGGATCATGACGCGGCATCGATATTCCAACGTTGTTTCCGGTGACGATCCGGTTGATTTCGAGTATCTCGACAGCTTTTACCGCGAGGTCTCATCGCGGATCATGGACCACTATTTCCGGGCCGATCTGTCGGGCTTCGGGAACATACCCGCTGACGGTCCGGCAATACTGGCCTCCAACCACAGTGGAAACGCATTTCCGCACGACTCGTTCATTCTCGATCAACTTCTTTGGCGGGAAGGCGAATTCGGTGAAAAAGCAAAAATCAAGCCGCTTTATTCGCCAAAGCTTGCATTAACCTGGTGGATGCGCCCCTTTGGCCTGGACAATTGGTGGCGCAAGTTTGGTGCGGTTGACCAGACATACCTGAATTTCGACCGAATACTGGCGCGGGGCGGCCGTGTGATCTACTATCCCGAAGGCATTCCGGGCATCGGAAAAGGATTTAACCGCCGGTACCGCCTGCAACCTTTCCAGCCCAGTTTTGTCAAGCTCGCCGCGCGCTACAATGTGCCAGTGCTGCCGGTGTACGGCATCAACGCCGAATGGATCAACCCCGCAAACCTTACCTTCCGCTGGATCGACCGGCTGAGCAGCCGCTTGCTGGGCATACCCTTCATACCATTGCCGCTCATCATCCTGGCCATCATATTTCCCTTCTTCTTCTACTTTGCATTCCCCTGCAATATGAAGTTTTTTATCGGCAAACCCGTTGATATCCGGGCGCGGTTGCGTGACAACGGAGCAATCTCGGCAGATGATCCCGATCGGGAGCAGGCGGAGCGGGTCGCCGAAGAGATTCGCCGTGACATGCAGCGGGAACTGGACCAGCTTGCGGCAAATCACGGAAGAAAGCCGTACGACTTCAAATCTCTGATCCGCTCTTTTAAAAGAATCAAAGGAAGCCGCTGGCTCACCAGCCCATTTGGTTGGCCCGTACTATTCACCCGGCACTATCGCGATTTCCACGACCACAGGGACAATCGTCCCGCCATCAGCCACTGGCGCCGCGACTGGGACCTCATAGGATATTATCTGCCTTTCGGCTGGATCCTTCTCGCTTTGTTTCGAAAGCTTCGCAAACCGCCATACGGATATCGCGGTCTCAGCAAGGAAGAAAAAGCCCGAAGGGAGGGCAGTTACGTCTGGTCCATCGCCCGCGAGACCGGGAACGGCACCCTTGATACCAATTTGTGATCCCGGTACCGGTGATCAGGATATGGATCAGAACCAGATGGCCCTCCCGATCTGTCGGCACCGCCCCGGTATGGCATGGCTGAATAAAATTACCTGGCTTATTTACCTTACTTGGCTTTTTTGCCAGAGCCCCTGCCCTTGGCGGCCTGCTTTTCCTTGATCTGATCGATTTTTTTGTTGAGGGCGTCCACCTTGTTTGAAAGATCCTGTATCTCCTTGCGGGAGGGTATTCCAAGACCTGAGATGATTGATTTCATCCTGTTTTCAATGCGCTCTTCCGCTTTGTCGAACGAATCCTCAAACTTGTCTTCCGCCTTTTCATACTTATCCGAAACCTCTTTCCAGAGCTTGTCCATCTGCTCCTTCCTTTTCTTTTCGTAAGTGGTTCCGCGTTCTACCAGGCTCTTGAACAGCTTGGAGCCCTCTTCCTCAACGGCGGACAAGGCACCGAGTCCGGCAAGCCATATCTCATTGGCTTTATCATTCCAATCGTGCTTTTCCTGATCCTGTTTTTTCTTTCCGCTTTCTTTCTTCTCGTTACTCATTTTTCTACCTCGATTTGTTACCTGTGTTCAAGTGATAAATGCAACAGCTTCGTTTTCCGATGTCATGCATCAAGATCTTCCACCTTTTTCTCGAGCTGGTCCACTTTTTTCTTCAATGCTTCGAAATCATCGCGGCTCAGCCCTTTCAGCAGACGAGATTTTCTGTCCCGGAACCAGTCCTCCATCCCGCTGCGAAGCTCATCCCAGCGCTGATCCAGAAACGAACCTCCCACTCGGATCCATTCATGCAGGGCGGTGACCGTGGATTCATCCGACTGCCTGCTCTGATCCATGATTATCTGGCGGAGTACCTGTGCCGTATAGTCCTCTTTTCCACTTTTGTCCGTCACCCTGATGCTGTCACCCGATTGAATGATTTCAGCCAGATCCCCCAGGGAGACATAGCGGCTGTTCTCCACATCGTACATTTTGCGGTTGGCATACCGTTTAATCCATCTTTCTTCCATTTTTTACCCTTTTTAGGTTTCGTGTAATACTGCGTCGGACTCAACAACTATACGAAAAATAACGCATAGCGTTACAATAAATTATGCGATGCGTTATTTCCGGATGGGCGCAATAGTGATTTTCAGGAGGGATCTTGTTTTGCCAATTATTCATGGAGTGATATATTCCGTGTAGCTTGTGGTCTCACAACGGATTATTCAATGACCCCAATCTCCTCCATTAATCATTATTAACAAAAGATGAGAATAATAATATTCGGTCCGCCAGGTGCGGGAAAGGGTACTCAGGCGAAAATGGTTGCCGAGCACTTCGGAATTGTACATCTCTCCACTGGAAAAATGTTTCGCGAAGCCATTAACGAAGGAACGGAATTAGGCAAGCTGGTCAAGTCCATAATAGACGAGGGACACCTTGTGCCTGATCAGGCCGTCGTCGATATGGTGGAAGAAACTATCTCCAATAATAACTACAGCAAGGGTTATATCCTTGACGGTTTTCCACGCACTGTGGATCAGGCCGTGGCATTTGACAACCTGCTGGAGCGGCGTGGCGAGTCTTTGGACATGTTTATTTCCCTGCATGCGCCGGATGAGGAATTGATCCAGAGGCTGCTCTCCCGGGGCGAGGGGCGCTCAGACGACACCGAGGAGAAGATCAAGACGCGCCTGGAAGTCTACAAAAAAGACACGGCCCCCGTCATGGAATACTATAAGCATTCCGGTATCTACTGGGCCGTCGATGGAACCGGATCGGTGGACGAGATCTTCCAGAGAATACTTTCAGCTCTCCCCGTTCGCTGATCTGTGCCAGTCAACGCAAAGCGGAGTAACATCCTGTATGGATTCCGCGCAGTGGAAAAGCGAAACCCGTTCTCCTGAAACAAAAAGGGGTACGCGGTTGTATGTGTGCGTCTTGACCGACAGATCCTCCAGGTTCCCGTGATCACTTGTGAGAAGAAGGGTATACCCATGCTCTTCCCTGCCGCTGATAAGATGCTGTAAAAACCGGTCAAGGCGCGTGAGGATGCACTGCGCAAGCTTCGCATCCCTGCTGTGCCCCGCCTTGTCGGTCAGATAATACTCAACGAGTACCAGGTCGTGCTCCTTTGAAGCCCTTATCACCCTGTCTGCAGCCTGCTCTTCAGAAATTTTAGGCACGTCCAGTGATAGCCGTTTTCTCCATGCATCCTGTGTAAGTTCCGCGGTAATAGCCCTCTCATCAAGCACTTCCTCCACGGAATTCAGCTTCAACCCGGCCCTTGTGGTCATATAAGTAGTGCTGGACCATCGGTTGGTCGTTGTCACATAGTCAATGAATTGCTGCGGAAAAGCATTTATGAAATGGCACTGGCCTCTAAAACTGGCCATTTTATGGAAAATACTCCGTTCATCAAGCAGGCCGCGAATAGCTGAGTGGGGATAAGGGCCGAAATGCCGTCCGAGCAGCTCGGCAGAATTGATGCCGGTGAACAGGGTCACCTGTCCGGTCCCGCTCTGGGGAAGTCCGTCAATACCAAGACAGGCATCAATCGAAGTGAAGAAATGGCTGCCGTTGCGAACCGTTTCCGCATCCCTGGTAAATGGCTGACCACCCGCCATGGCCTTGAATGCGGGATATTCATTCATGTTGAACGGATTGTGGCCATTGTTCTCACCCAGTCCAACCCCGTCCAGGAAAAGGAAAATTAGGGACATCAGCGTTCTATGATGATGGTTACGGGTCCGTCATTGATCAGCGAGACATCCATTTTGGCTGCAAAAACCCCAGTAGCGACTTTACCCGGAAGTGATTCCTCAAGAAGGGAAACCATCCTGTCATACATCTGCACGGCCTTTTCGGGTCCGGCCGACGACGTAAAACTTGGGCGTGTACCTTTCTTCAGTTCGCCATACAACGTGAATTGGGAAACGAGAAGTATGCCGCCATCCACATCCTCAACGCTCCGGTTCATTTTACCGTCCTCATCCTCAAAAATCCGGAGTTTTCGCAATTTTTCAGCCACCCAGACAAGCTGGTCAACGGTATCGTCCCGATGCACCGCAAGCAGTACCAGCAGCCCCTTGGTGATGCTACCCGTTATCTCCCCGTCGACTTTTACCGATGCTTCCTTAACCCGCTGGACTACTGCCCTCATCTTGTTTACCGTTGTTGACAAGTGTGGGGATAACCGTGTCCCCAACCTGTTGGTTATTATGTTGGATGTGTTTTGTGCTCGGAAGATAACCAATTATTCACTCCCACCGGATAGATCCCCACATACTGACGGTTCGTGGTGTATTGTGGATTATCTTTTTACTGCCAGATGTGTGATGTATATAAGCAGGTGGACAGTTATTCCGGCCCGTATTATAAAACCAGATATTTCAGTAAATAATTATCCACATTTTTATTAACACAGACAGGTGTGCCAAATGGGATGAAACTGAAAACTTTCTTTTCCACATATCCACAGTGCCTATATACAATCACTAAATTTTTCTAAAAAATTATTATTAATAGAAAACCCATGTTGAAAAAAAAAGAAAGCTCTTCTTGGTTTTGTTTCCTTTTGTTCCAAACTTTGATCTGTCCCCTCACCGTTCCCGACCCGCCTTTTGGTAGCTGAATCCATTTTCCTGTATCCTGCTCAATAGCAATAATTTATGTCAAAAAAACATACGTATAAATCTGCCGGTGTCGATGTGGATGCCGGCAACCGGTTTGTGAAATCGATCGGGGAGCTGGTGGCCCGGACGCACCGGCCGGAAGTTCTGACTTCCATCGGCGGTTTCGGGGGGCTTTTTCAGCCCGATTTTTCTTCCATGAAGCAGCCTGTTCTGGTAAGCAGTGTGGATGGTGTCGGGACAAAGCTTATCATCGCTTTTAAAACCGGGGTTTATCACACGGTGGGACAGTGCCTGGTAAACCATTGTGTCAATGACATTGCCGTCTGTGGTGCCGAGCCGCTCTTTTTTCTGGATTATTTTTCCACAGGTAAACTCAAGCAGGAAGTGGCTTATGATGTACTGAAGGGATTCAGTATCGCCTGCGAGGAGAACGGTTGCGCCCTGATAGGCGGAGAGACGGCCGAAATGCCGGATATCTATGCCGAGGGCGAGTTTGACCTGGCCGGAACGGTGGTGGGTGTTGTGGACAGAGAAGAGATCATTGACGGATCCGGAATCAGGGAAGGCGATGTGATCCTTGGTGTTACGGGAAACGGGCTTCATACGAACGGCTATTCGTTGGCACGCAAGGTTTTGTTGTCGAAATACAGCGCGGATGACAGTATCGCTGAACTTGGCATGACCATTGGCGAAGCACTACTGCAGATACACCCGTCGTATCTGCAGATAATCCGCCGGCTCAAGAAAATGGCTGGAATTCGCGGTTTTGCGCATATCACTGGTGGCGGCATCATTGGCAACACAGAGCGGATCGTACCCGAGGGATTGCAGCCGGTTGTGAATTGGGATAGCTGGGAATGGCCGGCTATTTTCTCGCTGATCCGGAAAGAGGGTGACGTGCCAGTCGAGGATATGCGCCAGGCTTTCAACCTCGGAATTGGGCTGACGGCCGTAGTATCGCAGGAAACAGTGGATTCATTTCTGAAAACATCTATTCCGGGCGGATTCCGTATCCTCCCGATTGGTGAGATCAAAACCAGCCGATGAAGGCACCGGCACGATTGCGGGTGGGTTCGTAAACACCGGCCAGGCCGATATCCACAGGAAAATTGAATACCCGGAACTGCATGCGGATCCCGCTTCCAAAAAGGGTTCGGGAGTCATCAAGCCAGTCTTCGTATTGGCGGGATTGCACCGGGATGACCGTGTCGCTGAACAGCACCATGTAGAATCGGTCGAGAAAAACGGGGAGTAGTACACGTCCGCGGTCCGCGTGCCACAACGGGATGGTGTACCGGGTGTTGAAACGAGCTGCATTATTGAAACCGGCCAGGATGTTTTCATCGAATCCGGTGGAGTAGAATCCGCTTATGTCAAAGAACGGGCGATTTTGCGTAACAGCTTCAGCACCGATTCGCAGCGATCGGTTCCCTTTCTGGCGAAATGTCAGGAACCGATAGGCGCCAACCCGCAGTGCCGATAATTTACGGGTGGCATCGGTCTGCAGATCCTGGTTCACTTCGGAGAACAGGAGCCATCCCGTATTGGGCTGGGCATCGCGGATGTTCTGCTGCAGGCGGTGCTGCCATGATACAAAAAGGGAGGCGCGGGTGCGCTGAAACCAGTCTGATTGGGCGGTACCACCTGTTGTGATGATCCTCTCACGCAGCAGATCCAGGCCGGGGACAAAAGAAACAGAACTGCTTCGGGTGTTCTGGTCAATGCGGTACTGGAAAGGCAATTCCACCCCCGCACCCTGCCTGTCAAGAAGGAAATCGGTGGTCTGGATGGGTTTGCGGTAGAAATCCAGACGAAAACCCGGATAAAAACCGCTGAAGCGGTAATCCAGATCATACCAGAAATGATTGTTGGATGTGCTCAGATCGGCATTGTAACTGTGCCGGCGCAGCACGTCGCCGCCGGAAAGGACGGCCCCGAAGCGGTGGCCAATAAAACGGGATTCGTTTTCCCAGTATGGATACGCCGATCGCGGACGCAGCCAGCGCATGCCCGTGCGATAAGGCGACATCGACCATCCATCCGGAAGCATATAAGCAGACGCGTCAATAATATTGCCGTCAACTGATGTTTCCGCCTCTTCTTTGTTGATATCATTATTTTCCGTGAACCCCCGCGGCAGGGGTGGATCCGAAGAGGGCCCTGAAAAGGGCGGATAGCTCCAGCGGTTGGATGGTACCTCCACCGGGTTGAGTTGCTCGTACTCAAGCAGCACCAGTTCGAAACGGGTTTCCATGAGCTGGACAGCGGCAATTCGGGTGCCGTCAGGACTCCATGACGGTTCCAGGACCCCATATCTGTGATTTGTGAGCCGGTGCAACGCTGCATCTGCTGGACTCCCCCCGCCTGATCGTCCTACAGGCCAAAAACGGTACAGGTTCATCCTCCCGTCCAGATCTCCCGTTAACAGAAGGGATTTTCCGTCAGGGTGCCAGGAGGGGTCGTAGATGGCCGCACGCTCAAAAGCGATATCCGCCGGCTCACGGTTGTAGCGCTCCAGATCATCCGCGTGCAGGAACCAGAGCCCCTGCAACCCGTGTCGATTGGCCAGCAGTACCAGCGAATCGGGATGTCCCGGGTGAAAGGCCACCTCAAGCAGATGGCCCTGATCCGGTATGAGCAGGGTATCCAGTCCGGTCTCGCTGACGGAGACCAGAATATTGCGTTCGTGGTGTGTCTGCAGCGCCCAGAGGGCCCCGTCCGGACCATAAACAGGCGCATGGAGGCGGTCCGCCAGTACTGTTTTACCCGTCTCAGGATCGGAATATCGGCCGACATGGAGAACGTTACCCCTGCTTTCCGTGCCGGATTCATATATACGCATCCGCTGGTAGTTGTGGTAGTAGGGATGCATCTGATATCGTGAGTAGAGGATCCGGCTTCGGTCATCGTTGAGCGAAAATTTGTAATCATCCGTCGACCGCGTCTCGAGGAAAATACCGGTCTCATAGCTTTGTGTATTAAAGCGATAGAATCCGGGACGCTGGTTCCATGCCAGGGCGTAATACAGGACCTCGTCATCGCTGACCCAGAAAGGCTGCCGCACACGCTGTGCGGCGATCCCGGGAGGTGAATCATACACTTCAAACGCTTCCCGGGTCGTATCTTCCGTCCTTTCCCTTTCTGCATGTGTTTGCTCCTCGTGATGTTCCTTGAACTTCTGGTACAGTACCGAGGGCCGCTTGCCGGTGTGGTACCAAAGCGCGGATCCATAGCCCAGAAAGGGCCATCGCGACACAAAACGGATGGTCTTCTTCGTAGTTTCCATCCCGTATTCATACTGCAGCCAGTTGATGAACTCATGTCCGCCCATATAGTGACGGTCGAACGGCCAGGTGCGGGCCGGATCCATCATCATCTGCCCCAGTGACCAACGGTGGCGGCTGTCGTAAACGGTTTCGAACTGCCGGGTGAAGTAGGGATGGTTGCCGCGTCCGCTCAGGCCATACTGCCGGTGCGATTCATGAAAGACCGCAATCCCTTCGATCATCCCCAGCGGCGCCGCCAGGTGCATCGAGCGGGCCAGGTCCGGCGAAAACGGCCTGATGACCCCGGCGACCCCGAAAGTCGGGATCACATTCAGATGCAGGGCATGCACCAGCTCGTGCGGCATGACGGTATTCAGCCAGTTGCCGTCCGACGGATTCATGCTCTTGCTCTTGATCCGCGGTATCTCCACTTCGATGCGGAAATTCTGGGTGGTCACGTAGCCGTTGGACAGGTCGTTCTGCCCGTTCAGCACCACTGGCATCCCCGAAAGCGATCCGCCCACCAGCGACTGCACAATATCGTACTGATCCTCAAGCAGCCACGCCGATCGCAGCGCCGCCGCTTCCTCGCCCCGTTGGTATATGATCTGAAAATGGGGCGTATTAAGCTGCTGCCAAGCCGGTCTCGTTGGACGGTAGACATTATCGTAGATCTGGGCGCGCACCGCATCCACCCCGATAAAAAGGAGCAGTAAAAACGCTAAAACCCGCAAATATTGGCGTTTCCCCATGGAGAACAATGAAAGAATAAAGATCCGGGTGGATGTGGCCGGCCGCCTTACGTCGGATGAGCGTGATACCAGCAACCAATTATACCGAAATTGCAGTTATGCCACCGCCATGAAGTTTGTCTGGATAAACGGACTCGAACTGCCCGATAAGGAGGATCAGTAGAAAATGACGTACCGGTACATCAGCCAGAAGAAACAGAAACTGCCAGCCATCACCATAATATGCCAAATTGCATGAAAATTAAAGTGTTTTGGCGAAGGGTTTGGCCACTTGAATCCGTAGATAACGGCGCCGATGGTATAGGCGAGGCCGCCCATCAGGATCCAGGCGATGGCGCTGAACGAGAATACCTGCCACAGCGCGGGGAAGACGATCACGGCCATCCATCCCATGGCAAGGTAAAGCACCAGGGAGACCCACTTCGGGGCATTGAACCAGACCAGCTTGAAGATGACGCCCATCACGGCGATAGCCCAGACGGCGGTGAAAAGAGCCCAACCGGTAAATCCTTCCAGCACAATGAGCGTGATGGGGGTGTACGTGCCTGCGATCAGGATATAGATCATGATGTGGTCGATGCGGCGTAGCACGCGGAGGCCTTTGTCCCTGACCGGGAGCATGTGATAGAGGGTGCTGGCGAGATAGAGCAGGACCATGCTGCTGCCGAATATGGAGAAAGCCACGATGTGGGTTGGCTGTCCGAGCAGTACGGATTTGTGGATGAGCAACACCAGTCCCAGCACCGACAGCAGCGCGCCGGCAAGGTGCGTGTAGGCGTTGGCGGGTTCGCGGACCCTCGATAGTAAGTATCGGATGCCCTTCATCTGTTTAAAACTTTTGATTTCGCTTACGCGTTTCACTGGGCACTTCGTGACCTTCGGTTCTGAGGTCACATAGAATGTCCATGACTTTTAATCATACTACTGTGTGACCGGGGTTGTGCCGTTCATGGACATTTCATGGGGTGGAAACGGTTTCAGTGCCCGATTTCGTCTGTCCACGTTTTTGTTCGGCGTAGTACCTGCGCAGACTGTTGCGGGCCATGACCACAAGGATGACGGCAAGAACAAAAAGGGAGATCGACAGCACGCTCAGAAACCATGCGTTCTGTTGGTACTGGTTCCAGGCGAAGACCAATAGCGACAGCAGTGTGACACTGAACATGAAGATCATCGGGATGACGGTGAACAGCGGGTTGACGTTTTTCTTGGCCAGCCACACGGTTCCCGCCAGGAGCGCAAGGGCGGCAAGCAGCTGGTTGGCGGAACCGAAAATGGGCCAAAGCTGCTCAAACTGTCCGGTCAGCAGGAGCAAGCCGGAGAACAGGACCACAAGGAAGGTGGCCACAAAACGGTTCTGGAGTACCGGCCGGAGGCGTTGCGACGGCAGGTCTTCGGCGTACTCCTGGATGATAAAACGCGCCAGCCGCGTACAGGTATCCAGGGTGGTGAGCGCAAAGGCGGATACCGTCAATGCCACAAATGAGACAGCCACGGCAACCGGGATGCCCATCGCAGAGATGAATCCACCCAGCCCTTCCGAAAAAAGTGTTACAGGTCCGGCATCGACCAGGCGCGCGGCAAAATCGCCCCGGGTCATCACGGCCACCGCCATCACGGCAATGACTGCGAGCAGGGTCTCGATCAGCATCCCCCCGAAACCGATCAGCTTTGCATCTTCTTCCTTGCTGATCTGTTTGGATGTGGTTCCCGATGCCACCAGAGAGTGGAAGCCGGAAATGGCACCGCAGGCAACCGTCACAAACAGGACCGGAAAGAGGAACCCCAGGTGCTCCACGTGAAATTGCACAGAGGTGGACATCTCAATGCGGGGGTTGGCGATCATGATGCCCGTGATACCGAACAGGATCATGCCGTAAAGCAGGAATGAGTTGAGAAAATCCCTGGGCTGCAGCAGGATGGAGACGGGCGTGACCGCCGCGAGGAAGATGTAGGCGACAAGGATGGCGATCCACCAGCCGTAGCCGATCTGGAAGGGGTAGACCTCTCCCAGATACACAAAAAAGTAGAGCAGCCCCACGCCGAAAATGGTGCTGATCCAGAGCGGGAAGCCCAGCCGGTTGATGACCACCCCGAAAAGCAGGGCCAGCAGGATGAAGAACACCGATGCGGATGCGGCCGCCGGGACGGTCACAAAGGTCCGGGCCACAATATCCATGAACACGGCAATGACCAGCAGAAGGGTGGCGAAGGCGAAAATGAGGAAGAGCTTCTTGCCGGCGTCGCCGATGTACTGCTGGATGATCTCACCGATGGATTTGCCCTGGTGGCGCAGCGATGCCGTCATGGATGTGATGTCGTGCACCGCTCCAAAGAAGATGCCGCCGATCAGGATCCAGAGCAGGGCCGGGATCCAGCCAAAATAGACGGCGATGATCGGACCCACAATGGGTCCCGCCCCGGCGATGGAGGCAAAGTGGTGGCCAAGGACCACAAACCGGTTGCTGGGGACATAATCCACACCATCTTCGCGGGTGTGGGCCGGAGTGACGTTGCGGTTGTCGATACCGAGCTTGCGGGCGATGAACGACCCGTAAAACCGGTAGGCACTGAGCAGGATGGCGATGGTTACAGCCAGGATGGCCAGGACGGACATGACAACATTGCTATGGTGGGTGGACAATCACCATAAGTAAAGGATTTAGCAATGGCAGTCAAGGGAAAAATGGAGGCGCCCCAACCAGGATAGGGGCCTTGACGGCTCATGTGAAACGGGTGGATGCGGCCGGTGCCCTGGCAATGCGCCGATCCTAATCAATGAACGGGTCGAAAACGTCCGGCCCGGCCATGACAACCCCAAGCGGCTGTAGCCAGTGCCTGATACGGATGGTGTTCTGATGGGCGTTGAGCACTTCGGTGAGGCGGCGGTAGACGTGCGGGGACTCGTCGAGGCCGCCACCACGCAGCTTAACGTTTTTTTTCCTGAGCCACTCCAGCATCATTTTCGGGGTTACCTCGCCGGCACGGATCTGTTTCCGCTTTTTACCGCGCCCCCGGTATTTTCCAGCGGCTTTTGTTCGCGACATGACGCGTCCGGCACCGTGGATGGTGGAGTAGAGTGCCGCCCGGCTTTCGTTGCTGTCGATGCCTTCAAGGATTACCGAGGGGTCGCCCATGCTGCCCCCGACAAAGCTCAGCTGGCCGGGGAATGCCGGTGTGGCGCCCTTTCGGATGACAACGCAGTCGCGCAGGGCTTTTTTCCGCTGTACCCGGCAGCCTTTTTCGGTTTCCTTGTTGCTTCCAGCCCCACCGGTATTTTTTTTCTTTTTGCCGCCCGAAGTCCCGTTTTGTGACCCGGAGGCCGGGTGCCGTTCTTTCAGCGCAGCCGGATCAAGGTGCTGCTCCTTCCAGGCATAGTTGTGGTGGTTGTGCACACGCTCCACGATTTTGGCCCCAGCCAGATTTGCCACATGGTCGCAGACCCATTCACGCCCGGCCCAGGCATAGGCGCCGCAAAGCCTCATGGCCCGGTAATAACGCTCGCCGAGGTCAGTGTCGAGGTCCAGAAGCACCTCCTTCTCGACGGCACGCACGTTCCACGGCCGGTTTTGCGACAAATTGATGAATCCGGTCGCTGTCTTGTGTCCAAGCCCCCTGCTGCCGAAATGGACACCAATCCACACACGATCCTCCTCATCGGAGAAAATATCGACGTAGTGGTTGCCGGCACCAACTGTGCCAAGCTGGTCCCTGGCAAGTTTTTTCAGCTCTCCCCGCAAGGATTCCGGTTCGTAGGCCAGCCAGTCGTCACTGTCGAAAACCGGGTGGTCACGGGGCGCGTCCGGATTGGTCTGCCCGATACCGAACGAAATGTACTTTTCTATGTGATTGAGCAGCTGGTCTAGCTTAAGATCTTTTTTGTGCATGTCCAGCCGTACGGCCTCGTTTCCACATCCAATATCAAAACCAACACCCACCGGGGAAACGCTGTTGCGATAGGCCGCTACACCGCCGATAGGCATGACATATCCCAGATGACCGTCGGCCATGAGGGCGCCGTACTCGGCCCTGCTCATGACATCCAGGAATTGCCGGAGGGTCTGGTCGTCGTGGATTCCGTAAACCGGGTAACCATCAATGAGCTGCAGCATGGAATATCGGCTTTTAAGGTTTCGGGATCGTTGAATGCAATGGTAAAACCAGTTCAGGATGCGCGAACATTACTTCAGGAAGCACCCTGCCTGCCATAATAATGAACGAGGGCACCGCTTATTTTACGTGCCGCGCAATCCTGTCCACTTGTAACCACAACCCCCATTCAATCATGAGCGGACAGTAACCGTCCAGAAATATACCACTGAGAAAGATACCGCGCTGAAAGATACCGCTTGGATACAAGTCGTTCATAGACAATCTGCCCTTGCACAAACCGGCACTGAACCGTACCGCTGTAGACCGTATTTCAACATACTCAGTGCGATCCTTGGACAGGATCCTAAACGCCGGCCTGTTCTTTCAGTTTGTCGGCATAATCCAGTTTTTCCCAAGGGAACTCATCCCGCCCAAAATGTCCGTAAGCTGCTGTTTTTCGGAAAATAGGCTTGCGGAGATCGAATCTGCGGATGATCCCGTCGGGCGTACAGTCGAAATTCTTTTTGACCAGGTCTTCCAGTTTTCTGTCGCTGATCTTGCCGGTTCCGAAAGTTTTTACATTAACAGATACCGGTTCGGCAATACCAATGGCATATGCCAGCTGGATAAGGCACTCGTCCGCAATGCCGGCGGCCACGATGTTCTTGGCGATGTGCCGCGCGGCATAGGCTGCGCTACGGTCTACTTTGGAGGCGTCCTTACCGGAGAAAGCCCCGCCGCCGTGGGCCCCGCGTCCGCCATACGTATCCACAATGATTTTGCGTCCGGTCAGCCCGGTATCGCCATGCGGTCCGCCAATCACGAATTTTCCAGTGGGGTTGACGTGCAGGATGGTGTTGTCATCCATCAACTCTTTCGGGATCACGCGGGGGAGTAGGTGTTTGCGCACATCCTCCCGGATCTTCTCCTGCTCAACCTCTTCGTCGTGCTGTGTGGAAACCACGATGGTATGCACACGCACGGGCTTGTTGTGTTCGTCGTATTCGACGGTCACCTGGCTTTTGCTGTCCGGGCGCAGGTAGGGCATCTCTTTTGTGTTCTTGCGGATGTCGGCCAGTTCGCGCACAAGGTCGTGGGAAAACTGCAGCGCCATGGGCATGTACGTGGAGGTTTCATTGGTGGCGTAGCCGAACATCATTCCCTGGTCGCCCGCACCCAGCCGATCCACACCCATGGCAATATCGGGACTCTGCTGGTGGATGGTGACCATGACGCCGCAGGAGTCGGCATCAAAGCGGTAGCCGGGTTTCGTGTAGCCGATATCGCGGATCACATTTCGGGCTACTTCCTGGACATCAACGTAGGCCTGAGTGGTTACCTCGCCGGAGACCACGACAAGCCCCGTAGTTACAAGTGTCTCAACGGCAACGCGTGAATTGGGGTCCTGGGAGAGCATGGCGTCCAGGATGGCATCGGAAATCTGGTCAGACACCTTGTCGGGGTGTCCCTCTGATACAGATTCGGAGGTAAAGAGATATTTCATGTGTTTAAAATTTTCGATTCACAAGGTCACATAGAATGTCCATGACGTTTTTAATCATACAACTGCGCGACCGGAGCCATGCCAGTCATGGACATTTCATTGTAATATTGTGCTGGAGCAGATCTGTTAGCAGTTTTTCGTAGCTGGCAAATATACGAAAAAAAGCGGAAGCTTCAGAAGCCGTGATCGTCCGGTCCGGCACAGGTATAAAAAGGGGGGTCAGCTGCCGCCGGAAAAAAGATCGTTGCCGGCCGGACCCTTGCCCGATGCCGGCGAGGGCACGCCAAGGTATTCGAAGGCCTTGAGCGTGGTCACGCGCCCTTTCGGGGTTCTCTGCAGGAAGCCCTCCTGAATAAGGAATGGCTCATACACCTCTTCAATGGTGCCCTTGTCCTCGCCAACGGCTACGGCCAGGGTGCCGAGCCCGACAGGGCCGCCGCGGTAGTTCTCGATGATGCTGGTCAGGATACGGATATCCATATCATCCAGACCTCGCGGATCCACATCCAGCGCGTTGAGCGCCTTGTCAGCGATTTTTTCATCTATTTCCGTCTTTTCTTCTACCTCGGCAAAGTCCCGTGTGCGCCGGAGCAGGCGGTTGACGATCCGGGGCGTGCCGCGGCTGCGACGCGCCAGCTCATAGGCGCCGGCATCGGTGATGGGGAGGCCCAGGATGCCGGCCGAACGGGTGGCGATTCGCTGCAGCAACTCCACGCCGTAATAGTCGAGCCGCAGATCGATACCGAAACGTGCGCGAAGCGGCGAGGTAAGCAGGCCCTTGCGCGTGGTTGCGCCGATGAGCGTGAAGGGCATAAGGTCGATCTGCACGCTTCGGGCACTCGGACCGGAGTCAATCACAATATCCAGCTTAAAATCCTCCATGGCCGAGTAGAGGTACTCCTCCACAACGGGATTGAGCCGGTGGATCTCATCGATGAACAGCACATCACCCCGCTCCAGGTTGGTCAGCATGCCGGCCAGGTCGCCGGGCTTTTCCAGCACGGGTCCCGTCGTCGGCTTGATCTGAACCCCCATTTCATGCGCTATGATATAGGCGAGTGTGGTTTTGCCCAGGCCAGGCGGGCCGGACAGGATCACATGGTCCAGGGCGTCACCCCGTTTGCGGGCGGCCTTGATGAACACCTCCAGGTTGGAGATAATCTTGTGCTGGCCGATAAACTCCTGCAGCCTGGAGGGACGGATATGCTGTTCGAATCCGGGATCATGGTCGGATGCATTCAACAGGGGATTTGCCACAACAAAGATGGGGTTTGTGGTGATGGATTTGGCAGACCATCCAAAATACACAGCGGAAGGGGACAATTGCCAAAAAACGTTTTACATTACAACAGGAGGCACGCTGCCGGCGTCGGCTTCCGGGAACAGATCCAGGTAGCAATCACACCAAAGGGGACACCCCCACTAATCTGCAGAACACGATGAGCAAAAAGGAGCTGAAGGAAAAAGCAAGAATTGCAGGAAGCGCAGAAGGCAGGACGCCCGACCCGGACCTGTTTCACAACTACGAACTCAGCTTGCTGCAGTTCAATGCCCGGGTCCTGGATGAAGCTCTCAAGGAGCGCAATCCTTTGCTGGAGCGCGTCAAGTTTATCGGCATTGTGTGCAGCAACCTGGATGAATTTTACCAGAAAAGGGTGGGTGGGCTCAAAAGGCAGGTCGAGGCCGGGGTGTACAAACTTACCGTGGATGGGCTGACTCCGAAAAAACAGCTGAAAAAAATCAGGAAGGTGATCCGCAAAATGGATAAAACCATCCAGAAATGCCTTTTTGGGGATCTGCTACCTGCCCTCGCCGGGCACGGGCTCCATTTTCGGCGCTATGGCGATCTGAATGCGGACCAGAAAAAAGCGGCTGATGACTATTACTTCAAACAGGTCTATCCACTGCTGACGCCGCTAGCCATAGACCATTCGCACCCGTTTCCGTTCATATCCAACAAAAGCCTGTCGCTGGCTGTGGAGCTGGAGAACTTCGCCTCCGGGGGCGCTCTGTTTGCCAGGGTGAAGATTCCATCAAATCTGAGCCGCTGGATTGCTCTGCCGGAACAGGGCGGGGGAGTTGCGGTGGTGCTTATAGAGGATGTGATACGGAACCACCTGGATCACATTTTTCCGGGTGCCAGGGTGCTGTCTTCGCATGTTTTCCGCGTGACTCGCAATGCCGATATCAGCCGCAATGAGGAAGAAGCGGAAGATTTGCTGGAAATGATTGAAGAAGAGCTGCGGGAACGTCGGTTTGCGGAGATCGTACGGGTGGAGATGGAGGAGGATATGCCGGACCATATCAAAGCCATGATCCTCAACAACCTCAAACTCTCGGAAGAGGATGTTTATGAGACGGATAATCCGCTGGGCATGGCTGATGCGGCGGAGCTTCACGGACTGGAAGGTTTTGACAAGCTGCGATACAGTACGTGGACGCCGGTTCCGCACCCGGCTTTTCGTCATGAAGGGACGGATGAGCCGGAATCGATCTTTGACATCATCAAGCGGGGGGATGTTCTTGTCCACCATCCCTATCACAGCTTTTCGACTTCTGTAGAGCGGTTTGTAAGGGAGGCGGCGGACGATCCGGATGTGATGGCGATAAAGCAGACCATATACCGAACCTCCGATGACTCACCGCACCTTCATTCGCTCATTCGGGCGGCAGAGCGCGGAAAGCAGGTGGCTATTCTTGTGGAGCTCAAGGCAAGGTTCGATGAGAAGAGGAATATTGAGTGGGCGCAGAGGCTTGAAAAAGCCGGTGTGCACGTGGCCTATGGACTGTCCGGGCTCAAGATCCACTCCAAGCTGACTGTGGTCGTAAGGAAGGAAGAAGACGGCATTCGCCGCTACGTGCACATTGGTACGGGCAACTATCATCCAGGAACCGCCCGGCTTTACGTCGACCTGGGTCTTTTTACCTGCGATCCGGAGATCGGCGCCGATGCCTCGGACCTGTTCAACCTGCTGACCGGATTCTCTCCAGGCCAGAAATATAAAAAGCTGGTGGTGGCGCCCAGGTTTCTGAGAGACCGGATGATTTCCCACGTCCGTTTTGAGAAGGAGCAGGCGCGCGCCGGATATGAGGCTCGCATCATAGCAAAAATGAACAGCCTTGAGGACCCGGAAATGATTGAGGAGCTGTATGATGCCGCCCGCAGCGGAGTCCGGATCGACCTCATCGTGCGCGGGGTTTGTCGCCTGCGGACCGGGGTCAAGGATACCGGGAGGAATATTACCGTTCATTCCATCATCGGGCGCTATCTCGAACACTCGCGCATTTATTTCTTCCACAACGGCGGGGAGAACAGATACTACATCGGTTCGGCAGACTGGATGCGCAGGAATCTGGATAAGAGGGTGGAGGTGCTCTTACCCGTGGCTTCTGAGGCCATCAGGGAATACCTGGCATTTGTTATGGAGACTTATTTGAGCGACAACACCCAGCGATGGATTCTTCAGCCGGATGGAGACTATGAGCGTTGTGATCCTGGAATGGACGAATCAGGAAAAGAGCATCCGAACAAGGGTGCCCACCACGTGTTCATGGAACATACGGCAGCTGGAAGCGGCCCTGTTCCGGCTTCGGGAATTTCCGATTAGTAGTCTTTTTGCATGACATAGCGGATTTTCCTGAGCAGATTGATGGCGTCGTTTCGATAGAATATGGATTGTTCCATGGTGCGGTTGCCGGCTTCCCATGCAAGTTCGAGATCTCCGGCGGCTACAAAGCTGTTGGTCTTAAACCAGTTGCACGATCCGGTACGCCCGGGTTCTTCAAATATTTTGGTACAATCTACGTCCCGGAAAAACCCGGCGGATACGGAGTAATTACCGGCGTTGTAGTGCACTACAGCCAGATTGAAGCGGATCCAGCTGAGACCGGGCTCGCCATGCCCGGCCAGCATTTCATACTCAGATATCGCCGCATCCAGATTTCCCGAGATCGACAAAAGGTATGCGCGGTAAAGCCCCTTCTCCAACTCCGTCAAGTTATCAGTCGTAGAGCGGGACACATCGGGTGATATAAGATGTGTCGGGTTGATCTTCGCAATGGCGGGGGTCAACTCGGTTTCCACAGGGGACCGAAACAGGTTTAGGAGCAGCGAAAGTAGGAATACAGCAGCCAGGGCACCCACCCATGGTGCTGAGTTTACCCTGCCACCGCCAAGCCAGGTTCTATCGGTCTCGTTGTCTTCAGAATAGAAATCATGTCCTTTTTCAAGTTTATTACGAAAATCCGGAACATCAACTTTTTTCAAGGCTGCCTGGGTCTCAAGCAGGGGAAAATCTTCAGGGTGCTGCATGAAATGAACCCACAACGCATCCACTTGCGAGCTGTCCAGATTTCCATTAAGGTAATCATCAATAACTTGTGTGATATCCGTAGTACGATCGTTTTGCATATCAGGGCAATGTTTGGAAATATTTACTTATAAGAGCAGGATCGAAGACATTCCTTACAATCATTGGTTGATTTTTTTTTGAATGCACTCGCTGAGCTTTTTTACGATCCGATGCCGTCTGATCCACACATTGTTTACCGAGATGTTGAAATGGCGGGCAACGGCGCCGCTTCGGGCCTCGGGGTGTTCCAGCCAGTATAGGATGAACTCGCGGGATGAGTCATCCAGGCCGGCCATACATGCCTGAAGGGCTTTTTTCCTCTCCTCGGTCACAAGAAGGTCAACTTGTTCCTCGACGGGGACATAACGCTCGATATTGTCCTGAAGGTTGTTCCTCTCCCGATCGTGGCGAATACGCATATACCTGTTTTTTGCACTTTGAAGCAGGTAGGTAAAAAGACTATCGGTGTTGCGAATGGCACCCTTGCGCAGGCGCTCCATGGTCATTACCAGGGCGTGCTGGGCACACTCCTGGGCGTCCTGGTAGTCCGCCCTCATGGTCGTACTCAGATACCTGCAAAGAATCTGAAACGCTTCGGTATAAAGAGCCTCGTGCTCCTTAGAATCTCCGTTGTTGAGCGCCTCCGCCAACTTTTCGTAATCCATACGAATTCCTCTGATTCAAGTGATAAGACCACCCCGCCCTTGATGCGGCATGATACCGCCCACGGTACTGCAACAAAAAGAAACATCATGATGAAACAACTGTCAATAACCCGGCACAGATTGGGGGCAATCTCTTCGGGTACCGTATAAAATAACAAACCTTCCACGCATGATGTTGAAAAAAAAGTTATTTTCTCCCAAAAGTTTCCATTTTTATGTATCGTGTACAGCTTCAAAACTTTGAAGGGCCCCTCGACCTGCTGCTTTTTTTTATAAAGCGAGACGAGCTGGATATCTACGACATCCCCATATCCTACATAACCGAGCAGTTCCTCGAGTATATCAGGTTTCTGGAAGAACTGGACCTGGGAGTCGCAAGTGAATTCATTTACATGGCCAGCACGCTCATGGCCATCAAGGCCCGCATGATGCTGCCGGAGCCAGAGACGGACGAAGATGACCATCCCGAGGACGATCCCCGCTACGAACTGGTACAGGCTCTGCTGGAATACAAGAGGTACAAGGAAGTGGCGGAGGAGATGACCCTGCTCGACAAAAAAGCGAGGAACTCCTATACCCGCGGCTACACGGAACCCGATGAGGTGGAGCACGAGCAGAAAGGCGAGGCGCTTCGCGAAGTAACCATGATCGACATTATGGCGGCTTTCAAGAACGTCATGAAATCGGTTACGGAAGTCCAGTATCATGATGTGCGCCGCATTGAAACCGATGTTGAAACACAATCCGACTATGTTATCTCACACCTGCGCAGGCATGGAAAAAGTTCTTTTCAACAGATTTGCACCGGCCTTGCCACAAGAATCTATGTAATTGTCACGTTTTTGGCTATTCTTGAACTTATCAAGGAGAGACAGGTGAAACTGCTCACTACCGGAAGCGACACGGAGTTCTACATTGAACTCTATACGCCCGAAGAGCTGTTGGGTTCCGGAAAAAGCAAAAAAAGCACATCCTGACTACATGACCAGACAAAAATTTGATTTTACCGGGGCGATGCTGTTCCTGGCCTTGCTTTGCACGGCAGCCTGCGCCACCTCGGCCGAAACACCTGCACCCCGGCCCGCGACCGCGATCATTGTACCCGATGGCAGCAGTCCGGAAACTTTCGTCGAATCAGCCTTTCTGGTCGAAACGGTTGCGGTACTGGCATCCGATTCGCTTGAAGGCCGCGGAACCGGACAGCCCGGCTCAACCATGACGGCCGATTTCCTGGCCGCCTTCTATCGCGATATCAGCTTCTCGGCGGGCGGCTCAGAGCTGCTGCGCCAGCCGTTCACCCTGGAGGGGCTTTTCTGGGACGAGGTCTCTTATGACGTGTATCGGGTGGAGGGGACGGACACCCTCTTTTTCTCCCGGTCCCATCTCGAAAAAGGCGGCAACGCCCGCTTTTTTCCCATAATGGATGGCGCCCGCGACCATGACGCCCCCATCGTGTTTGCGGGACATGCGATCTTCGATGAGGGCGATGCCATCTCCCGCAATATCGCCGCAACGCTGGAAAACAACTGGGTAATGGTTTTTGAGCCCGGCCCGGATGACGAAAGAACCCGGACAGACCTGATCCGCCACCTTACGAGGCGCTATCGGGCGCAGGGTGTGATATTTATCCCCAAAGAGGATGCGGAACAGTGGGAGGAACGCGCTCATGCCATGAGCCGCCAGCTCGAGCGCCCAAGGATGATCCGCCGGCCGGGCGGGAGGTTTCGCGCATCGGAGTTCAACCCTGGCATCGCGGTCTCCATCCACCCGGAACTGGCTCTTGGCATGCTTGGCCTCGCCCGCCCCGAGCAGCTCGACAGCGTACGTGTCAGCTGGCAGGGGGATGTGTCGGGTCCCGTCCCCGAGCACACCGGCTTCCGGTTCCGCAACAGCCCCGTGCTCAACAACCGGTCATTTGAAGAAGAAAACATCGCCTTTGTGATTCCCGGAGCGGATGAACAGCTCTCGCGCGAAGCCATTGTCCTCACGGCGCACTATGACCATATGGGGCTGGGACAGCCGGACGACCATGACGACATCGTTTACAGCGGGGCGGATGACAATGCCAGCGGCACGGCCGTGCTCATGCAGGTTGCCAGAGCCTTCCGGGATCTTGCGGAAGAAGGCTACCGCCCCTCGCGCACCCTGGTTTTCCTCCACGTTGCCGCAGAGGAGTGGGGGTTGTTTGGATCCCGTTATTTCGTCGAAAACCCGCTTTTTCCTGACTTGGAGATCGTCACCAATATCAACGTTGATATGGTGGGGTTTGTGGATAACATTTACGCGGAGCGGGACGATCAGGACTATGTCTACCTGATTGGCGCAGGCATGGTCTCGTCCCTGCTGGAAGAGCTGGTACTGAAAGCCAATGAAGCCACATACGGACTGATCCTGGACGAACATTACAACGACACATCACACCGCCTGCAACTCTACAGAAGGAGCGACCACTGGCCATTCGCGGAACGTAACATCCCCTTCGTCTTCTTCTTTTCCGGGCTGCACGACCACTATCATCGTCCATCCGACACGGCTGACCGCATCGACGAGCGCCTTCTGGCCCAAAGGACAGGGCTGGTTGCGGAGCTGGTCTGGTATCTGGCGGAGACTCCCGCGCCTCCTGAAACCGACCGCAAGGAACTGGGCATTTCACAGGTCCCGTCGCGCTGAGGGCAAGCCGCCCAGCCTGTCCGGAGTATAAATAGTGGCAGAAACAGTGCTTCCAGGCGGTTGTTTATCGTTTATCAGTTGGATGGGGCTTTTCTGTCGAACAGCGCCCGGACGAATCCACCCCGCTCAAACACCTGCAGGTCCTGGATCTTCTCGCCTACCCCGATATATTTAACGGGCACGCTCATTTCGTGCGAGATGCCGATGACGATGCCGCCCTTTGCCGTGCCATCCAGTTTGGTCAGCGCCAGTCCGGTCACATCGACCACTTCGGAGAAGGCGCGTGCCTGCTGCAAGGCGTTTTGTCCTGTGGATGCATCCAGCACCAGCAGCACTTCATGCGGCGCTCCGTCAACAACCTTACCCATTACGCGCTTTATTTTTCCAAGTTCATCCATGAGGGCCCGTCGGTTGTGCAGGCGTCCGGCCGTATCCACCAGAACAACGTCGGCCTCCCTTGACTTGGCGGAGGCCACGGTGTCGTAGGCGACGGCGGCGGGATCGGCTCCCTGTCCCTGCTGGATGAGGGTCACGCCGGCGCGTTCGCTCCAGATGCGCAGCTGCTCCACCGCTCCTGCGCGGAAGGTATCGCCGGCGCCGAGCATCACGCGTTTGCCGGCCTGCTGGTACATGTGTGCCAGCTTGCCGATGGTGGTGGTTTTGCCCACTCCGTTGACGCCCACTACCATGATCACATGCGGTTTGTGCTGGAATTCCGCGTCAAATTCGGCGGGACGGTCGGCTTCGTTCTCCTTGAGCAGACCGGTGATCTCCTCCTTGAGGATCTGTTGCAGCTCGCCGCTGCTTATGAATTTATCCCTGGCCACACGCTCTTCGATGCGCCGGATGACCTCCAGGGTGGTCTTGACACCCACGTCGGAAGTGATCAGGATCTCCTCCAGGTCGTCGAGGACCTCATCATCCACCCTGTCCTTGCCCACCAGCGCTTTGCCGATCTTGTCGAGGAAACCGGACCGGGTCTTTTCAAGTCCTTCCTGGAGCTGTTCCTCTTTTTTCCCAAATCCGAGCTTGTCAAAAAATCCCATGCTTTAAATTACCTGTGAAAAAATAATCATTACGTATCTGTTTGCGGGGTAGAAAACCGGCGCTCAGTTGTACTCCGCACCTTTTTTCTGGATGAGAATGTAACGGTGCACGTAGGAGCCCAAAGAGTAAAACATCAATACAAGGCTCAACCACATCAGGAATTCGATCGTTTGCTCCCTTTCGGGGAAAAAGAAGGCGAATATCCAATAGACGGCAAGCACGTTCACCGCCACTTTTCCGGACATTACCGACATGGCATACTTGCCCCGCTTCTTTTTGATCATGAGCGATCCGGTGAGGATGAGCAGGTCCCTGGCGACCATGATAACGAAGAAAAACAGCGGTATGATCCCGATAAAAACGGCATAGAAAAACAGGATCATGGCGCAGACTTTATCCGCCAGCGGATCCACCACCTTGCCAAATTCCGTGACCTGGTTCATTTTGCGGGCGACGTAGCCATCCAGATAGTCGGAAATGAACGCGTACCCGATCAGAGCGACGATCAGCCAGTTGGCCTCTTTCCCCGACGCGTGGTGGAGCATCAGGATGGGCACGGCAATGAGCGCGCGCGACAGCGAGATGGCATTTGCCAGCGTCAGCACTTCCTGTTTTACCGGGATGATCTTTCCGTCTATATTTGTGACTTCGTTCACGGCACTCCGGGGTTACATGATTCCGCACCCGTGATAGCCAGCCCCTCCGGATGTTGCCCGGACGGCGTGTCCGGCCCTGGTTCTCGGTTTGCGATTTATTTTTCCGGGTGAATCATTGTACCTTGCGTCCTGCATTGAACAGTTACCCGGCAACGTAAAATAGAAATTTATCGGATGAACACGAAAGAAACGGACCACTCGCTTCTGGAGAAGCGCCTTGCGTCGGAAAAAATCTTCTCCGGCAATCTTCTGCACGTTTACAAGGATAGAGTGCAGCTGCCGAACGGAAGCACTTCATACCGCGAATGGATCGACCATCCGGGCGCGTGTGCCGTTCTTCCCGTCTTTGAGACCGGGGAGGTGCAGCTGGTCAAGCAGTTCCGCTACCCCTTGCGGCAGAACTTCCTGGAAGTGCCGGCCGGCAAGATCGATCCCGGTGAGGATCCGCTGGTTACCGCAAAGAGGGAGCTGGAGGAAGAGTCCGGCATCCGGGGCAAAAACTGGGTTTCGCTAGGCGGTTTCCACCCGTGCATCGGCTATACCAACGAAATCATCTATCTGTACCTTGCCTGGGACCTTGAGGTCTCGGATATCAGTGTGGATGAGGACGAGTTCCTTAAGCCGGTGCGCATGCCTTTTGCAAAAGCCATTGAGGCGGCCCTCGGAGGAGAGATATCCGACGGCAAAACAATTGCAAACATCCTGAGGGGGGCAAAATGGTGGATGGATAATGCCCCGTTTCCGGTAGCGCTGAAATTCTGAGATCGTCGCGGCTGCTGATAGCCCGGCCCATCCTGGACTTTCGGTCCGGATTTTTGCCGGGGCGCGCATCCGCATCCACTGTCCGGCAAGGAATCAAGGGCTAAAAGTTTCCGGTGCCCGCCAGAAGGTTAATTCTTGAGATAGCCGCGCTTCTGTGCGATCTCCTTGATTTTCTCTTTGAGGAGGTTGCGTCCGCGGTGGAGGCGCGAGCGGACAGTACCGATGGGCACGTCCAGCATGTTGGCAATCTCCTCATAGGTGAAATCTTCCACATCGCAAAGGAGCAGCGGGGTGCGGAAATCCTCCGGAAGATTGTCGAGGGCCTTTTTGAAGTCGTCATCGTACTCCCCGCGGTAAAACTGCGCCTGCAGGTCGGTGGTGTCACTCTGCTCACTGCGGATGGTTTCATAGTAGGTGGCAACTTCGTCGTAGTCGACGTGCTGAGGCTGCCGGGCAGCCTTCCTGTAGTTGTTGATATAGGAGTTCTTGACGATACGGTATAGCCAGGCGCGGGCGTTGGTCCCTTTCTGGTAACTGTTGAAGAAACGGAATGCCTTGACAATGCTGTCCTGAAGGAGGTCTTCCGCATCGTTGGGATCGGTGGTAAGGCGGAGGGCGTAGTTGTAGGTGGCATCCAGATGCGGTATGATCTCCGCATTGAAATCCTCCTGCTTCTTCAGCTCTTCTGCAGTCAGTCTGTCCGTCATTGTTGCTCCTGTCGGTTTCGGCCCGCCGGTTGCTTTTTTCGTTATGAATGGTCTCTTATCTTGTCAAGGAGCCGGTTCAGCTCACGCACCTCGCTTTCGGTCAGGGAATCCATGATTCCGTCCATCTTATCATTCATGTGATCCAGTCTGGCGAGGGTGTCAAGACCTTTATCCGTGATGGTGATGTTCACCTTGCGCCGGTCGTCATGGCAGTTTTTTCGAATGGCCAGCCCCTCTTTCACGAGCCGGTCTACTATCCGGGTGATGTCAGAGCGCGCATCCAGCATCTGTTTTCTGATGGTGCAGTTGCAGGCCGGCTCCGGATATTGCCTCTGCAGGATGCGCAGGATGTTGAACTGCTGGAGGGTCAGATCGTGCTCACCCAGCATTTTTTGAAGCCTCGACGCCACACTGCTGTAAGTGAACAGCAGGCTCGCAATGGCCTTGTGCCGCTCGTTGCGATACCGCATCGTTGTGGTCGCTTCCTTTTCCTGTATCATGGCTTTCAGTACCCTTTTTGCCTTGTGCAACTTTCACCACACTATGATACAAAAGAAAAATGTGTGTTGCAACAATAATTGTTTAAACACACAATTAGGGGGTGGATGCAATTTTGGCAAGCCCGGCAACCGTCCACCCCGAGTGCCGAAAACGAAAGGCTGCCGGTGTTACGTAATGGTTCTCAGTATTTTACCGTGCAACCGTAGGGCTGGTGGGATGTGACCTCCACGGCCTGTCCGGCAAGCAGCAGGTCAAGCGCTTCGCTCACAAAATTGCGCGCACCTTCCACATCAGCATGGTTGGCTGTGGGCCGATCGTCGATGGCACCCATGAACTTCAGCATGCCATCAGGGTCGATTATGTACATGTGAGGGGTGACGCGGGCGTCATAAGCGCGGCCGACATTGCCCTCCGGATCCAAAAGGACCGCGGTCGGTTTCGCATTTTTCTCGCGTGTCAGCTTTTTTGCCTCTTCGGGCTCAAGGTATCCCTGCTTGCCCGGCGCCGAGGAGATGATGGAAAACCACTTTACGCCCATGTCGCGGTATTTTTCCTGAAGCATTTGCATGTTGCCCGTGGCATAGTGTTTCACGACAAATGGACAGTCGTGGTTGAGCCACTCCAGAACCACATACTGCCCTTCATAATCGGATAGTGTGTGCATTTTTCCGGATGCGTCCACCAATGTGAAGTCAGGCGCTTTTTTCCCGATTTCCGGCCCCCGGCGGTCTTCGGCCAATGCGGACCCTGCAAATATGATACATAACAGCAGAGCAGCAAATAATGCGATACGATTTTTCATGGGATTCTCCATTTAAGTGGAAGGTTGGGTTCAGTAACAAGATCGCAGAAAAGTTATTGTGCCGCTTTGACTATTGGGGATGCGGCCCGATTTGTCCGCCCAGGGCCCCGCAAACGCAGCGGCCTATTCGGTGATGCCGGATCCGGGTTTCTCAGAAACAGGCAACGCAATTTCAAAAGCCGGAACATCCATTCCCCTGACCCAGCTTTCTCCAGCGTAAAGCACCCCGCTCATCGTTTCCGGAGCATTTCTCAGGTACCTTGAAACCGGAATGGAGATGACCACACGCTCCCCGTCGCGCGAAACTTCCTGCGGTGCCGTGTGTTCGATCTGCCCCTGCCGGTCTGGATAGAAATAGACATCCTGAAGATCCGGAACCTGGCCCCGGTCTGTGGCAGGAGTCAGCGTGATGGTGAAAAGCCCATCATCCAGCACGGCGGCACCTTGCCAGTCAGGCAAGCTTTCGGGAACAAGTGTCAGGGAGTGTTCTATCTGACCGGCCCCGCCCTCGGAATAAGCCTCAAAATAACCGGAATCGCTTATCGACAATGAAACCCGGGCCGATTCCGGGAGACAGATATCCTTGCACACCAGCCAGTTGATATCGGCGGTCAGCGCAAGGTCTGGATTGTTTCCGCCAGAGGTCCGCCCGGCACCGGCGGCATCGGTGTGTGAGTGTGCGGTGCCCCCATCTGCGGCCAGGGCGTCCGGAAGGTTTTCGCGGTCGACCAAAACGGGGACAAGGAGCGTGACCCTGTCCGAATACCCATAGGTCGTAATGCCATCCTCGTCGAAACGTGATGGACGCGGCCAGTGGATATCGCCGGGTTTGAGGAAGGAGTGCTGTTCCCATCGGATGGATGTGGGGAGTCCCGAATCGCCGGGGTTGCGCCAGTAAATGTGCCATCCCTCCTTGATCTGCATGTCCACTCCGAGCCAGAAAACCCCGCCATTGCCAAGCGCTTCAGCCGTACCGGACAGTTCCGGCAGGAAAGCCACCGAAACGCGGTTTTCGCCGGCCAGGAGCGTTGAAGCCGAAAGCATTATCGCAAA
>SLNO01000010.1 GCA_007132975.1 Balneolales bacterium
TATCTGGACTACTCCCGCGAGGAAGGCGAGTGGATCCCGAATAAATTCGGCGGGAGGGAGAATATTGAAGCCATCGACTTCCTGAAGCGTTTCAACATTGTGATTAACGAAGAATTTGAGGGTGTTGTGACCATGGCCGAGGAGTCCACCTCCTGGCCCATGGTTTCCCGTCCGACATACGTCGGCGGTCTTGGTTTCGACTACAAATGGAACATGGGTTGGATGAAC
Source organism: Balneolales bacterium (assembly GCA_007132975.1). Taxonomy (GTDB): domain Bacteria; phylum Bacteroidota; class Rhodothermia; order Balneolales; family Natronogracilivirgulaceae; genus SKNL01. Next base: position 229 of record SLNO01000010.1, read on the forward strand.
GACACTTTGAAATACATGGCTATCGATCCCATTTTCCGCAAGTATCATCACAACCAGCTTACATTCTCGATGATCTATGCATTCACCGAGAACTTCCTGCTGCCGCTTTCGCACGACGAAGTGGTGCACATGAAGCGGTCTCTGATATCGAAAATGCCGGGCGATGACTGGCAAAAATTCGCAAATCTCAGGCTGCTTTACACCTACATGTTCAGCCATCCCGGCAAAAAACTGCTGTTTATGGGTTCGGAGCTGGCACAGTGGGGTGAGTGGGACAGTGAGAAATCCATTGACTGGGGGCTGCTCAATTATGACAGCCACAAGGGTATCCAGACCCTCATAAAAGACCTGAACAAGGTTTATCGCGAGCAGAAAGCGTTGCATCAGATAGATTTTGACTGGAGCGGGTTTCAATGGGTCGACTTTTCAGATGCCGACAACGGTATTCTTGCCTTCATCAGGAGGAGCAAGAAAGACCACGATGCTGTAGTGTGTATCTTCAATTTCACTCCGCAGGTGCATTATGATTACACGATAGGTGTGCCCCATCCCGGTTCCTACCGGACAGTATTCAATAGTGATTCGGAATTCTATGGAGGGAGCAATTTCGGAAATGTGGAACTGAAGGCAGAAAAGGGCGAGTTCCACAACCAACCGGCCCATATACGTATCAATATTCCCCCGCTGGCCGGTGTCATAATCAAATCCACGTAAACATATTTTGTTCCGTATATGGATGTAACCAGATCCTGCGGCACCCTTGTGCACCCCACTTCCTTCCCCTCCGATTACGGAATCGGCGATTTGGGCGGCAAGGCGTACCGCTTCATTGACTTTCTTGAAGAGACGGACCAGAGCATCTGGCAGATCCTTCCGCTGGGGCCAACCGGCTTTGGCAACTCACCCTATGCAAGTTATTCGGCATTTGCAGGAAACCCGTATCTGATCAGCCCCGACCTGCTCATGGAAAAGGGGCTACTTGATGAGAAAGAGTTGGTCAGGCACAGAGTGCCGCAGACCGTCAGCGTGGATTATGACGAGGCCTATGCCATAAAGGATGAGTTGTTCCGTATGGCCTGTGCGCGCTTTTACGAGCGAAATGACCCCGACGAGCAGAAACGGTTCAAGAAATTCAAAAGCGATAATTCCGTATGGCTGGATGATTATGTGCTGTTCATGTCTTGTCTTATTGAAAACAACAAGCGCCCGTGGAATCAGTGGGATGAGGGGCTGGCCCGGCGCGAAAAGAAAGCAATAGATGCGGCAAGGAAGAAGCTTGACGGCCGGATAAAATCGCAGTACTGGGTTCAGTTCGAGTTTTTTGAGCAGTGGATGGCACTGCGCAGATACGCAAACAACAAGCATATCCGGATCATCGGAGACATTCCGATCTTTGTGGACCATAACAGTTCGGATGTATGGGCCAACAAGAGATTTTTTGATGTGGACGAAACCGGCAATCGCCTGCTGGTGGCCGGGGTGCCACCCGACTATTTCAGCGCCACCGGCCAGCTGTGGGGCAACCCTCTGTACCGCTGGAAGGAACTGGAAAAAGATGGTTACCAGTGGTGGATTGAACGTTTCCGGCAGATGTTCACGATGTTTGACGCCATCCGGGTGGATCATTTCAGGGGCTTTGACGCCTACTGGGAGATCAAGGCTGATGCCAAAACGGCGGAAAACGGGCGCTGGGTGAAAGGTCCGGGAGAGAAGCTTTTCAAAGCCATTGAAAAGAAGCTGGGCAAGCTTCCGATCATTGCTGAAGACCTGGGTGTCATCACTCCCAATGTGGTCAAATTGCGTGACGCGTTCAATTTTCCCGGAATGAAAGTGCTGCAGTTTGCTTTTGGCGATCCTGGAAACGGGTTCCTTCCACACAATTACAGCGGCGCGAACTGCGTCGTCTACTCGGGGACACATGACAACGACACATCTCTTGGATGGTACAATCAGGCACCGGAACCAGAAAAAAACTACCTGCGGGAGTACACGCAGTCCGACGGATCGGATATCAGCTGGCAACTGATCCGGCTTGGAATGCTCTCGGTTGCCAACCAGGCTATCTTTCCTCTTCAGGATTTCATGGAGCTGGATGGAGAGCACCGAATGAATTTTCCAGGAACCACGGAAGACAATTGGATGTGGCGATACACTGACAGGATGCTCCACGAGCTCGACCGCAACCGGATTCGGCATATCATTGCCATCAGCAACCGAAATGCCCGCGACGCCAGAACCGATTCCAATTTGTCCGACATACATGCAGAAGAACCCTGATCATTTTCGGTTCAGGCCAATTTTGCGTATATTAATAGATTAGCCTTGGCGGTCACTCTCCACGATTAGCAGCAACAATTGATGGAAGACAGACAAGTGCCTGAATTCATTTGATGTGGCCACCCTATTACGGGTTTTGCAGGTCGATATGGCCCGTTGACTGGCACAGCCCTTTTGGAAGAACAAAAACTGTCCGGAAACGTGAACTGATCAATTATGAAAATTTTATACGCTGCAGCTGAAATCTCTCCATTTGCGCGCATGACCCACACGGCGGATTTATTGCGTTTTCTGCCTGCTTCCCTTCAGGACAAAGGTTTTGAAATCCGTCTGCTCCTTCCGAAGTATGGAGCCATCAATGACCGGAGGAACCGGCTTCATGAGGTTATCCGCCTTGCCGGCATCAAGGTGAAGGTCGGCGATCAGGAAGAGAGCATGCGCATCAAGGTGGCCAGCATCCCCAACGCGAAGCTTCAGGTCTATTTTCTGGACAATGACACATACTTCAAGAGAAAAGGACTCTTCACCGACCCCCAAACGGAGGAATTTTTTCCTGACAATGACCAGCGCCTGGTGTTTTATAATAAGGGCGTTCTGGAAACCGTTAAGAAGCTTGGTTGGAAGCCTGACGTTATCCACTGCCACGACTGGGCCTCCGGGTTCATTCCCGTGCTGCTTAAATCCGTCTACAAGAATGATGACAATTTTTTGCAGACCAGGGTGGTTTTCAATGTACACAGCGCTGTCAACCATGGCATTTTTGACGAGAGCATCCTTGATTTGATGTCCCTTCCTGAAGATTTTGACAGAAGCTCGGTTATTTTTGACGGCAAGGTAGATTTCTTGCGGGCCGGCCTTTCCTTTGCGGACCATGTTGTAACAGGCAACGAACTTGGATCCGAACTGGATGATACTTTTGGAGCGCTGGGTATCACACCGGACAAAATTCAGGGGTCGCCCCAGGATGTGTCAAGCAAATTCGCCGATTACTATAAAAAAATTACGGAATAACCTCTGGTTTTGAGCAATATGTACACGTTCGACGGCATTTTGACCCGTCTGACACTTCCTTTGATGCTGCTGCTTGCGGTTGGACTTGTCTCTTCCTGTGATGATACCCCGATTGTTGGGGGAAATTTGTCACCTGACGATGTTGAAGTGAGTGCCGACACGGTTTTGATATCCAACCTGTCAGTAGTCAGCTCCCCATCTTTCAGCGGAAACCTGCCCTATGTGACCACGGGTCGCGTGGTGGACCCGGTTTTCGGCAATGTTACTGCCACGGCGCTTCTTCGTCCTTCCATCTCAAGAGAGGCCCAGGCGGACACTATCGGTGAAAACGCCGTTATCCGGCTCAGCCTCAATCTCAGTGACCGTTTTGGCGCAGAGACGGCACAGGGTGATTTCGAGCTGGTGGAGATAGGCCGGCCCTGGAGGAGCTCGTCCTGGCGCTATGACTCAATACCTGATCTTGCAAGGAACCCGGACCTGTCCAGAAAGGTTGTCGGGCAGTTCACCATTACCGATGCCGACTCGATAAGTGTGAGGTTGAGTGACGAGTGGACCCGCAAATACAGGGATATCTTCATCAACCCGTCCGCGACAGAGCGGGATTCTCTCTACAGGGCTGACCTGCCGGGGCTTGCCATTGTCCCTGCGGAGGGAACAGAGAAGATGTTCTCCATACAAGTATCCCGGGCAAGGCTTCTTATCCAGTCGGGTGACGGAATGCGTGACCTGAGCAAGGAAATCAGCAGCTGGGCGGTCAGTCTGGACAATCAGGGCTCCGATGAAGGGGCTTTGGGCACCAGCAAGCCTGTGTTCAATACAAGGGGCAGCATGCTCAAACTAGACTTTGATTTTTCTGAGGAGTTTTTTGGCACCACCAACTTTTCAAGGGTTGAGCTGGTGATGTATGATGATACACTTCGGCTGAAGAGTGGAATTCCTGCGAACTACGACCGTCCCCGCTCCCAAACCATGCTCGTCTATTTCCTTGAGCCGGATCAGATCAACTTTGCGATTACGGCAGACCCGAGGTTTCAGGCCACCAGGCGCACCGAAGACAGCTCATATCGCATGAACCTCACGACCCTTGCGAATGATCAGATCCGAACCGGCGGTGACAACCGGTCACTCTATGCCGTGATCGGAGGTAATGATGGCCGTTTCATGCCTGGATTGCTTTCCGGCACGGAGAACGCCACGAGGCAGCCCAAGCTGCTCATCACCAGTATTTCACAACAGCAGTAAGCCGACCACCAGGTAACCTATGAGACGTTTTCTTAAAACCATTCCGGTAGCAGCCATTCTCATCACCGGCATGTGCATTTCTGCCAGTGCACAGGATGTATGGAGGGGGGGATCTGCCTATTCGCATTTTGGCATTGGGGTGCCACATGATTTCAAATCATCCTATGCCAGCGGCATGGGTGTGCAAGGTGTTGCCCTGCACGACTCGCGCATTCCCGGTCTTGCCAATCCGGCGGCATGGTCGCGGGCCATTTTCACCAATGCCAGCGGTGCCGTTGAGATCATGAGCTACGACGCCACATCAATCGACACGGAGTACAGATCCACCCAGTTTCAGACCGGTCCGTTCCAGGTGGTCATGCCCATTACCCGGGATCGGCTCGGTGTCACCCTTTCGATTTCTCCGCTTACATCATCGCGGTTCACGTTGCAGAACCAGTACACCCTGGCTCCGGAAGAAAACCATTCCGGCAACGAGCTGAATTATGTCATCCAAAACCGGGGCAACGGTGGTATCAACAGGCTGGAGCTTGGTTTCGGATATCGCATCACAAGCAATTTTTCGGTTGGTTACGCCCCATCGCTGCTGCTGGGGAACATTCAGCGCCACCAGACGGTCTTTTTTGACAACACCGACTACAGACCGACCAATTTGCGGGAATCTACATCCCACTATGGATTTGGAAACCGCTTTGGCATATATTATCAGCAGAGAAATGCCTTCCGGCAAAATGACAGGATAATTTTCGGGGCGATGGTATCACTGCCTGTCAACTTTGTTTCGGAGCGAAAACTTGAGTCACGCATAGATTTCAATGATGTGACCATTCGTCCGCCCTCATATTACGGTGATGGCGAGGCAACCTATCCACTCGAAGCCAGTGCAGGTTTTTCCTATAACATCAATCCATTTATTCAACTCAGCACGGACGTGCTGTATCAGAACTGGAGCGATTACACCAATTTTAAAGGGGAGACAGAAGATTTCATGAAAGACCGTATCCGTCTTGGACTTGGCGGTCAGTTTGTTCCCGGTCGCAGGGATGCCCCCGGTTTTTTGTCGAACCTTATCTACAGGTTGGGCGTATCATATGACACAGGCAATTTAAAACTAAGCAACAACGATATTGAAACCTTCACCATCCATAGCGGAATCAGCATCCCGTCATCACGGTCCAACTCTTCCATTGACATCAATGCCGAATATGGATTCCGTGGGACGGAAGTGGATGGGCTTATATCCGAAAGGATATTTGCGCTGAAGGTCTCATTCAACCTGTCAGAACTCATGTTCATTCAACGCCGGCTGCAGTAAGCCAATGGCAACAGACTAATTCTCACAATCATGGCAAAATCGATCATTATCTTGATTACGGCACTGGTTATCACCAGTACGGCAGGTGCCCAGCCCTTTGGTTACACCCCTCTCCAGATCCAGTCCCTGTTTTCCGAGGATTTCCGGAATGAGCAGTTTGAACAGGCGCTGATCTATGGTCGCTGGCTGGTGGAGGCGCATCCAAGGGAGATGGAAGACTATCCAGGCAATTTTCCGGCAGAGCGAAATTTTCGCCGGATGATAGACATTTACGAGTACATGTCCACCCAGCAGGAAGACCCCACTTTACGCGAGGCGTACCTGGATTCCTCCTTGCAAATGTTTGACAGGGTATTTGCCCTCTTCACGGAAGATGAAATCGATTTTTATCGCTGGCATTTCAACCGAGGCCGGTTCTACCAGAGCAACTCGGACCATATCCAGAATGCATTCCAGCTGGCACTCAGGCAATATGAAAAAATGTTCATGCTCGATCCGAAACGTGCCACGGAGTCAGGAGGCGGCTATTATGTTCAGCTGATAGTCCAGAACTATGCCCGCCAGAACGACAGTGAAAACGCCTTTATGATCATGGCCATGGCCGAGGAGTATGCAGACGAAACAACACTGCAGCTTTTTGCCGAGACCCGAAATGAGCTGATTACAGATCCAGAAGAAAGGATTGAGCTGCTGACCGGCGACCTCGAAGCGGAACCGGACAATGTTGAGCTGATGCAGGAGCTGTATGAACTGTATCTTGCGGTCGGGGCCCGTGACAATGCCAGAAACATGGCAGTGCGTATGTATGAGGTTGAGCCAAGCGTCACAAACATCACCCGTCTTGCCGACAAAGCCGAGAACAATGGTGACTACAGGGACGCTATCCGCTACCTGGCGGAAGCACACTCCATTCAGCAGGGTACCGTGAGGGCACGCACCTCTCTGCGTATTGCCAGCAACCACATGAGCTTGCGGGATCTCCAGGAAGCCCGCCGTTTTGCGCGCCGTGCTGCAAGTGAAGACCCCAACTGGGGGGAACCGATGATCACCATTGCACAGATCTACGGTGAAGCGGTGTCCCGTTGCGCCGGCTCGGATATGACCCGGATCGATAAGGCCGTCTACTGGCTCGTCCTTGACTACCTGGACAGGGCCACACAGCGCAATTCCGGCGTCAGATCAACTGTGCAAAGGCTGTACCGGACCTTCGAACCGGTTACTCCTACGGCCGAAGAAAAATTCTACCAGAACTGGAATACGGGTGACAGAATCCGTATTGACGGTTCCCTCAGAGATTGTTACTCCTGGATTGGCGAAGAGACGACCGTACGCTGATCTGCATCACGGACACACGTCCTTCCGGGAATTACTCCATTCTGAGTTTTTACACAAGTCCTGAACGCGGTACCTAAAGGATTAGGGGAAGACCACGTCTGCAGACATCCCTTGAGGAAAAGGAGTGTCTGCAGTCTACCGTATTCAGCTACATAAGATAAATACAATGAGCAATTCCCAGGATAAAAAAGGACGCAACCGGAAAAAGAAGGGTAAGAAGAACCGCCCGAAGGGTAAAAAAGGGGGCAATAACCAGTCCCGTGGCGGCGGTTTACCCAATTTTCTGGATAACCAGCATGTAAAACCCGCCGGGATCTACACCGGAATCATGGAGGTGACGGAAAAAGGGGTGGGTTACCTGCGCCAGCTGGACCATGAATTCACGGCAACCCCACAAGATCCGTTTGTCGTGCCGGACATGGTGCGCTTCTTCAACCTTAAGCCCGGGCTGCATGTTGAGGGTGAGATCGAACAGGACCAGCGCGGAAACAAGCGGCTGGTCAGTGTGAACACCGTCAACGGCGAGCCGTATGAGGTCTGGGCCAAGGCCGTCCGCTTTGATCTGCAAACCCCGATCATGCCCATCGAGCAGATAAAACTCTCGCGCGAACCGGACGAGATTGAGCAGCGGGTGATTGACCTGATCTCTCCCATCGGGAAGGGCCAGCGGGCACTTATCGTTGCCCCTCCCCGTACGGGAAAAACGGTACTGCTCAAGAACATTGCCCGTTCGATCGATGACTACCATCCCGATATTGAACTGGCCGTGCTTCTGGTGGATGAGCGTCCGGAGGAAGTGACCGACTTTATTCGCACCACAAGGGGCCGTGTATTTGCCTCATCGAATGACAAGTCCACCAAAAGTCACACGCGCATCTCCGAGCTGGCGCTTGGATATGTGAAAAGGCGTGCCGAGATGGGAAAGGATGCCGTGCTGCTGATCGATTCGATCACCCGTCTGAGCCGTGCCTACAATGCCGCGCAGGCCGGAGGGGGCAGGACCATGTCCGGCGGACTTGACATCCGGGCACTGGATATCCCCAAGAAAATTTTCGGATCGGCACGGAAAATAGAAAACGGCGGTTCACTGACGATCATCGCCACCTGCCTGATAGAGACCAATTCCCGCATGGACGATCTCATTTTCGAGGAGTTCAAGGGGACTGGAAACATGGAGCTTGTGCTGGACCGGGAAATTGCCAATGACCGGATTTTCCCGGCTATCAACATTGCGGCTTCCGGAACCAGGAACGAGGACAAGTTCATCGATGATTCGCTGGAAGAGCGCAATATGGTACGCAGATACCTTCTCAAAAAGTCACCGAAAGAGTCGATGGCCAGTTTGCTGCAGGTACTCAAGCGCACCAGCAGCAACGAAGAGCTGTTGAACCAGATTGCCGCCTACGTCTGACCAATAATCCGGCAGCTCCGTGCGTCTGTGCACGCACGCTTTGTGATATACAGGCCTTGGCCCGTTCAGGACCGGGTGCCGGACCTCCGACACGATCGGGATCAGTACTTCGGCAGGCTTGGATCGATATCATCAGCCCACTTGAGGATCCCGCCTTTCAGATTCTTGACGTCCTGAAACCCATTGGACATGAGGATGCGACACGCCTCAGCGCTGCGGGCGCCGCTTCGGCAGTAGATGATAACGGGTTTTTCCTTGTGGGATTCCAGTTCGGAAACGCGCTCCGAGAGCTGTCCGAGCGGGATGAGCGATCCGCCTATATCCACAAGATCTTTTTCGAATTTTTCCCGCACGTCGATGAGCAGAACGGGTTCCTTGTTGTCCTGAATCTTTTTGAGTTCCTGGACGGTGATTTCTTCTACAGTCATTGCTGTGGTTTTCTTTCCGTTTCGTAGTTGTACCGGTCGAGCCGGAACTGCTCGCCAAGATAGAGCTTTCTTGCTTCTTCATCCTCCGCCAAAAAGTCAGAAGAGCCTTCCTTGAGGATGCGGCCCTCGAACATGAGGTAAGCCCGGTCAGTGATGGCCAGGGTCTCATGGACGTTGTGGTCGGTGATGAGAATCCCGATGTTTTTCTGCCTGAGTCCGGAGATGATCTGCTGGATATCTTCGACGGCAATGGGATCGACACCGGCAAAGGGCTCGTCAAGCAGCAGGAAATTTGGTTTGGTGACCATGGCGCGGGCGATTTCGGTGCGACGCCGTTCGCCACCGGAGAGGTTGAAGCCCTTGCTGTTGACCACGGTCTGCAGATTGAATTCTTCGATGAGTTCGTCGGCCCGCTCTTTTCTTTCGGCCTTGCCGAGGTCATAGAATTCAAGGATAGACTCCAGGTTCTGACGTACTGTCAGGTTGCGGAAGACACTGGCTTCCTGAGAGAGATATCCGATGCCGTACCGGGCGCGCCGGTACATGGGGAGCGTGGTTATGTCTTTGTCATTGAGATAGATGCGGCCTTTTTCGGCGCGTATCAGACCTACGACCATGTAGAAGGTGGTGGTTTTTCCAGCGCCATTGGGTCCCAGCAATCCAACGATCTCCGACTGGTTCACGGAGATGGAGACATTGTTCACAACGGTACGTTTCTTGTACCGTTTCACAAGGTCTTTGCAGTGGAGCCGCTGACGTTCCTGTTGGGACATGGCCATCAATAGGTTACGTTGCGGAGGCAATGCGTGCGAGTGCCGATTCGAAGAAGTGGCGGCCGTCGGCCGAGCCCAGCTTTTCCTCGACAGCCCGCTCTGGATGGGGCATCATCCCGACAACATTTCCTTTTTGGTTGCAGATTCCGGCGATGCTGGCGGTGGATCCGTTCGGGTTGGATTCCGGTGTGATCTCACCCTGTGCGTCGCAGTACCTGACGACGATCTGGTTGTTATCCTCCAGCTTTTTCAACAGGTCGCCGTCGGCGTAGTAATTGCCCTCGCCGTGCGCGACCGGTATGGAAAGGATTTTACCCTCGGGAATCTCGGCGGTGAAGGGGGTGTCACGGTTTTCGCAGAGCAGGTTGACGAACTTGCAGGTAAAGCGGAGATGCTCATTGGCCATCATGGTGCCGGGAAGAAGGTGCGCTTCCAGAAGGATCTGGAACCCGTTGCAGATGCCGAGTACGGGTCCGCCTTTGGCGGCAAAATCGGCGACGGCCGTCATCACCGGTGAGAACCTGGCAATGGCTCCGCTCCGCAGATAGTCACCGTAGGAAAACCCGCCGGGGACAATGATGCCGTCCACATCACCCAGGTCCGTATCCTTGTGCCATATAAAAGAGGTGTCGATGCCGTGGATGTGCTTCAGGGCATGGTAGGCATCGTGATCGCAGTTGGATCCGGGGAAGACGATAACTCCGAAGTTCATGTGTTTAAAATCATTGGATTCATAAAGTCAGATTGAACTGACATGGCAGGGTTTGATCATCCCCCTGAGTGTCAACCAGAGGCTGCCATGTTCGGTTCATACCAGATGTATGGGATCAGGTTGTGGTGGAATCCGGGATTCGGATTTCATAGTTCTCCATGACCGTGTTGGCAAGCAGCTTTTCACACGCTGCGGCGGCCATTTCGCGTGCTTTTGCAGGATCGTCGGTATCGACCTCCAGCTGGATGAACTTGCCGATGCGCACGGCTGATATCTCATTGAAGCCCAGATTTTCAAGTGCGTGATGGGATGCTTTTCCTTTGGGGTCAAGGATGGATTCGCGAAGGGTGATTACTATATCTACCTGCATGGTCACATGGTTTGTGGGGGTTTGGGAATCTTCGAAAGGTACAGCATTCAGGCCTCAGCTGCCAGTTCTTCGGTCATCTTGCAGACCTTGTCGGCGATTTTTTTTTCGGGTTTACCGGTTTGGAGGATCCAGGTGACCTGTTCCCAGCGCCGGAACCATGTGAGTTGGCGACGTGCGTAGCGCCGGGTACCGGTCTTAATATGCGCGGCCATTTCGGTCTCTGTGTACTCACCGTGCAAATGGGCAATGACCTCGCGATAACCGACGGTCTGGAGCGCCTGCAGCCCAGGGTCATAGCCCATGCCAAGGATTTTGCGGACCTCGTCCACAAGCCCGTCGGCGATCATCTGGTCAACCCGTCTGCTGATTCGGTCATGAAGCTCCTGCCGGTCGCGGTCCAGGCAGATCACCAGCATGTTTTTCGGAGGGCTCAGCGGACGGTTGCTGTGAAAGCTGCTGAAGGGACGGCCGGTTTGCATCCAGACATCCAGGGCGCGGAACATCCGGTGGCGATTCAGGCCGTCAATGCGCTCCAGGTAGGCCGGGTCCACTTCCCTCAGTTTATTTTGGATGGAATCGAGGCCGTCCTGTTCGGCCTTTCGCTCCAGCTCCCGGATATTGGCTTCGTTTTTTGGTGGGAGTTGATCGAGTGGACGGATGAGTGACTCGATGTAGAGCGTGCTTCCGCCGGCGACGATAACGGGCTTGCCCTGCTCAGCAATTTCGCGACTCCACTCCAGGAACCGATCGTGGAAATCAGCTGCGGTGAAGGGTTCGTCAGGGCTGAGAGAGGAAGTGTGGTAGTGTGGAGTTTCTGCGAGGATGTCGGGGGTCACCTTTCCGGTGCCTATATCCATGTACTTGTAGCACTGCCGGGCGTCGGCGGAGATCACGGGCGCATCAAAACGGCGGGCCAGCTCCAGTGAAAGATCGGTTTTTCCGGTGGCGGTCGGACCCGCAATTATGACGGTGGGAGGCTGGGGCGTGCCGGGTGTCCTGTTGGCTGGTTTCACAGGGTCAGCTGAAGGGATATCCGGTGGGTAAAACCGAGGTCAGAGGCGATACCGGCGAAGCTGCTGAACCCGTAATCCACCATGAATGCCCCGACTTTGATTCCGGTGCCCAGGGTAGGTGAGACGTACATGTTACTGCGGTCGTCCAGGTGGACGTCGGTCACGCCGGCGCGGATGAAGATGAGGTCCTTGTACCCCAGTTCGGCGCCGATGCCGGGTTCAAAGCTGACGTCTCCGGCATTCAGGTAGTATGTGCGGCGGCCTTCAAAACGCATGTGGGTGTCGACAGCTGTGAGAAGGGTGAAGTCGCCGAAATCGAAAAAGCGTCCGGCGCCGATCCTGAGGGAGGGTTTGACGTATTCGTTGGTGCCTTCGGGGAGGGTTTCTGGCCTGCCGGTTTCGGGGTTGATGAAATCCTGCAGGGCGGCCAGCTCGTTCTGGTCGACGGTCCAGAACTTCATGAGGGTGGTGAGATCGACGAGGTTGATCCCGAACTTGTAGCGTTCACCGCGGTGCTGCAGGCCGGCGTCAAGGCTGTAGCCCCATGCGTTGGCGAACGGTCCGAGGCGCGAGTGGATGACCTTGGCCGAGAGCCCCCAGTGCCAATTGCCGGTGAGCTGGTTGGCGTAGGAGAGGTAGAGGGCCATGTCTGAGGCGCTGAATTCCCGCATGTAGCTGGTGGGATCGGATCGAGGGCGGTTCTGCTCGGGGTCCCACGCGTGGAGAGTGTTTTTGATTCCATCCACACCCTGGCGGATGAAGCTGAGGGCCACCACGCCGCCGGTACCTTCGATGGGCATGGCCACGGCGCCGTAATCATATCCAACCACACCTGCAAAACGTTCGGAGTGCATGTAGGCGAACTGCCAGTTATCCACTCCCGAAAGGCCTGCGGGATTCCAGTAACCGGACAGCACGTCGCGGGTGACGGCGGTGTATGCACTTCCCATGCCGAGGGGACGTGCGCCTCCACCCACGGATAGGAAATCGCCGCCGTATTTGGCTTCCTCAAAAGCCTGTCCGTTTGATGGGGAGACTGTCAGTAATAGCAGCAGGGAAAGAAGGAAACCTCGGATGATCATCAGACTGGCATGGAGTGTCGGGTAAGAGCAGGTGCGCCTCAGGTTCGGATGCGGAATCAGTACGGAATACTGGACATATACGCGGTGATTATCTGCGTATGCTTTTGGTAACGCACGGTATTTGTCCGTTATTTTCAAATAATATACGAAAAGGAGCGAAAGGAATCAGCCTGCCAAAGGGTTGCGAGGTGTTGCAACAGGCTCGAGTTATGTTTAGAATACAATCCGGATTTTTGTACTTTACCTTTTGCACGAAACCATAGGTATAAATCATTCCCAATCATCAGGTAATTCTATGAAATTCAATGTCACAAGCGGCGAGCTGGTAAAAAGTTTGTCGGCGGTTATCGGCGCCGTTCCCAACAAGGCGACCCTTCCCATCCTTGAGACTGTGTTGTTTGAAACGGAGGACAACCGGATCAAACTGAGTGCATCGGACCTGGAGGTGAGTATCATTGAATATGTGGCAGCCGATGTGAAGAACGAGGGGGCGGTGGCAGTTCCCGCGCGCAGGCTTCTGGAAACGCTCCGGCAGCTACCGGATATCCCGGTTACGTTTGAAGTGGACGAGCGTGCCCAGGTGCGGTTCCGAACGGACAAGGGTACCTACAAACTGGCCGGCGAGAAGGCGGAGGATTTTCCGGACATGCCGTTGCTTGAAAATGGGAAGCAGGTCAAAACGGATACGGCAAGCCTCAAGGATGCCATCAAGAAAACAAGCTTTGCTGTTTCGAGTGACGATCTGCGTCCGGCCATGATGGGTGTCTTTTTTGATATTGGCGAGGAGGAGAGCCGGGTAGTGGCAACGGACGGGCACCGGCTGGTGCGTCTGGTGCGCAAGGACATCTCATCATCCGGGCCTATTTCTTTCATTGTGCCCGAAAAAGCACTTACACTGGTATCCAAGGCGCTTGATGAGGCGTCTTGCGAAATGGTGGTTACCGAAGATCATGTCAGCTTTCAGTCGGGAAACACACAGGTGATAACCCGGCTTATCAACGAGCAATATCCGCGGTACGAATCGGTGATACCGAGGGAAAACGACAAGACGCTGAAGATCAACCGTGACCAGATGCTGGCGACGGTCAAGCGGGTGTCGGTGTTTTCCAGCTCCACCACACGACAGATCCGCCTGGAGCTCAAGCCGGATGAAATCGTGATATCGGCTGAGGATCTGGACATGAGCAGTGAGGCCAAGGAAAGCATCGCATCCGAGTACACCGACGAGCCCATGGAAATCGGTTTTAATGCCCGCTATTTGATGGATGTGTTGAACAACATCGACGATCCGGAAGTTGTCTTTGAATTTTCAACTCCCAACCGTGCCGGTATCGTGCGTCCCTCCGTGCAGGATGACGATGAAGACATGCTGATGCTGGTGATGCCGGTAATGCTGAACACGTACAGTTGATGCCGTCATGCCTTCTCCATCCCGTATTATTACACTGACGACCGATTTTGGTAGTCAGGACTACTATGTGAGCGCGATGAAGGCAGTGATTCTGGGTATTTCTCCCGGTGTTCGCTTCGTGGATATTTCCCATGATCTGCCGCCGCAGGATATCATGGCCGGGGCCTGGGTCCTGAAGAACACGGCTTTTCTCTACCCGCCCGGGACCATCCACCTGGCTGTCATAGATCCCGGGGTTGGCGGCACCCGCCGTCCGGTGCTGGTACAGGTTCGCGACCAGCTTTTCGTGGGGCCTAACAACGGGCTTTTTTCCCTTGTGGCAGAGAGCGAGGATCATCGCGTTTTCGAGTTGACGGAAACCAGGTATTGGCGTGAAACCGTTTCACCCACTTTTCATGGGCGTGATATCTTTGCCCCGGTGGCGGCCTGGCTGAGCAAGGGGGAGCCGCCCGAGCATTTCGGAAGCGAACTCAAAGAGCTTACGGCTTACCGGTGGGCCAAGCCCATTGCCGACGATGAAGGTGTGCAGGGATGGGTGATGCATATTGACCGCTATGGCAACCTGATCACCAACATTCCCGAGTCGTTCATCCGGCAGTACGACCGTGAGTCGATGTTCAAAATCTACGTCGGAAATACCATCCTGAAGGAAATTTCCGAAACTTTTTCCGAAGTGCCTGACGGAGAAGCAGTTGCGCTTGTGGGCAGTTCGGGAATGCTTGAAATTGCTATTAATAAAGGGAATGCGCAGCAAATGTTGGGGGTGGAAAAAGGAGCTCCCGTTTCTTTGGTAATCCAAAAAAGTGTATCTTAGCATATGCAATCGCAACCGTTCAGAATTGTTGAAAAACAGCTGGATGGTCTTAAAAAAAAATCGTTTGGGTCAATAATCAAAGCGCCTGGATCAAAAAGTGCCAGGCATGCAATCTAAAACGCCTGGATAAAATAAAGACCGGGCGCAATCATAACCGCCTGCGTGCGTTCTATCGGGTCTGCAAGCACATAGGTTAAGGCGGATTTTAGGTCGAGGACTGTTTTTTCGCAATTATTCAGCTTTTATGGCACAAATAAATATTGATGAGAATCGCTGGCCGATTGTCATTATTACGCTGTCCGGAAACGAGACACGGAAGGATATCCAACAGTTCCTGGGTAAGCTTGAACAGTACCAGTCCAGGGACGAGGATTTCTGTTTTGTGATGGATCTCAGGGAGATGCATCGTCTATCGCAGGAGGCCCGCAACAAACTGGTGAGCTGGCTCATGGAGGCGGATCTTCATCAGCTTGCGGGAACTGCAGTGGTGGTCTCTTCCCCCCTCATGAAGCTGTATCTCTCGTCGGTTATCTGGATGTCCAAATCGCTTGACCGCAGAAAACGCGGCTTCAAGCATAAAACGGCCCGGTCACTGAGTGAAGCGTATGAGTGGTCAAGAATCAGACTGGGCAAATCCCGTGCCGGGGGGGCCGGGAAAACAAAGGTGTAAGCCCGATATGGGCGGCAGCAGTAAAGGAGAGGGGGCTCTACCCGATGACGGGGCGCCATGGGTGCCGGAAGACCTGTTTCAGACAGGCGGGAAAATCGTATCCTTCAAATCCGGAAGGATGGCGACCAGGAGCCCAGGCGGTTTGCTGCGCTTTACCCCTCGCTCCATGGCCGAGAGAAGCAACACCTGGAGACTGACATCTGCCGTATATGAGCCGCTCTGGAGAAGATTTTCCTCGGGCATGCTTACGCGCGGTGAATGGACGCTGGAGCGGGAGTGTCAAATTATGCTATCGATGCTTCAGCCGGTATCTGGCGGCAAATATCTGGACGTTGGATGTTCCACGGGTGTCTATGCGAGGGCGATCATGTCCGGTACGCCAGGCACAGGGGTCATCCTTGTTGACTATTCTTTGCCAATGCTCCAAAAAGCAAGGCACAAGACAGAGGAGTATCGCGAAAGCAGGGCGGCATATCTGAGATGTGATGCCGCCGCAATGCCCCTTGCCGATAAATGCATGGACGGCGCAGTGATGGGTGGCACACTGAATGAGCTTGCCGAGCCGGAGCGGGTGCTGTCTGAAATGGTGCGGGTACTCAAACCGGGTGCAACCGCCGTGGTTATGCACCTGGTTCGGTCTGTTCCCACAGGATTGACCGCAAAGTTTCTGGCAAGTACGCTTGCTCCGGGAGGAGTTTGGATTCCGGACGAGACAGGTGCCGATGCCATGTTCCGCGAAGCAGGACTTGTTGTTAAAGAGTCCCGGGTGGCAGGAGCGATGCGCCTGGCCTGTTTGCAAAAGCCGGCGTAGCCTTTCGGCCAAAACGGAACAACCGGCTTCGTAGCCAGCTAACGGAGGCTGGATAAGCCGGGCCCCCTCGGATGCCTATCCAGAGACCGCTGGTGCACGGTGGAGCAAGCCACGGCCAAAGGGATGGCAATCCGTCACATCTTGTCCGGTGCGGAAATACCCAGGATGCCAAGTCCGTTTGCGAGCACTGTTGCAGTTACCGTCAGAAGTTCGGTCCGTGCCAATGCGACAGGATCGTCTTCGCCCAGGATCCGGCAGTCGTGGTAGAATTTGTGGAAAGCCGTGGCCAGTTCGTTGAGGTACTGGATCAGTTTATGCGGCTCGCGCTGGCTTGCGGTCAGCAGGATCACATCAGGGAACTCCAGTATCCGCTTGACAAGCGTTATTTCGGAGTCATGGGTCAGCAGGCTGAAATCTGGTGTTTTACCGGAGAAATCGTAGTTCTCGCGCACTTTGCGCATGATGCTCTGGATGCGTGCGTGGGCATACTGCAGGTAGAAGACGGGATTTTTCTCCCCGGCCTGCTTGGCTTCGTTCAGGTCAAACTCCAGATGCGTGCCGGGGGCGCGCATAAGGAAGAAGAACCGGGTCACATCGGCGCCAACCTCATCCATCAGTTCATCAAGCGTGACGAAATTCGCCTTGCGGGTGCTCATTTTGAACGGCTTGCCGTCCTTGACAATGGTCACGAACTGATAGACGATCACATCGATGCGGTCACTGTCGAATCCGCAGGCACGTACGGCGGAAACGACATCGGGATAGGTGGCGATATGGTCCGCACCGAAAATGTCGATGGCCAGGTCGAAGCCGCGTTCAAGTTTGTTGATATGATATGCGATGTCTGGCAGCCGGTAGGTGGGTTCGCCCGAGCTTTTGATAAGTACGGTGTCCTTGTCTTTCCCGAAAGCGGTGGTCTTGAACCAGGTGGCGCCATCTTCTTCATATACGAGACCCTCGTTTCGCAGCGTGGCGATCACCTTGTCAATGGACCCATCCTCATAGAGGGTGTTTTCATTGAAGAAGGTGTCCATGGTGATGTTCATACGGGAAAGGGTGCGGCGAATATCCTCGAAAATTTCCTCTTCCGCCGCTTTCCGGAAGACGGGAAGGTGCTCCTCGCCGAGCAGGGAATCACCGTGCTGCTGTTTCACTTTTTCGGCGATATCAGATATGTAGGCGCCTTCATAGCCTCCTTCCGGCAGCTCCGCGGGATCACCGACGGCCTGCAGATAGCGGGCCCGGACACTCTCCGCCAGCACCCTCATCTGCCGTCCGGCATTGTTGAAGTAGTACTCGCGCTGCACATTGGCCCCGGCCCATTCCAGCACCCGGGCAATGGTATCGCCAAGGACGGCGTTGCGGCCGTGCCCGACGGTCAGAGGTCCGGTGGGATTGGCGCTGACAAACTCAACCTGGATCTTTTTGCCTTCCAGCATCTGCCCCTTGCCAAACTCCCTGCCGATTTTGTGGGCTTCTGCCAGCTGGTCGGCCAGCCAGTTGTCAGCGAATCGGAAATTGATGAAACCGGGTCCGGCCACTTCCACCTGTCGGATATAACCGGAGGAGAGGTCCATGTTGTCGGCGATTTTCTGAGCGATGGACCTTGGGTTGTCTTTCAGGGCTTTGGCCAGTGTCAGCGCCACATTGGTGGCGGCGTCCCCGTGTTCGGGAGAACGGGGTTTTTCAATGGTGATTTCGGGTACTTCAAGATCGGGGGCCAGTTTCTTGAGCGTCCTGGCGATCTGCTGCTTCAGGTATTCTTGCATGGCGGATTTCTGGTTGTTCTGAAGCACCAAATATACAAGATTTCCGGGACAGGATGTGGGATTTATCCCATCAAACCTTCGATGCGCATGCTCAGGTAGTCATACCCGGCAATGATGATATGGTCATCGACTTTGATGTCGAGCATTTCACCGGCTTCGATCAGTTTTTTTGTGATGGCGATATCGGCCCGGGAGGCGCGGCGGTTGGCGGACGGGTGGTTGTGGACGATGATAATGCTGTTGGCCTCGTTCATGATGGCCTGGCGCATCACCTCGGCAGGATCCACGACGGTTGCTGTTTTGCCACCTTTGCTGATCACCTGATGTCCGGTCACGGCTTTGGCGGCGTTCATGAAGACCACCAGGAACTGCTCGGTTTGCAGGTCGCGCAGCCGCGGGCCGAAATATGCGGCGACATCATCCGGTGTTTTGAAGAACAGCGGTTTGCCGCCGCCGTTTCCAGACTGGAGCCGTCGAGAAAGCTCGAATGCTGCCTCCAGTGTGATGGCCTTGACATCGGCAACGCCTTCGATGACCCGCAGTTCGCGCCAGTTTTTTCGTACCAGCTTGTGCAGGCCTCCAAAATGCTGCAGCATGGTGCGACAGGTATCAATGACGTTCATCCTGCGGCTGCCCGTGCGCACGATTATTGCGAGCAGCTCGGCATCGGTCAGCGTCTCTGTGCCGAAACGCATCAGCCGCTCCCTGGGCTGCTCATCTTCGGAAAGGTCCCGTACAAGGCGCTTTGTGCTTTCTGTGCCGGGATCATAAATCTTGAGTTTGCGTGCTCTCATGGTGAAAAGGGTCCACTTGAAGTGCATAATGGGGTTTTGGTGCCACTGTGACCGCCGGGTACTTCCAGCACCGAACCGCTATGCCATAAAGAGCGCGAGCCCCATCCACCCTTACAAGATTTTTTTCTCCATTTTGTAGTGCGGACCGATTTTCTCAATCATGAATTCGTCCGATACCTTTTTGTAGCCCAGATGCTCATAAAAAGGCACCGCGCCGGTGCGGGCGTTGCACCAGATCCGGGCGTCTGACGCACCGGGCTGCTCCGAAACCAAATTACGCAGGCGCTCCTCGGCGCAGGTTAGCAGGTTTTTTCCGATGCCCTTGTTCTGCCAGGCCTTGTCGGTGGCCATGCCGCGCAGCTGCCAGGAGGGTGTGCCGCCACCGGAAGTGCGGATGAGCGTGAGGCAGCCGACCACACGGTCGCCGGTGAATGCGGCAAAATGCAAGGTGTGTGGGTGTTGATCCTCCGGAAAACGGGCGGAATCCACAGGTTTGCCGGCGCGCAACTCCCGGGCGCGCAACCCAAGGATCTTGTCGACTGTGGTTTCGCAGTTGCGGATCGGGTGCATGGGTTGCCTTGTCAGGTGCCGCCCATGAGCGGTTCGTCGAGGGCGCGTATGCTCGCAGTGGGCAGCCCGCCCGGGAAATTGGTCTTGGAAAGCTCAATCGCCTTGATCACTATGTCCAGGTGCCGCTCTTTTGAGTTCTGGTAGAAAGATTGTGCGGCCTCGCCAAGTTTCGGCTTGCCGTGCAATGGTTTATCGCTAATACAAAGCAGCGTGGCGTTTGGGATCCGGTAGCGGAACCCGTTGGTGGCGACGGTGGCGGATTCCATGTCGATGGCAATGCTCCGGCTGATGTGGATCTCATGCACCACCCGCCGTTTCATGAACTCCCAGTTGCGGTTGTCGATGGTGTAGACGGTGCCCAGGCGGTACGACATCATCTCCTCCTCCAGCACCGACTGCAGGTGGTAGTTGAGCATGTTATTAGGGATGATGGGCACGTTCTTGGGCAGGCTCGCATCCAGCACGCCGTCGGCCCGCATGTAGCCCGAAGCCAGCACAAAATCGCCGATCTCCTGATGGTTACGCAGTCCCCCGCAGTGCCCGACCATGATCATGGCATCGGGTCGCAGCACGGCGATATGGTCGGTGATGGTCTTGGCGTTGGAGGGACCAACACCGATGTTGATGAGGCTGAACCCCAGGTTGTCTTTAACCTTGTGGTGATAGGCGGGCATCTGGACATTCCGGGACGGACGCACGCAGTCGGGGAAGCGCTGCTTGAAGACCTCCACATGCATGTCATAGTTGGTGAACATGATGTAGCGCTGGAAGTCGCGCGCATCGGTGCCGGTGTAATGTTGCAGCCGGTCCAGCGACAGATCGATCCGCTCGGCGCGGAACAGGAACAGTTTCTTCTTGGTGAAGTCCCAGTGGTCTTCGTCGATCGCATCCAGCAGCTTGGGGTCATTGAGCGAGACGCATTCGCGGGATGGGGAGATGGCGACCTCGGCACCGGCGCGTACCAGTTTGGTCAGCTCGCGTTTAAGGTACCAGCGATAGACCTGCGGCTTGGCGAACTCCCCCTCGATCACCGGATTGTGCTCCGACCAGGAGCGGGTGATTTTCATCTTGGGATAGAATCCGTCCCGGTAGATCTTGTCCATGAGGTCACAGGCTTGATCGATCCGGGCGAGCAGTGATTCTTCGTCGGTGTTTTTGATTTCGAGAACGGGGGAATTTGTCATAGCGGAATAGGTGGAAACCCTTTGGAAAAAGCGTGCAACGGAGGCCTGCCGGGGCTGGAGTCATCATGGACCGTCCGGCAGCCTGTTACCGCACAAGATAGCTTGTTTCGGGTCATGGTTTCAAATGGAGGATGCGTCCGGAGATTTTTTTGTGGATGGTGCAGGCGATGCGGGGTCTATAATGGCTCACTGCCGCAATTTATCCCGTTTGCAAGCTGCTTAATTTTGTAAAAAAGGCGAACCCGTACGGCAGATTCGTAGTTTGTACCTGTAAGGATTATGGCCTATCCTTATCCAATAGAAAACAGAAACAAGAATGAGAAGGATAAACAATGATAAAGCCTGGTGAAAAAATCGACACTTCGTTTACGCTGGATATTGTGGATGGAAACGAGGAAAGAAGCGTAGTTTTCTCCGATCTGCTGGACCGGCCGGTGATTGTCACCGTCTATATGAAGAACAATACGGGTGGATGCGACCGCCAGAACAAAAGCCTGGCTGAAAAGGCGGACGAGATCGTTGCAAAAGGCTACAAACTGGTGGCGATCAGCAAGGATTCCTGCAATTCTCACAAAAAGTACGCCGAGAAACTTGGAATTGGCTATATTCTTGCCTCTGATCCGGACCACAGCTTTGCACAGGCGGCGGATTCCCTCGTGGAGAAAAAAATGTACGGAAAGACCTTTCACGGCCCCTCCCGTTCTGCCTATTTTATCGATACGGATGGAACTGTAAAGGCCATTATCGAAAAGGTCGACACGGCCAACCACGCCGGAGAGCTGCTGGAGAAGATCAGTGAGCTGGAATCATGACCTGGCTTCACCCGGACACACAGAAGCATGATTAAAAACGTCATGGACATTCTATGTGACCTTGTACATCGAAAAGATTTAAACAGATGAAATGTCCATGACCGTAGCCCGGTCGCACAGGAGCATGATTAGAACGTCATGGACATTCTATGTGACGATATGAATCGAAAATTATAAACACATGAAATCGCTCATAATTGTCGAGTCGCCTACCAAGGCGAAAACCATTAAAAAGTTCTTGCCGAAATCCATGACCGTGGATTCCTGCAACGGACATATCCGCGATCTGCCGGCATCGGCCAAGGAGATCCCAACAAAACTGAAAAAGAACAAGTGGGCCAACCTTGGGATAGATGTCGACAACGATTATGAGCCGCTGTATGTGGTTTCACCGCAAAAGAAAAAGACGGTCACCCGTCTTAAGAAACTGGTAAAGGAAGCGGATGAGCTGATCCTGGCCACGGACGAGGACCGTGAGGGCGAGGGTATCTCCTGGCATATCATAGATGAGCTGAAGCCGAAGATTCCCGTCAAACGCATGGTGTTCCATGAGATCACGGAAGAGGCCATTTCCAATGCCCTGCGTGATTTTCGCGACATCAACAAGGACCTTGTGGATGCCCAGGAGGCAAGGCGCGTGGTGGACCGGCTGGCGGGATACACCATCTCGCCGCTGCTGTGGAAGAAGATCGGACCCGGGCTGTCGGCCGGACGTGTACAGTCGGTTGCGGTCCAGCTGCTTGTCAATCGCGAGCGGGAGCGGATGCGTTTCCGGAGCGGAAGCTACTGGGATCTCAAGGCGGTCTTGAGCGCTTCCGGGAATGATGGCGTGCAGGGTTCGGCGAAATTCGAGGCGGAGATGTCACATCTGGACGATCTCAGGCTGGCCACAGGAAAGGACTTCGACGAATCCACAGGCAAACTGAAAAAACCTGACAAGGTGGTGCTGCTGGACAAAGAGCAGGCGGAAAATCTTGGGAAGGAGCTTGCCGCTGCGGAGTGGAGTGTGCTGAGCGTGGAGTCGAAAGTCCAGAAAAGGTCCCCGGCTCCTCCGTTCATCACATCGACCCTCCAGCAGGAGGCAAATAGAAAATTCGGTTATTCGGCTCGCGACACGATGCGCATTGCGCAGAAACTGTACGAGGAAGGATACATAACCTACATGCGTACCGATTCCACCAATTTGTCCAACCAGGCCGTTCAGGCGGCGCGGACAGCAGTGGAGTCAATGTACGGCGAAGATTACCTGAGCCCGAAAGTGCGAACATATTCCAAAAAGGCAAAAGGGGCACAGGAAGCGCACGAGGCAATCCGTCCGGCCGGAAGCCGTTTCCGGACGCCATCCGACACGCCGCTAAGCGGCCGCGAGGCAAAACTTTACGATCTGATCTGGAAACGCACTATGGCCACACAAATGGCCGATGCCCGCGTCGAACTTACCAATGCCGATATCCTGGCGGAAACGGATGCGTCCAAAGCGCAATTCAAGGCATCCGGCAAGAAGGTGCTGTTTCCCGGGTTTTTCCGGGCTTATGTGGAAGGCAGC
This sequence comes from Balneolales bacterium, assembly GCA_007132975.1. GTDB lineage: Bacteria > Bacteroidota > Rhodothermia > Balneolales > Natronogracilivirgulaceae > SKNL01. The sequence continues at coordinate 23,579 of SLNO01000010.1, forward strand.
GACGACCCGGAGGCCGTGCTGGAGGACCGCGACAAGCCGCTGCCGGCACTTGAGCGCGACGGTAAGCTGGCATGTCACGAGGTGGCGCCGGTGGAACATGAAACCAAGCCGCCGGCGCGGTTTACAGAGGCCAGCCTGGTCAAGCAGCTGGAAAAGGACGGTGTAGGGCGGCCGAGCACTTATGCGACCATTATCGGGACCATAATGGAGCGCGATTATGTCCGAAAGGAGGGCAATGCGCTGGTGCCCACATTTACGGCCTTTGCTGTCACAGAGCTGCTGGAAAAACACTTTCCGCACCTTGTTGATGAGAAATTCACATCGCAGATGGAGCAGCGGCTCGATGATATTGCCACCGGTAAAGAAGACCGTCTGAAATATCTGAAATCGTACTATGAGGGGGAAAAGGGACTCAAGAATATGGTGGAAACACAGGAGTCCCGCATCGACCCGCAGGATGCCCGCCATATCTCCCTGCCTGTTGAGGGTCTCAACGGGATGCGTGTATTTCTTGGCCGGTTCGGACCTTATGTCCAGGTAAAGAAAGAAGATGGCGAGGAAATCATGGGATCGATCCCCGACAGCATGGCCCCGAGCGATATCAGTGTCGAAAAGCTTCAAAAACTCATAAAGCAAAGCGAACAGGGACCGGAGTCTCTTGGACAGGATCCGGAAACGGGCCAGCCGGTGTTCTTGCTGTCAGGCCGGTTCGGGCCCTATGTCCAGCTTGGGGAGGTCACTGACGCCAACAAGAAACCCAAACGCGTTTCACTCCCCAAGGGAATGAAAGAAACGGAAGTGGATCTTGAAACATCGCTCAAGCTGTTATCCCTGCCCAGAAGCGTTGGCGAGCATCCTGAGACGGGCAAGGAGATCAAAGCCGGTCTTGGGCGGTTTGGACCGTATGTGGTCCATGACGGAACATTCCAGTCGCTGGGCAAGGATGATGATATTCTGGAGATCGGGCTTGAACGGGCGCTGGAGTTGTTGAAAAAGAAATCCCAGAAACAGAAAGCAAAGACCTCCTCCGTCATCAAAGACATGGGGGAGCACCCGGAGAACGGTGAAAAGATCCAGATAATGACCGGTCGTTACGGACCCTACATCAAGTACGGGAAAAAGAACATCAGTATCCCCAAAAACAAGGATCCTGAATCCATGGATATGGGTGCGGTACTTGATTTGATCAAGCAAAAAACAGGTTAGCGAGGAAGCCATGCAAATAAAGTCGACGGACTTTTTTGTATATCCGCCCAATTTGAAGGTGCTGGATCTGGCATCGATCGTGGGGATGTATCGTACCAGGGGCGAGCCGAGGCGGGCGCCGACGGGGGAGTATTTTGCGTGTGCCCGGACAAAAAAGCTGGTGAAGGAGGCAAAGTTCTGGTTCGGGCTCTACTACAGCCAGCCGGCCTGGGACCAACTGCTGACGAAGGACTCTTCAGGCTACCCCATGACGGATGTGGAATTTGCTATACTTGGCATGACCATTTATCCACCAGAAGACAACTGCCACCGCAGCAATATCGAGGCGCATGCCGGGACCATCCCGCAGATGTCGTTCCTGATTGTCAACGACCTCCGCCAGTTCGGGTTCATCCAGGAATATGATAACGGAATGCTGGGAATCACCAGCAACGGACAGCGGGCGCTGGAGGGATTTGCCCGGCGAGCCTATGACCGCAAGTTCACACCCGAAATGCTGACCATCTACCGGGGTGGTCATGCAAGGCCAAGGATTGAGGAAGCGGAAAAGAGGGACTTGCATCAAACGCGGCTTTTCTGAATCTGCAACCCGCGATGCAGCACGTGTCCGCGTTGGAGGATCGGAAGTGTCCTCAAGGAAACTTATGGCCTTGTTTATTGCCGGTATAGTTCATACAGAATTAAAACAGGAGGTGTAATTTTACCAGTCATAAGTCCGGCGGCTGCCGGATTACGAGAAATCATATCACTCGAAGCGAATTTACGATGAATAAAATCAAAGCGTTATTACTTGCAGCAGGATGTTCGGCTCTCCTGACAATCCCGGAAATAACCTTATCGCAGCAGCCCGAGGCGGGTCTTGTAAGAACTGTAGGGGATGATGTTACCCTCCGGTTGGGCGGCACCCTGCAGCCAAGGGTCACTTATGCCTCGGATCTTAACGCTGCGGGTGAAAGGCAGGAACGCCTTGGATTTGGCATGCGCAGGCTGCGTCTGCGGTTTACGGCCGGTTTTGGCGAGAATCTCGGTGTCTTCCTTCAGATGGAGGGGTCCGGAGCAACACCAACTTTCCTGGATATCCGCGGGGAGTACCGGTTTAATGACAACCTGACACTGCGTGCCGGCCGCTTTGTCGGGGCACAGCCAAGGGCTTATGCGCGCACCGGACACGCCGTAATTGATGCCATCGACCGTCCGGCCGTATCGGACATGTGGGCCCGGATGACCATAGGTGCCGATGGTCGGGATTATGGCATTGAGGCATTGTGGAACACGCCTCGCTGGGAACTGCGCGGGTTTCTACACAATGGGTTCAACCGGTGGAACTACAACCTGGGCATCAGCCGCGATCCTTCGACCGGTGGCATCGAAACAGAGGGTTTTGCCTTCAGTGCCGCGGCTACCCACTGGCCGGCCGGTCGGGACCGCCTGGAATTGGGTGCTTATGCAAGTGTTAATACGTCCAGGAATGAACTGACGGAAATCGGCCGGGTGGGACGCAACTACATCTCCTACTCCGCCCATGCTTATTGGGGACCATTGCCGGGCGATCAGCCCTTCAGGGTGAAGGCGGACCTGATCGGTATCAGCTATCAGGAAGTAGCTCCCTTTGATATCGAGAACTACATTGGCGCATCCCTGTTTACCGGAGTGCTGGTTGCTCCGCATGTGGAGCTTTACGCCATGGGCGAATACTGGTATGGCGATGGCGGCGGATTTGACGAAACGCGGCAAGTATTCGCCACTCTTGGTGGATCCTACAGTCTGAGTGCGCTGCTGGGCAAGCCGTTCACGCAAAACCGCATTATGCTCTCATACAGCCTGCGGTCCCTGGAGGCCGACGAAATAGACTTCAGTGATCCCGCGCACGTGGTTATGATGCAGATGCAGTTCTATTTCTGAACTCTGTCACATTGTCTTCCGGGGGCGATAAGAAACCGGGTGGATGAGGGTCATTGGGGGTTAATTGATTGGCGGATTTGAGGAGACACGATGGCCGAAAAGTGGGAAGAAATGATCACCCATTATTATGCAATGAGGGCATCTTCCGTCTCAAATGTCTGCTTTATCCGTCTCAAAATGTCTGGCGGCCCGCGAATGCCCGGGTCAGGGTGGCGTCGTCGATGAACTCGAGATCGGTCCCCATGGGGATTCCGTGGGCGATACGCGTGACATCTACACCCATCGGATGAACAAGTTTGTTGATATAGTAACCGGTGGCCTCGCCCTCGGCATCCGGATTGAGCGCCAGGATCAGCTCCCGTATGGGTTCACCGTCGCGGATGCGGTGGATCAGCTCGTTAATACGCAGCTCGTTGGGACCGATATTCTGGAGTGGTGAGATGACGCCCCCCAAAACGTGGTAGCGACCGCCGAACTCCTTGGTCCGCTCGATGACATAGACATCCTTCGGCTCCTCCACAACGCATATCACACCGGTTTTGCGCTTCTCCGACTGGCAAATAGGACATGGGTCCCGATCGGTGATGTTGTAACACACCGAACAGTATTTGATGTTTTTTTTCAGGTCCGAAATGGCGCGGGAAAGCCGGAACACCTGTTCGTCGTTCTGCTTGAGCAGGAACATGGCAATGCGTTGCGCCGATTTCCGACCCATTCCCGGGAGGCGGGCCAGTTGCTCCACGGCCTGCTCGAGCGTTTCTGATATAAGCTGCATTATCGTACTGGCCTGTAATAAGATGTAGAGATAATAGACTTGCTCACTTGAAGCCCAGGTTGCCAAGATCCATGCCGCCGGGCAGCATGCCTTTGGTCACTTCCGCCATCTTGTCCTGCGCGGCCTCCTCGGCTTTCTTGAGCGCCTGGTTGATCCCGGCGGTGATCAGATCCTCCAGCATCTCGACATCGTTGGGGTCTACGATATCCCTGTCAAGCTTGATGGATGTGACTTCACGGTTGCCATTGGCGGTGACTCTGACCATGCCTCCTCCGGCTTCCGCTTCCACTTCCAGTTCGCTGAGTTGTTGTTTGACTTCACCGACTCTTTTCTGGAATTCCGTCAATTTGCCAAACATATCTGCCATATTCATATAAGGGCTCCTGTTTTTTCGGAGTTAATATTCAAGTTCTGCACCAAACAGATTCACGAGCTTCTTCAGCTTGGGATCCTTTTGCTGGAGCTCGGAAAAATGTTCATAGGGATCGTGGATGGTGTCGGTTCGCTGTTCTTTTTCCACAAGCTGTGATGTAAAACGCAAGGCGTATCCAAAATGTTCTTTCACCGTGTCGCATAATTTCCGCTGCTGCTCGCGGATGATATCCGAAGTGAAACTGTCGCTGCACTCAAGGGTAACCACATTCTTTCTGAGCTGCACCGGACGTGTCTTCTGGATGGAAAAGTAGAGCATGGAGCTGGTGGTTGCCTGGAGCTTGCTCAGGTACTCGGGCCACATGGCATTCAGATCGTCCAGGGTGTCCGGCTTCTTGAATGTCTTTTTGGATGGGGCCGGTTTGCCCAGCTCCTTGGGCTTGGGTGATAGTGCTAGGTTGCCCCGGACTTCGCGCCCGGATTCCGCATCGCCGCCTCTTTCCGGCAGGGTTACGGGGGACAGGTGTCCCTGGGGGCGCCGAAATGCCGGGGCGCCGAAGATGTCCGGTTCGTCACGAAGGCGGCGCTCTTCGCCGGGTTGCTGGATGCGGCCCGGCTCCTGAGCCGGTGGCGGGGGAGGACCGGGTCTGTCTTGCCGGCGAGAGCTGTCCTCCGCCGGACTTCCGGAGGGAGCGGGTGTCACGGAAGGCTTTTCGGCCTTTTCAGAATGTGCGGGTGTGCGGGGTTGGCGCTCCGATTCCGTTTCCGGGACAGGCGGACGTGCGGGTTCCTTTCGCTTTTCGGGCTGACCGGTTTTGCTTTGTGAGCTGGCGGGTTTTTCGTCCGGAGCAGAGGCGCCTGCCGGACTTTCAGTTTTGGGCGCAGGAGCAGCCTTGCTTGGCTGGCTAGCAGATTTTGACCCGGTTGACGTCGCACTACCGCCGTTTTGTGCTCCGGTTCCGCTGCCCTGCTGGGCCAGTTTCTGCTCCAGGGTCTCCAGTTTAAGCAGCAATTCGCTGAGGCCGTCACTGCGCGTCATATGGAACAGCTTCAGCAGCGTGATTTCCAGATGGATCCGGGGCTGCTGTGCCTGACGGATCGAAAACTCGGCCTCGTGCACTATGTGCATCATGCGCATCAGGTCGTCTTCGGAAAAAGCAGAAGCCATCTTCTGGAACCGTTCGCGCGTGTCGTCGGTAGCCTCGATCAGATAGAAATTCTGGCTGTCCCGGGAAAGGTAAAGGTTTCGGAAATGCTCGGTGAGCGTGGCCAGGAACTCCTGGATGTCGTTGCCGATGTGCAGCAGGTTGTGCAGCAGCGCCATGCCGGCCCGCGCATCCCTGCGAATCAGCGCGTCGGTGAGTTCGAACATCCGCTCGGAACTGACGATATTCAGCGCCCGGTGCAGCTCGTCGTAGGTGATGCTGGTCCCGCAGAAGGCGATGGCCTGGTCCAGGATACCCAGCGCATCCCGCAGCGCCCCGTCCGCCTTTCTGGCGATCACATGCAGCGACTCGCGATCGATCTCGATCTCCTCCCTCTGCGCGATCAGCTCCAGCCGCGCCACGATCTCATCCACCGTGATCCTCCGGAAATCGAACCGCTGGCAGCGCGAGAGGATGGTCGGAAGGATCCGGTGCGGCTCGGTCGTCGCAAAGATGAAGATCACGTGCGCGGGCGGCTCCTCCAGCGTCTTCAGCAGGGCGTTGAACGCCGCCTTGGAGAGCATGTGGATCTCGTCGATGATGTAGACCTTGAAGCGCCCGCTTTGCGGCGGAATGCGCACCCGCTCACGCAGGCTCCGGACATCATCCACACTGTTGTTGGACGCCGCATCGATCTCGACAATGTTCAGGGTGTTGTTGAGCTGCTCCCCGTCCACATCCATATCCACATTGTTGATGGTGCGCGCCAGCACCCGCGCCATGGTGGTCTTGCCCACGCCCCGCGGCCCGCAAAACAGGTAGGCATGGCTCAGCCGGTTGTTCTCGATGGCGTTTTTGAGCGTGTTGCTTACGTGCTCCTGCGAGACGATGTCGTCAAACGTCTGCGGACGGTAAGCGCGGGTCAGGGCTTTGTAACTGGATGACATTTCTGGTGCTGGATGGTGGAATTCGGATATCCCATAAAGGTAACAAATCGAACGCTCCCTATCCAGAAAAGTCACAGCCTGTTTCGGGTGGATGGGGCCGGTGCGCAGGCATCGGCAAAAGTCCTGCACAACGGGAATGCTCACCACCCGGCCGTTTGTGCTGCATTATGGCGGTAGAGGCTGACAGACCGGCCGTGCTGCCGCGGCTCAGCTCATCACCATCTCGATCTCCTGTCGGATTTTGGGCACCGTGGTGAGGTTCTCGTGTCCGTCCTCACGCACCACCACATTGTCCTCGATGCGGATACCACCGAAATCGAACAGCTCGCGCAGCCGCTTGGCGTTGAGGTGGCCGGAGACCTCCTTTTCGGACAGCGCCGGTTCCAGCAGTGCCGGAATAAAATAGAGGCCGGGCTCGATTGTGAGCACCATTCCGGGTTCAAAGATGCGCCGCGCGCGCAGGAAGCGAAGGCCCGGACGGTCGATCTTCTCCGTGCCTTTGGGATACCCGCCGACGTCGTGGGTGTCGAGTCCGAGGAAGTGGCCCAGACCGTGCGGAAAGAAGAGGGCAAAGACGTTTTTCTCCATCAGTTCGTCAGGGTTGCCCTTCACCAGGCCGGTGTCGCGCAGGCCGGTGATGATGGCCCGGGCGGCGGCAAGGTGAACATCCTCCATTTTGTTGCCCGGACGCACGAGGTTGAGCGCGGTAGTCAGGGCGTTGAGCACGATATCGTAAAGCTCGGCCTGCAGCGCTGTGAACCGGCCGTTGACCGGGTAGGTGCGTGTGATATCGGAGGCGTAACCGTTGTGCTCCGAACCCGCATCCACCAGAAAAAGCTCGCCGTCGCCGAGGCGGCGATGCTTGCCGGTGTAGTGAAGGATGGCCGATCCGGGTCCGGATGCGAAGATGCCGGAGTAGGGCGCGTGGATCTGCCCGTGCCTGACCACATGGGAGTCGAAAACGGCCTTCATCTCATATTCGAAGGCGCCGGCATAGACGGCCTGCATCACTTCGAGGTGCGCCTGGTTGGCGGCGGCGGCGGCCGTCTTGAGGCAGGCGATCTCGCCCTCGGACTTGATCACGCGGCACCAGGCCAGGGCATCTTTCAGGTGCCCGATGTCAGGGTCCAGGCCGAACTGGCGGATGTCCTTCTCGGAGCCGGGCAGGCAGTGCACTTTGGCGGGGGCCTGCTTTTTGAGCCAGTCGGAGAGTTCGTCGTCGTAGATCACGCGGTCGGGCCCGTACAGGTCGGAGTACTCGTCGGTGGACCGGACGTAGCCCATCCACACGGCGAATTTGGCATCGCGGCGGGGGATCACAAGCACGTACTCCCCGGACCCGGCATGCAGCACGGCGGACATGTCCGGCTCATCCACGCCGGTGAGGTAGAGGAAATTGGACTCCTGCCGGAAGGGGTACTCGAAGTCGGTGTCGTAGCGGTGCGATACGGTTCCGCCCTTCAGATAGAGGACGCTGTCTTTGTCATCCTTGAACAGTGTGAGAAGTTTCTTGCGATGTTCGTGGTGCATGGGAGTTTGGGTTTGTGGGGTCTCGGTGGTCTGGTATCAGTGAGTCACGTATCAGAAGGTCAAGAAGTATCGGTGAGTCAGGTGCCTGTGAGGATGCGCTCGAGGATCCCGGAGAGCTCGCGTGCCGCCAGAGCCGATTGCTCCGGCGTGGTTTGCGTGCCGGAATCCCCATCCACCCGGAACCAGAATTCATTGAGCTTGTCAATATGATGGCTTTCGGGGATGGCGGGGTGGATGGGACCGGATGACCCGGTGCTGTGCCCGGCTCTTTGGTCAGGGTTGCGGCTCGTGCTGTGGTCCCTGCTTTCGCCGGCGGTGTGGCTGGAGGCGCGGCCAGCGCGGTGCCGGTCGTTGCCGCTGCGACGATCTTTATCACTGCGGTAATCTTTGCCAGTGCGGTGTTGGACAATCTTCGGCTCGCCAAAGTACCCATCTGTGCCGAGTGAGCAGAGGAAAAAGGCGAAATTCGTTTTTTTTCGATTGGCGACGGCAGTGAAGACGGCCTGGTCGGGGGCTGTGGCTCGCAGGGAAACGGCAATAAGGGTGTCCGGTTGGTTTTCAGCCGAAAGGAGGAGGTGATAGTGGGGAGGGGGGTGCGGATGGATCGGGGTGGGGATCTCAAGCCAGCTGCGGGTCTCTCCGGCGAGGTGGTAGAGCTGGGCCAGCCGCCGGGCAATCGGCCTGGCGGACGTGTCGGGCAGCTTGGCCTGGAAGAAACCGCGTGCTGACCAGTATTCCGGGTCGTCCGAGTGCCAGTCTGGTTCGAGTGGCAAGAGTTCGCCGGGATATCCGGACGGGTCAACGGGTTTCAGCTTTCCTGCAACCTGAAACAGCGCGTCCTCCAATCCGTTGGTGAGCATCAGGTTGGGAGCTTTTACAAAGCGATTGTAGACGGCCGATTGCGTGGCGGCGCGGGGGCCCAGGCGCACATTCTCTGCCTTGCACTCGATGAGAAGCCAGGGAGCGAACTGCCCGTCATAGCAGAGCAAGTCGGTACGTCCGCGTGAAAAGCGGGATGGAACCGGACTTTCAACAGCAATGCGCGACGCTGGAACCATGCTTTGAAGCATGAGATACTCCAGGATCTGGAGCCGGACCCGTTCTTCTGGACGAATCTTGAGCGCCTGGCGTTTCAGAGGGTTCCAGAGCAGGCGTTCCCCGTTCCGAAAGACCATTCGGGGGAAGTGGCGGGATGCTATGGAGCGTGTGGTTTTCAAATCTTGCACGGGTGTCCGGCAAGATAGAAAAAGCGTCAGAGGGAAACCAGATTGCGTTGTCTGGCGGAGTGGTGCGAAAGGTTGGTTTCCCGACAAGGGGTTGCGGGGATGCGGACATTGCCAGTCGGAGGGTTGCCGCCCGGGCCGGCAGGAGGTCTGTCAGCTGTTGCTGAAGGGGATTGACGATGCGGGCTGGAACCGGTAGTGAAGTTCCTCCTCGATCAGTCGTTTTTGGAGATGTTCTCCACCAGTTCGCCGGTTACAAGGAAAATAATCCGTTCGCAGATATTGGTCACCCGGTCAGCGATGCGCTCCAGATTGTGGGACACCCATATGAGGTAGGTGCACCGGGTTATGGTGCGCGGATCCTCGATCATTATGGAGACCAGCTCCCGTACCACCTGATGGTACAACTCATCCACCCGGTCGTCCATAAGGGTGATTTCCCGGGCACTTTCGACGTCCCGGTCGGCAAATGCCTTGAGTGACTGGCTGATCATCCCGGCGGCAATTTCAGTCATCCTTGGAATATCGATCAGCGGTTTGACCGGCTCCATGCCGTTCAGTTTGACCACGATCTTGGAGATGCCGACAGCATGGTCCCCCATGCGCTCCAGATCCGTGATGATGTTGAGTATAGCTATTATTTCTCTTAGTTGAGTGGCAACAGGCTGCTGTGTAGCAATGAGATGTATACACTGTTCCTCAATTTCAAAACGCTTGTTGTTAATGTGAATGTCGTCTTTCCTGATCTGTTTGGCTGCATCGATGTCGCGATCTTTGAGCGCGTCCACAGAGCCGTTGACGGCCTGGATGACCATGCCGGACATATTGAAAAGTTCGAACTCTAGCTCTTTGAGATGTTCCAGAAAGGCGGTACGCATTGTGAGTACTCCCTGAAATTGGGGTTATGAAAAAGTGTGAATTGCAGTGACCGGCTGGTGCCGGTGATCCCGTTAATTTCGCAGGCGATGCCGGAAATAACCGTGCCTGCAATGCATGATTGTCACCCGAATCTTCCTGTGATGTACTCTTCGGTGCGGGTTTCCTTCGGTTTGGTGAAGATACTTTTGGTAGGACCGTGTTCCACCAGGTTGCCCACATAGAAGAAAGCGGTATGGTCGGATACCCGCGCCGCTTGTTGCATGTTGTGCGTTACTATAACGATGGTCACCTGCTTTTTAAGGTCCTGGATCAGGTCTTCGATGCGGTTTGTGGATTGCGGATCCAGCGAGCTGGTGGGTTCGTCCATCAGAAGCACTTCCGGGTCAACGGCCAGGGCTCGGGCAATGGAGAGACGCTGCTGCTGTCCGCCCGAAAGGCTGGAACCAGGGCTTTTCAGACGGTCCTTGACCTCGTCAAACAGGGCGGCCTGTTTGAGAGCCCGCTCGCAGACCTCATCCAGCAGGTTTTTTTTGCGGATGCCCACCAGTTTGAGTCCGGCCACCACATTGTCATAAATCGACATGGTGGGGAACGGGGTGGGCTTCTGGAATACCATGCCGATACGTCGGCGGATGACCACCGGATTCACTTCACTGTCGTAGATGTTCTTGCCGTCAAGCAACACGCTGCCGGTGACTACAGCGCCCCGGGTAAGGTCGTGCATGCGGTTGAGCGCCCGGAGGTAGGTGGTTTTGCCGCAACCGGACGGACCGATCAGAGCGAGCACCTGCTTGTCGTAAATGGGAAGTGAGACATCCCGCACTCCGACGTTTTCACCGTAGCGAACGGTCAGATCATGCGTTTCCATCCGAATGGCCTTGCCGGTTGCTGTCTTTTTTTCTGCAGCAGGTTCCGCACCTGCAGCCTTATCCTGACTGGTTGCCAGATCCGGAACAGGTACGGATGACTGATTGTTGCCAGGTGTGGTGCCGGGAATGCTGTCCGCTTTTCCACCGGCACTGGTGTTCCCGGTGTCCGATGAGTCCGCAGGGCCGGGGATTCGAGTGGATCGCTCCGCGGATTTTCCGGAGGCTGTCACAAAACCGGACCATGCGCTGGTACCGGAACCATAGACTGGCAATCCCAGGAAACGATTTCTGGCCGATGTGAATATGCTGTTGAGGTTCATCATGATATTGGTTTTCAGGTAGCTTAGTGTTTCTGCCGGGTCAGGTATCGAGCTGTCCCAAAGCAGAGGATGACAAATACAAGCAGTACAATGGCAGCCGCCCAGCCCATGGAGTGCCAGTGGGTATAGGGACTGATGGCCAGACTGTAGAGGCGCTGCGGCAGGGTGTCGGCCGGACCAAGGATCATGCCCAGCCAGTGGTTGGGCAGGTAATTGTTGCCGAAAGAGGTGAAAAGCAGCGGAGCCGCTTCGCCGGCGGCCCGCGCGAAAGCGATCAGTGTGCCGGTAACCAGGCCGAAACGTGCGGCCGGCATTACTGTGGAGAGCACCACGCGCCAGCGGGGGAGGCCAATGGCGAGACCGGCTTCCCGGATGGACCAGGGGATCGACATGAGCGCGCTCTCCGTAGTCCGTGCGAGGATGGGGATCATGACAAATGCCAGCGCCACCGCCCCGGCAAGACCTGAGAAGGTGCCCATGGGCTTGACGATCAGCACGAATGCCAAAAGACCCTTGAGTATGGCGGGCATACCGTTAAGGGTGTCGTTCATTATACGGATAGTCGGGTTGAGCTTATGGTCAGGGAACTCGGAGAGCATGATGCCCGCTCCCATGCCAATAGGAATAGCCATAATCAGGGCCATGGAATCGACGACCAGGGTCCCAAGGATTGTGTGCACAAGTCCGGTGGGACGTCCCTGCAGGGCGCGTGACGGCGAGCCGAGTTCCTGGGTGAAGAAGTCCCAGTTAAGGGCGCTGATACCGTTGACGATTACGTGCACGATAATGATCACCAAGGGAAGCAGCACTACGATGGTGCTTAGCACCAGCAGGCTTTCCATAATGCGGTCACGGATATTTCTCTGAACCAGCGTTTTCATCTGTTTAAAATGTTGGATTTATATAGTCAGATAGAATGTCCATGACGTTTTTAATCATGCTCATGCGTGACCGGGCTACGGTCATGGACATTTCATGTGTTTAAAACAGGGGATTTATAAGCTCAGAATGAACTCACATGGCAGAATGTGATCTTGCCCATGTGCGTCAACGGGAAACAACCATGTTCGATTCATATCACCTGCCCCCCTTTAATGGAGAACTTGCGGGTCAACCATGCTGCCAGCAGGTTGACGATCAGTGCAATTACGAAAAGTGTGAACCCTATGGCCATAAGGCTGGATAGATGCAGGCTTTCAACGGCCTCGCGGAATTCGTTCACAATGACAGACGGCATGGTGGCGCCGGCACCGAAAATGGAGAATGGAAGGGAGTTCCTGTTGCCGATGAGCATGGCAACGGCCATGGTTTCCCCGATGGCGCGCCCAAGTGAAAGAATGGCGCCGGCGAGGATTCCGCCTCTTGCATATGGCAGTACGGCCATGCGGATCACCTCCCATTTTGTGGCGCCGAGCGCGCGGCTCGCTTCGCGCTGCTCCACCGGAACGGATTTGATGGCGTCTTTGGCAAGGGCCGTAGTGTAGGGGACGATCATCAGTGCCAGGACGATGGTGGCGGTAGCCATGCCATAACCCATGGGGTTGCCAAGGATCGGGAGCAATGCCGGATGGCTTGCCTCAGCCCAGGTGAATACCGGGAGGTAGACATTGTCGCGCAGCCAGGGAGCCAGCACAAAGATACCCCAGATACCAATTACCACGCTAGGTACGGCGGCAATCAGCTGCACCAGGTTGTCAATGATGCCGGCAAGCCAGCGGGGCGCATATTCAGCCGCAAAAATTGCCACGGCAATGGCCGGGAAGAACGAGATCAGGAGCGCCGCCACACTGGTGACCAGCGTTCCAAACAGGAACGGAAAAGCTCCGAAGACGAGCTGCACTGCCGGGTCCCATGTGGTGCCCCTGACAAAGCCAAGGAACCCGAACTGCCGGATGCTCTGGCTTCCTTCACCGAAAAGGACGACAGCCATGGCCACTGCCAGTCCAATGATGCTGAGTCCCAGAAAAACCACCACGACGGAAAAAATCCGGTCGCCCAGCCACCGGTACAATGCCGATGGCGGGCGCCGGAGCAGTTCCTGTGCTTCGGAGGTGTAGTCGCTGCCAGAGTTACTGTCTGATTTCATCAAAGGTTAATGGAATTTATTGATTCGGACTTCCCGCAGCGGCAAGACCGTCAAGGACTTCCGCGCCGATGAATTCGTTTTCCCACTTGATTTGTCGTATCATCTGCTGGCTCTTTTCGACTGCCGCTTCCGGAAGCCGGGCGAAACCAAGCATCTCAGATAGCTCCTGTCCCTCGACAATGCTCCAGGCGAGGAACCGGACCAACTCCTCCGCTTCTCTTCGTGTGCGGATGGCCCGGTTGGCATCCAGGTTTTCGTACACCAGCATCCAGGCGAACCCGGCTATGGGATACCCGTACTCGGCGGGAGTGTTTGTGAACAGGATGCGGGTATCATCGGGCAGCTCAATGTTGGCGGCCTCCGTGGTAGCTTCAAAACTGGGTTGGATCACGTTGCCAGCTGAATTGATCACGGAGCCATAAGCCATGTTATTGAGCAATGCGTATGCAAAGCTGTTGTAGCCAATGGCACCCGGGGTATTCTGGACTGCGCCGGCTACACCTTCATTGCCGTTTCCGCCAATACCGGTTGGCCAGTTGACGCTGGTTGCATAGCCGACCCGGTTGCGCCAGCGGTCAGAAACACGGCTCAGGAAGCTGGTGAAAACGTTGGTAGTGCCGGATCCGTCGGATCGGTGGACGACCGTGATCGGCAGGTTTGGAAGATCCTTGCCCGGGTTAAGCTCTGCAATCCTGGGATGGTTCCAGCGGGTGATATCACCCATGAAGATATCCACAATGAGGGCACCATCGAAAACCAGTCCGGATCCCACACCCGGGATATTGTATGTCACTACAACATCAGCGACGGTGATCGGCAGGTTGAATGCGCGTCCGCCGGTTGCCTGCTCCACATTGCTCATGACTTCTTCGGAGAGAAACGCCTCGGTCATGCCGAACATCACGGTCTGCTCAATGAATTGCCTGATACCGCCGCCGGAACCGATGGACTGATAGTTGACGGTCACACGGTTTCGCGTAAGGTCTCTATATTCATCCGCCATGGCGGTTATAAGTGGAGCAGGGAACGTAGCACCTGCTCCGAGGATATCTACCCGGTCTCTGCGGTCCTGCCGCCCTTCGTCGCCATTGCCGCCGCAGGAAATCGCCAGAACGGCGATGAGCGCACCGGCAAGCGCTGATTTTAGCTTGATCATAAGTTTTGTTTTGATTGCCAGAATGTGGAAAATGCCCGATAGATCGGTTTTCCATGAGACAACCGAAGTTTAGGCAGGCTATGTTACCCGTGTATTACCTGTTTGTTACCGAATTGTTAACATTTTATTCGGCCGGGAGGTGTGTATGCAGATAATTTGGGCTAGAAGGCGGGATTTTGCGGAGTACTTTACATAATAGTAACAAATTGTTCATACCGGTGGCCTGGATTGCGTTGGCCATTTGGATGTTGGCGGACTGTGTGCTTATCTTTCCCATCAATTTCAGGCCGTAGAGTCGGTTATTGGGAAGCAGGCACGGTTATAAAATAGATATGACCTACACACTTTTTGATTTTCTTCAACTTATAGGGGCGCTGGGTATTTTCATTTACGGAATGAAAATTTTCAGTGAGGGGTTGCAGAAAATTGCCGGAAACCGGCTCAGGAAGATTCTCAAGGGTATGACCACCAATCGGGCGACCGGGGTGGCTACAGGTTTTGCCGCTACAACCATTACCCAGTCCTCCACCACCACAACCGTTATGGTGGTAAGCTTTGTGAATGCCGGCCTGCTGACGTTTCTGGAGTCGACCGGTGTGATCATGGGGGCCAATATTGGCACCACGGTAACGGCATGGATGGTATCCGTCTTCGGGTTCCGGTTCCAGATCACTCCTATAGCCGTGAGTATGATCGGGATCTTCTTCCCGTTCCTTTTTGTCCGGAACAACAAACTCAAGCACATAGCCGAGGCCATGATCGGTTTCGGGATATTGTTTATCGGACTGGAGTTCATCAAGGATGCGGTGCCGGACATCCAGGAAAATCCCCAAATCCTTGAATTCCTCAACCGGTTTACCGATTACGGTTTTGGCACAGTTTTGATATTTGTTCTGGTCGGTACTATTCTGACTCTGGTCACTCAATCATCCAGTGCGGCCACAACCATCACCCTTGTTATGCTGGCTCAGGGCTGGATCACCTTCCCCATTGCGGCAGCCATGATTCTCGGGGAGAACATTGGTACCACGGTAACGGCCAATATTGCGGCCCTGATCGGGAATGTTCACGCCAAGCGTGCGGCACGATTCCACTTTTTCTTCAATGTCATCGGGGTAATCTGGATGCTGGCACTGATGCCTTTTTTCCTGAAGTTCGTGGATTTCATGATCATCAATTTTACCCCGGCGCATCTCTCTGTGCTGGATGATTCGCCGGAGGCACGGATCAATGCCACGCTTGGCCTATCTTTGTTCCACACAACGTTCAATGTGCTGAATGTCGTTTTCCTGTTTGCTGCGGTGCCCTGGCTCATCAGGCTGGTAACGTGGATTCAGCCGTCCCGTGGCAGCGAAGACGAACAGAAACGACTGACGTACATCAGCGGCGGGCTCATGCCCACGGCCGAACTGTCCATCAACGAGGCCTACAAAGAGGTAGAGCAGCTTGCAAAAATAACCGAGAAGATCAGCTTCAGTACATATGGACTGTTTTTCAAGGACAAAGACAAGCGCCAGAAATTCCTCGACAAGGTGAAATCCCGGGAGGAGATCACCGACAAGATTGAGCTGGAGATTGCCCAGTATCTGACCAACGTGTCGGAATTCAACCTTTCCAGGACTTCGTCACGCCGCGTGCGAAGCATGCTCCGGATGACCAATGACCTGGAGCGCATCGCCGACCTCTACTATCAGATATCGATTACGTTCGACAGGATGGATTCGGAGGATATCAAACTGCCCGAAACCGCCATGGAAGAGATCAAAGACATGATGCAACTGGTGCAGGATGCGCTCCAGCTCATGCGTGAAAACATGGCCGGGGAGTATGGCGACGTGGACATGAAGGAAGCCCAGCTAATGGAGATGAAGATCGATTCCCTGCGTGATGAGCTGCGTGAAACCCACTACCTGCGCCTTGAGCGCGGGGACTACTCCCCGAGGGCAGGTATCTACTTCCTGGACTTCATCAACCGGCTTGAAAAGATCGGGGACCACATCCTGAACGTAAACGAAGCGTCAGCTGGGCTGAAATAGCGCCTGGTCAGACTCAGGGCATGACAATTTAGCCGGTTACCGGCTGCCGACTTGTCTCAAAACGGCAATACTCTAAAGGAATACCGGGATTACAGGGCAGCCGCATTCGTTTCAGAACCGGAACAGCGCGGCTACCTCGGACTGGTCCGGCATCTCATCCGGCGAAAGTATATAAACGTTGCTGCCCGTCTCCAGGCCCTTGATCGAGAGCCAGTTCATCAGGTCCACATCGTCACTGCCAGGTTCGTTGCGATAAAGCACCTTGTGGTTTGCATCGTCGTACTTGCCCCAGCGGATGTGGTCCTTTTTTATGAAGATGGCCGCCGATTTGCCCATGATCGTGGAGGTGATGATCTCCGACGGATCGCTGGAAATTCGCTCTGACGGGCTCTCACGGTACACATCCACAGATTGGTAGAGATCCTTGAGGAAATAGTCCCGTATATGCTCCCAGCCGTGGTCCCGGACCTGCGCATCTGTCAGGTCGTCTGGGTTCCGCTCAATGGCGTTCTCAAGGATCCGTCCGTAATTGTTGACCTTTTTGTACAGTGAAATATTGGTTTTGAGTCCGGCCAGCACCAGCGGATCATTGATGCGCTTCATGGCGGCGGTGATGCCCTTCTCAACATCGCGGAAATACTGCTGGAGGATTTCCTTGCGGTCTTCCTCGGATGCGCCGTGGCCAAAGAACATGGCGCCGTCACCCTCGGTACCGGTGTGGAATTGTATATGGGGCTGTGGAGTCTCGTCCAGCCACCCTGATATCGTGACCGGGATCTCTTCCGGGGTGATATTGGTGACATTGGTTCGCGTGCACCGCAGCAGACGGACGTTCTCCTGGCTGATAGCCAAAACACAGAAGCTTCCATTTGTGCTGATCATCGGAAGCAGCGGGGTGATCCGGAAGTGCTGGTTGACGTAGACCATCTCCCGGATTTCATAGGGAATTTTGAACACCTCAAAATAATCCGGAGCAAGGTAGACGACCATGCCGTGCTCCATGCTGGACCAGAATAATGGTTGACCTAACAGCTCTTTGGCGGGTTGCAGATAAGCTGCCGCCTCATCTTCTCTCATTCCCCGCTCCACAAGCTGCCCGGAAGCGTGGGTCAATAGATTTTTGAATCGAATCGGGTTTTGCTGACGTTTGTCTCCGACTTTTTCGGTTGGCAAAGTCAGGGTGACTTTGCGCTGACCGTTTTTCTGAATGAGCTTTTTAATCATTTTTTCGGTAACCATTAAGCACCTCGCAATTTAATTCTGAATGAAATAATGGATATCAGTATTTATCGACAGGGCTACAAGATTGTAACGGGTCGATGGGGCATTACATTTTCATTTTTGTCCTGTGATGTAGTTGGAATTGAAGGATGATGAATTCAGTTTTTGGCTGGGTTCATTTTCATTGAAGGATTGTTTGGTATTACATCAACAACTTTTCCGGTGAGTGCATTCAGTATTGCAACGCGACATGGATGGGCGATGTTATCAGGTTTGCAGGTGGAGAAGGCTTGTCTGCCGTCATTAGCGTTTTTGTGTCAGTGAGAGGTTGCCAGTTGCCGCTGTTATTGTGCAACTGCGGGCAGCAGCAGGTCTTCCGTGCCTCAGGACATTCTGGCCATGAAAGATTTGCCCCAGCGGTTGACGGCTTCCACCCGTATCTCGCCGGCGTTTTCAGGCGGGGCCGCGTGGAACAGATGCGCGGTTGGAACCGGATTGACCCAGGTGCGCCGCTCGGGTTTGTCCGGGCCGTCAAACAGCTCCACGGCAAGCGCGTCGAGCCCGGTGTGGCGCTTCATCTCACCCCGGCGCTCCCCATTATGGTACCAGAAGACCTTCCACTCCGGATCCCAGTCCCAGATGTTTGCAACGAACGCATCCGGTTTGTCCGGGTCGGAACCGCGCCGGTAGACCCGGATCTGATGGTCGTGGTCGAACCCGGTGGACTTGTACTGCCATCGCAGCTCGCTTCCGCGCACTTCGTAGACACCGTAGCCGTTCGGAGTGCCGTCAAAGCAGATGGGACCGGTCCACCAGGCGCCGCAGGCCGTCCCGTGGTTGTGCTCGTGGAGGCCTCCTTCAAAAATATGGTCGTTTTCATGCATGTGGGCGGAAAGGAGGTGCACGTTGTAGGGCTCGAGGATCTGGTAGAGGGCATCCCGGTTGGCAGTAGAGAGCCGCGGTGAGGGCTGGTCGCCGCCCAGGCGCAGGTGCTGCGTGCTGAACGCCGGGATGTGCATGGAGGCAACCACCGTGCGTCCCGGCTCTATTCGCGCCAGATCGGCCTGCAGCCAGTCCAGCTGGTCGCGGTCAAGGTACCCGACATACCCCGCCCCGAACCAGAAAATATTGTTCAGGATAACGTAATGGATCTCGCCCACATCAAAGGAGTAGTAGGTGGGGCCGAAAAATTCCTTGAAGACGCGGTAGGAGTCCTGTGTGGATGGTACATCGAACAGGATATCATGGTTGCCGATGATCTGGAAGAAGGGGATGCCCGTTTTGTAGACGGCCTTTTCATATTCGGGGAACAGCTCCAGGTTGTCGAACATCAGGTCGCCCCCACCCATGCCGAAGAGCGGCCGGTCGTCACCGAGATCGCGTGCCAGCTTCCGGATATCGGGTACCGTCTCATTGTGGAACCGTTCCACCTCATAGGCATTCTCGGTCTGCGGGTCGGCCATCATCAGGAAGCGGTGATTGGTGTGGTCACGCGGGTCCCGTTCCAGCCTGAAAGAGGCCTGCATTTCGCCGCTGTCGTCGGGTTCTATCCGGTGGTAGAACCGGGCGGTGCTGGTGGGGTTGACAGGGATGCGGTACCCTGCCGGCAGGGAGAGGTAAACGAAAGGCCGCCGATCGTCCGATAGCAGCTCATAACTGCCGTCGTCTGCCGTCTCAACGATGCGGAGCCCGTCGGTGACCGCCACTCCTGCAAGGCCTCGCCCCTGAACGGCAACCTGCCCGCGGATTCGTATGATGCGTCCCGCCACTGGGCGGCGCTCCTGCCGCTTCTCAAGAGCAGAAGAAACGTAGCCCCCGTCCGCTTCAGAGGTATGCGGTTCGCCATTTTGACCGGTCGAGCGACCGGCACCGAGGGCGGCAAGGCCGGGCGGGAGGATGAGTCCGGCCCCTGAGAGCAGGCCGGCTTTTTTCAGGAAGGTGCGTCGGGAGGAGAGGAACTGTTGGAGGGGGGATTTGTCGGCCATGTAAAATAGTTTGACAGGTTGAAAGTCCGTTGGTACGTTCGCTTCCCAGGCCAGCAAATCGGCAGGGGGCAGAAAAGCCTGGAAAGAACAGGCAGACAGGATTGCCCGCCTTGAGCGGGCTGTGCCAGGAGTGGTCCTGATGTAAAGAGTTATCCTGTATTAAAATGTACTTTACTGCAGCAAGGAACTCAAGCGTATTCATCGATTTTCAGCCGTATCCACAAGAAAATTTACGAGAAGTGGGCTGCTTTAATGATTTTTGCCGGGATGAGCTGGCACTGGGGCCTGCAACGTTCCGCTCCAGGGAGCCTGGCGGGTTGGTGGTTTCTGCCGTTCCGGACGGATGATGCCGTGTCAACTTTGCCTTCCTTGCTGGCTGGTATTGAAAGCTGGCACTTTCGGCTTGCCGCGCCGAAGACTATATTCGGTATGGGAACACGGACCAAAAGCTCAGGAGAATGACCATGACGAGGGAAAATTTGCACAAGTGGCCCATCAGGGCGCCGCACGGACCTGACCTTTCCTGCAAGGGATGGCACCAGGAGGCGGCCATGCGGATGCTGATGAACAACCTGGATCAGGAGGTGGCCGAGAAGCCGGAGGAACTGATCGTATACGGCGGCACCGGCAAGGCGGCGCGCAACTGGGAGTGCTACCGGCGGATCATCGAAACCTTGAAGCGGCTGGAGAACGACGAGACCTTGCTTGTGCAGAGCGGCAAGCCGGTGGGGGTGTTCCGGACGCACGACGAGGCCCCGCGGGTGCTGATCTCCAACGCGCAGCTTGTCCCCCGATGGGCCACATGGAAGGAGTTCCGGCGGCTGGAGGAGCTCGGGCTTACCATGTACGGACAGATGACGGCCGGGTCATGGATCTATATCGGTAGCCAGGGCATCCTGCAGGGAACCTACGAGACCTTCGCCTCCTGCGCGCAGAAGTATTTCGGCGGGTCGCTGGCCGGACGCCTGGTGCTCACAGCCGGCCTTGGCGGCATGGGCGGGGCGCAACCGCTGGCCGCCACGCTGAACGGCGGTGTCTGCCTGGCTGTGGAAGTGGATGAGGCCAGGGTCCGCAAGCGGGTGGAGACCGGGTATTGCGACCATATTTCGCACGACCTGGACGAGGCGCTGGATCGGGTGCTGCGGGCGAAAAAGGCCGGCGAGGCGGTGTCGGTCGGGCTGGTAGGCAACATCGCCGAGGTGATGCCGGAGATCGTGCAGCGCGCAGAGTCGGACCACGGGCTGCTGCCGGATATCGTCACCGACCAGACGTCGGCGCATGACCTGCGCGAGGGGTACATCCCGGCCGGGCATACGCTTGAGGAAGCGACGGAACTTCGCAAGCGCGACCCCGAGGGCTATGACGAAAAAGTGCTGGACTCCATGGTGACGCACGTCCGGGCGATGCTGGAGCTGAAAAAGCACGGAACGGTGGTTTTTGATTACGGAAACAACCTGCGCGGACAGGTGGCGGACTTCCGGGGGATGGCGGATGCGTTCGAAATCCCGGGTTTCGTGCCCGAGTTCATCCGGCCTTTGTTTTGCAAAGGGTCGGGTCCGTTCCGCTGGGCGGCGCTTTCTGGCGATCCGGAAGACATCCGGCGTACCGACCGGGCCGTGCTTGAGACATTCCCGGAGAAAGAGCATCTGGCGCGCTGGATCCGGAAAGCCGGCGAGAAAGTGACATTCCAGGGGTTGCCCTCGCGGATCTGCTGGCTGGAGTACGGCGAGCGGGCCGTGATGGGAGCGAGATTTAATGAGCTGGTGGAATCGGGTGAGGTTAAGGCGCCGATCGTCATCGGGCGGGACCATCTCGATACGGGCTCGGTCGCATCCCCCAACAGGGAAACGGAAGGGATGCGGGACGGGTCGGATGCGATCGCGGACTGGCCGCTGCTGAACGCCCTTCTCAACACGGCCTGCGGGGCCAGCTGGGTTTCGCTGCACCATGGCGGGGGTGTGGGCATCGGGTATTCGATCCATGCCGGCATGGTATGCGTGGCGGATGGCACGGATTCGGGTGCGAGGCGCCTTGAGCGGGTGCTGACGGCCGATCCCGGTACGGGCGTCATGCGGCACGCCGATGCGGGATACGAGGAGGCGGTCCACACGGCGCGGGAACGCGGCGTGGACCTGCCGATGGTGGATGGCATGGCGGATAACAAGAACAGCAATGGCTCAGAGGCGCGCAATGACGATTGATATATGCGGCCCGGGAGGCCGTTACGGAAAAACTTACGCCGGTGGGATAGAGAACTCGATTGGATGTTGAACCTTGCGCCGGAATCTTGCGCCCATTGAAGCGTGGCTGACCTGGCGAGAGACCCATCCACAATAAAAAGTTTAATAAAACACAAAATGGAACAAACACGGATAACGATTGACCGGTTGTATAATGACCTCGGGAAGGAGATCCGGCGGTTGGATGGGGATCGGGCGGCGCTGCAGCGCTCGCGGCAGATTGTGGACCGGGCACTCGGAGACGGCAACCCGTACTACGGCATCAACACCGGGTTTGGAGCGCTGGCGCAGAAGCGGATAGGGACGGGCGACCTTTCGCGGCTGCAGACCAACCTGCTGCTGAGCCATGCGGTGGGTGTGGGCCCGCCGGTGCCGCTTGAGATATCGCGCCTGATGCTGCAGCTCAAGCTCTGCACGCTCGGGCTGGGCTACTCGGGCGTGTCGATGTCCACATTCGACCGGTTGCTTTATTTTATAAAGCACGATCTGGTGCCGGTGGTGCCGTCGCGCGGAAGCCTGGGGGCGTCGGGAGATCTGGCCCCGCTGGCGCATATGTCGCTTCCGCTGATCGGCGAAGGGTTTTTTTGGAGCGATGGGTATGGCAACGTTGATAGTGCCTTGAGGGGTGCTGGAAATGAGCGTGGAAGGGGTGCGGGGAATGAGAGCGGAATGAGTGCCGGGAGTGGGGGCAGGACGGGTTCTGGAAGCGGAAGTGGGAGAGGTGCTGTTAGCGGGAACATGACGGGTTTCGGAAACAGTGCTGGTTCCGGGAAATGGGCGCAAGTTCCCGCGGCAGAGGTGCTGAAGGAGCACGGACTGGAGCCGGTGGCGCTGCAACCCAAGGACGGATTGGCGCTGATCAACGGCACGCAGCTCATGTCGGCGTACGGGGCGTGGGTGCTGTACCGGAGCAACCACCTGGTGCGCATGGCCGACCTGATCGCGGCCATGAGCCTGGAGGCGCTGCAGGGGAGCAGCGTGCCATTTGACGAGCGCATCCACCGGCTGCGTCCGCATCCGGGACAGCTGGAGGTGGCGGAGAATGTGCGCAGCCTGCTGGTAAACAGTGAAATACTGGAGAGCCATCGTCATTGCGGCAAGGTTCAGGATCCCTACTGCCTGCGGTGTGTGCCGCAGGTGCACGGGGCCAGCCGGGATGCGTTGCGCTACAGCAAGCAGGTAATCCAGACCGAACTGAATTCGGTGAACGACAATCCGCTGGTGCTGGAGAACGGCGATATCGTCAGCGGCGGTAATTTCCACGGGCAGCCCCTGGCGCTGGCCATGGACCACGCCGCGGTGGCGCTTGCGGAGCTTGGCAGCATTTCGGAGCGGCGCACGTATCTGCTGCTGGAGGGCCACGACGGCCTTCCCAAATTGCTGATGCAGGAGACGGGGATCAACTCCGGGTTCATGATCCCGCAGTACACGGCGGCGTCGCTGGTGTCCGAGAACAAGATCCTGGCGCACCCGGCCTCGGTCGACTCCATCCCCACCAGCCTGGGACAGGAAGACCATGTGAGCATGGGCAGCATTTCGGCGCTCAAGCTCCTGCAGGTGTTTGAAAACGTGGAGGTGGTGCTGGCCATTGAGCTGCTCACGGCGGCGCAGGCGCTCGATTTCCGCAAACCGCTGAAACCGGGCCGGGGCGTGCTGGCGGCGCACGAGTATCTGCGTTCGGTGATCCCGCATCTTGAGGAAGACCGCTTCATGCGAAGTGAAATCGACCGGGGTATCGAAATGTTGCGGGATCCTGAAATGATAACCACAGTGGAGGGGGGATGCCAACGTCTGAATTGAGCAAGCAACAGTGTGAAAGAGTTGATGATGGGCCTGCGGCGGTTGGCGCCAGCGCGGTGACCGAGATGGATATCCCAAAGGGGACCGTTGTGACCAGTGAAAAGAGGCGCACTGCCGTGGAACCGGATCCCGAAGCGAAACCCAGGACCAAGCCAAAACGGAATGGCGAGCGTTACCGCCTGCTGCAAAACATTGGCGCGCTTGCCGTCTGCCCGATGCAGGGTGGACAGGCGCACATCCACCTGATACGTAATGCCGTCGTTTTGTGGAAAGGGGACACCATCCAGTATGCCGGCGGGCAGCGGGAGCTTCGGGAGTGGTACCGCTCACGGGACATAGCGAGTGAGGATGGCCTTGTGCCGCTTTCCGGACAGACCGAAGTCTTTGATGCCGGCGGACGTCTGGTGATCCCCGGGCTGGTGGACTGTCACACGCATCTGGCATTTGGCGGCTGGCGTCCCGATGAATTCGAAATGCGGTCCCTGGGTAAAACCTACGAGGAGATTGCGGCCTCCGGCGGGGGTATTCTCAGTACCATGAAAGCAACGCGGGAGGCGTCTGAGGATGAACTGCTGGATAAAAGTGCCGGTTTGCTGCACCGCATGCTCTCCCTGGGGGTGACGACCGTCGAGTGCAAAAGCGGGTATGGATTGCGGATGGAAGATGAGCTGAAGCAGTTGCGCGTTTACAGCCGGCTCAGGATGCAGTCGCCGGTCCGGATCATGAGTACCTTTCTGGGCGCGCACGCCATCCCGCCGGAATATAGTGATAACCGTGACGGATATATATCGGCGGTCATCGACGAGATGATCCCGGCGGTGGTGGAGCACAAACTGGCTACTTTCTGCGATGTTTTTGCTGATGCGCCGGCCTTCACGCAGGAGGAGGCACGGCGGATACTTGTCGCCGCCAGCGAGGCCGGCCTCATCCCCAAGATCCATGCCGATCAGTTGACATCGGCGGGCGGTGCGGAGCTTGCCGCCGAGGTCGGCGCGATTTCGGCGGACCATCTGGAGTGCATCTCGGATATGGGCATTGCGGCGATGAAGAAAGCCGGGACCATCGCGGTGAGCTTGCCGCTGGCGACCTGGTACCTGCGCAAGAAGCCGCTGCCGGCGCGCGAGCTGATCCGAGTGGGCGTGCCCGTGGCCGTATCCACCGATTTCAACCCGGGATCGGCACCCAGTTATCATCTGCCGCTGGCCATGCACATGGCGTGTACGCTGCAGCACATGTCGCCGTCCGAGGCGCTGAAGGGGGCGACCATCTACGCGGCGGCGGCCCTCGGGCTGGACGGTGTCACCGGCTCGGTGGAAGCCGGAAAAAAAGCCGATTTTGTGGAAATAGAGGCGGAGGACGGAGTCTATCGGCGCGGTGGCAGGGAAAGGCCTGGCATGAAGAGCGCCAATGACGAGGCGATGGAAAACCCGGTCAATCAATGGATGTACCACTTCCAGCCAAACAGTGCTGTACGCGTCTGGGTTGGTGGTCAGTGTGTTGTCAATGAAGCAGACGAAAAAACCCTCTAACAATGGTATCATGGGTAAAAATGATGTGAGGATAGGTGATTTGTTGCGCTTGGAGGAAGCGCCGCACGACCTTGAAAAAGGTGTAGAGAAGCCCTCGTTCATCATGATCGGATGTCCCGTGGATGAAGGGGTGATACGCAACGGAGGCAGACCGGGTGCATCGCAGGCGCCGCCGCTTATCCGCAAGTATCTGTCCAAAATGACTCCCCCGCCGGATATGGTAGATGCGTTTACCAGTTTGCTGCGCAACGGAAGGGATTTGGGGGATGTGCCGCAGGCCGGGATGGAAGAGATGCAGGAGGAACTGTCATCGCGTGTGGCGCCATTCATTGCCGGAGGAGTGCCGGTTGTCATCCTTGGTGGCGGACACGAAACTGCCTATGGGCATTACCTGGCGTATCGAAAAGCGCAGCAGCCGCACCATATCCTCAATATTGATGCCCACTGCGATGTGCGCCCATTAAAAAACGGAGCTGGGCATTCAGGCAGTCCGTTTCGCCAGATTTTGGAGGATCAGGACAGCATGTGCCTGTCATATAATGTCATGGGGCTTCAGCCGCAGTCCGTCTCGCGGGATCATGTGGCATA